>JAILHX010000066.1 GCA_024695565.1 Saccharofermentans sp. | reverse complement strand
TGCGGCGAAGCATCTTAGCATGACACTGGGGACATTCAACGAGACCCGGCATGTTAAGTTTCCATGCGCTTCTGTGACGAGCTGTCCTTGCCTTCGACCATTTACGCTTCGGATGTGCCATTCATCTTCACCTCTTTCTTTTCACAAATGCTTGAAGATAATACCTTATATTTCTTCGTTTTGCAAGAGCCTTTTTATCGAAAAGATATTCCTTATCGGTTCTCCGCTGTCAGGATCCAATGTATAACTGATCTCCGCGCCGTCGATAAGGCCGCCCGGGAAGTTAATATAATCCGTATCAATGACCACGTCAATCGGCCCGTAAGCAGTGATCATTGAGCTTGTTGTCCTGTTTCCGGCCTCGAAAACCATTCTCGACGTAACATCACCGTTCCTGATGACGATAGCCTTGGATTCTTCTTTTATAAGAGTTAATACAAATTGAGTAGCTTTTTCCTTCTCACTGTGTTTCTCAGTCCAGTTATAGACGGTCCTGGCACCCTCTTTGGAGACGGTACCGGCCGTCTTAAGAGGCTCGCCGTACATGCCTGACCTGATCTCTAACAGGCACTTCTCTTCAATGATCTCATTATCCATCAGACGGTTACCTCATATCTGTCGGTCGTAAAATGCCTTGTTCCCGAAGGAAGTCCTTCGCCTAAGAAAGGTGCTGCCACCTTCTCGAACAGTTCAGGTTCATCGCTGGTATAGAATTCTCTTACAGGGCTCTTACTGCCTGATTCCGTCGCAATTGACTCCGAACCAAGGAGTTCCTTAACGACTTCGGCAGTAGCCTCGCCTGTATTTACGAGCATTATGCCGTCACCCATAACTTCTCCTATTACCTTCGAGAGCAAAGGATAGTGTGTGCAGGCCATAACGAGCGTATCAACTCCTGCTTCCTTAAGGGGCTTTAAGTATTCTTCAGCAGTAAGTCTGGTGACCTCAGTGTCCCACCAGCCTTCTTCGGCAAGGGATACGAACAGTGGGCACGCCTGCTGGAATATCTCGATATTCTCCATTCCGAGTTCTTTGGCTCTTCTCTCGATGGCATCCTTATAAACACCTGTAGATACGGTAGCCTTGGTAGCGATAATGCCGATCCTGCCGTTTTTGGTGGCACGGCAGGCCTTGTCGGCTCCGGGTGTTACCACCTCAACAACAGGGACCGTCGCCCTCTTCTTGAGTTCTTCATAGGCATATGCGCTTGCCGTATTACAAGCGATGACGATCAGCTTGACGTCCTTCGTCTCAAGGAACTTCATATTCTGGAGCGAATAACGGATGACCGTGCTTCTGGACTTTGTACCGTAAGGCGCTCTCGAATTGTCACCAAAATAGATGGTGCCCTCATCCGGCACGTTGTTCCAGATCTCACGAAGAACGGTAAGCCCTCCGATACCTGAATCGAAAACTCCTATAGGTCTGTTATCAGTCATTAATATCCTTCTTCCACCAAATTCAGGCTCTGTCACATGAGCTTGACGTTATAATCAGGTAATATTTTAAATGTTTTGCCTGACACGTCAACGTGCATGTTATTCTTCGGGATCTTGCCGAACATGATCTGGCAGCTGAACAGCTGCTGGTATCTGACCTTCTTGCCGTCCTTATCCCCGAAATGCAGATTTACTTTATTCCTGCCGTAATTGCCGTCTCCTATGACGGGGTGACCCAGGTGCGCGAACTGTGCCCTGATCTGATGAGTTCTTCCTGTTACGAGCTCTAACTCCAGATCAGATACGCTCTCGCCGTCAGGTCCTGCGCCCTTAAAAGTCTTAAGGATCCTGTACTTGGTTGCAATATCAAGGTCTCCCGGCTGCTTCTCGTCATGAATATAGACCTTGCCCTGGCGGGTCTTCTCGAGATAGCCCTTAACTTCCTTATAGATCGTACCGTCCTCGCCCACAGCAGGTTCGCCTGCCGTTGGTTCACCGAGCACCAGTGCGCGGTATCTCTTGACCACGAGATCATTCTTAAACAGTTCCACGCAGTCAGAGAGCGCCTGCTTGTTCTTGGCAATAAGGACCAGGCCGCCTGTATTCATATCGATCCTGTGGCAGAGCTCGGCGTCTTTATATTTTGTAATGTCACGTATCTGGTCAATAAGAGTATCTTCTATATCGCTCTTTCCGGAGTGGACAGCTATGCCCTGGGACTTGTTTACGATAAGAAGACCTTTGGTCTCAGCTATAATCTCGAACATCTTCTCCTGGGGGTTAGCCTTGGGGAAACTTGTTTTTGCTTCGAAATGATCATCAGGGAGCCATATCTCTACAACATTGCCTTCCCTGACCGCGATGTCCTTATTGATCTTCTTGCCGTCGATCCTTATGTCACGGCGCTTGAGCGCGTGGAACAGATCAGTTGATTTAAGCTGCGGGAAAGCTTCCTGTGAAGCCTTGACGACATGAAGTCCGTCCTGTGATCTTGTTACTTTGAAATCACGCATTTTCAGTTCTTCCGTTCATATTTGTTTTGCTATTTTACCATATAAGCTCAGCAGCTTAACCACTCTATTCGTTCATCAGGTAAAGACTATATTCAGAGTATTCGTGATATTATTTTCGAGTAAACAGGAGATTTTATATGAAGTCGGATCTACTCAGAAAAGCTGTCAGCCTTACACTCATCACATCGATGTGTGTCTCTTTTGCAGCATGTCAAAGCACTGACGCATCTGCTGTTACCGACACTTCTGAAACAACAACTGAAGCTGCTGCAACAACTTCTATTGAGACTACAGAGACAACTGAGACTTCTGAGACTTCAGAATTAATACAAGAATATACTTATACACTTTATGATTATACTGATAACCCGGTAACACTGTGCATGGGGATCAACATTGACGACTATATAAGCAAAACCGGGGACGGAGAAGTTTTCGAGCTGTTCAGACTCGCATCCGATCTCGGCTGGCTGGAAAAAGGCTTATATACTTATGAGGATTATGAAGCTGCCACAGAATCTGACCCGGATCAGAAAAGGATCGGTCATTCAAACTGGTATTCATACAGTTATGAAGATCACCGTGCTGTATTTATCATTAATGAGTACATAGACGATATACCCGGTTCAGACAGACGTCAGGTATCACTTATCTCATTCGAATATATGAAAAATGAGTTTACACTTCCCTACTTCGAAGATGCAGACAGTAATTACGCCCACAATAAAGTCATACTGAGCTTTGATTTTCACTTTGAAGACGACTGCTACTTCGTAGGCGGTCAACGTTCCATGTGCTCAAGGGAAGATGCTATCGTAATAGCTTACACGCTCTGGATCATGTCAAACAGTCCGGATGACAGTTCCGGAATACAAGAACCGTTTGAACCTTTCAGGGATGATTTTTATGGCATCCTGCTGCCTTAATGCCATCACTTTTTGTAAATAGGCAAAAGACTCCTGGTAGATCTTTTGTATTCTTCGTATCCGGTTTTTTCTGACTGCCTCTTGTCTGCCAAAGGAATGCTTATTGTAAGGAACATGATCGTGTTGCAGACGGCGCCCGCCATGAGCCACCATCTCTCAGGCATGACCGATACAGCCTGAATAGCGATGCCCCACCACATCAATATCTCGCCGAGGTAATTGGGGTGTCTCGCATATTTCCAAAGACCTGTGCGGATAAGTCCGTGCTGACCGCTCTTTCTGTATTTATGCATCTGTGTGTCGGCAATAAGCTGAAGCGTCGCAGCGCCTATGCAGATCGCAGCACCTATGTAACTTCCGATATTTGCATTAAGTTCTGATCTTACTGCAAACACAGAAGGAAGCGTGCATAAATAAACGATCAGGGTAGGCATCATGTGAATGCCCGTTAAGTTTATCAGCGGATAAAGTCTGCCGTTCTCTTTCTCTAACTTGGTATAACGCCAGTCCTGATGATAAAGGCCGTCGAAAACATAAGCCCAGTTGCCTGTGAGCCTTATGCCCCAATATACGACCGAGATGAGCAGAAGGACCGTTACCGGCGTGATCTTATGGAAGATTGCAAAGCATACCAATATCACTATCGGCTGAACGCTCCAATAGGGATCGTAAACGGAAGCATTCTTAAATATAACGCTGAAGATGAATACAAACACCGTTGCAGCTGCGTCTGCGATCAGAAGATCAAGCCAGAATTCAAACGGAAGAACGAGATATACCAGCACGCCAAAACAGGCTGCCATTATGTAGATCAACGTAATGAGCAATATGCTTATGGGTTTGCTTTTCTTGATGGTATCCATAAGGATCAGCTGTAGTTCCTTACTCTTCCGACGGCTACATAGTTATCGAGTACTGCTCTCAGATCCGTTCCTTCAGCAGCATGCCATTCGGGCTTGTAATCGAAAATATATGTCGTCTTATCGCCCTCTTGGCCTATCTTCTTATAACAGCCTGAGAAAAAAGGTTCCTGCGATACCTCACAGTCGTATTTGATCCCTTTGCACTCTTTGACATCACAGTTGGGGAAGTTAACATTCCATATCTCATTTACTCCCAACGGTCTGTCGATAAGTTCAGAAACGATCGGAACCAGATACTTGCCGGTAACGTCATGAGGACCTTCATGATATTCGGAAAAAGCTATCGTGTGACAGCCTTCGTTTGCAGCCTCAAAAGCAGCACCGCATGTTGCAGAATACTGAATGCTCGACGCTATGTTATAACCGGCATTAATACCGCAGAAAACGTGATCCGGTTTCTCAGGCAATATTGCATTAAGAGCGATGCAGATACAATCAGATGGCGTACCGCTCGTCGCATATGCATGAACTCCTTCAACAGGAAAATCCACGGGCCATACATCGATGGGGTCCCAGAAGGTTGCCGAATGTGACATGGCACTATACTGTTTACAGGGAGCTACTACCCAGACCTCGCCGTATTTTTTGGCTACGGCAGCAAGTCTTGCAATGCCTTCAGATGTTATTCCGTCATCGTTGGAGATCAAGATCTTTCTCATCGGAAACCGTCCTGTTTATAAAATAAAACCTTGACTATATTAATTGATATCAGGTTTTGGAGCAACAGTTTTCGAACTCAACAGATAAATTCTGACAAACACTCATCCCCTTGCATCCCATGCCGCCATGACCTCGACGGAACTGTCCACGACCCTATCACTTGCTTCGCCGTCCATGTGGTGATCCGCGCCTTCTATCACGACATATTCACAGTCAGGCAGCGCTTCCCTCGCATCGTCAAAAAAGTGCGGATCTTCTCCGAAGCTCCCTTCAGTACCGGTAATGATCACTACGGGGATATAGCATCTCGAGATAAGAGGATAGATATCTGTCGTTATTGTCTGTTCATTCTCGAAGTTCATGATGTCTGCGGCATAGAAACTGGGATCTACCAGCAGAAGACCCTTAATCTCTGTCTGCCTTAATGTTCCCGCATAAGCCGACACGAGTCCGCCCATGCTGTGTCCGTAAAGATAGATATTGGAACGGTCCAGTTCGGGGAAATACGCCGTAGAATCAATAACCGCGTAGAGATCTAACACCTGCTCGTAAATGAAGTCGCCCAGATATTCCGGATCTGCATATCCCGGCGGAGGATCTCCGTTCTGGAAGTGGAACTCGATCACGGCATAACCGTAATCACTGTATCTGAGAGCTTTCCCGGAATATCTTCCGAGATGGGCATAGAGGCCGCTCGAGATGATTATCGTCTTAAACGGACCTTCTCCTTCGGGAACAGTGATCTTGCCCTCAATAGGATTGCCGTCACGGTAGAAAGTTACAGGTCTGGTCCTGCCGTCAGATTCGCCTACTTCGGGTTCGGACACCTCATATTCAAACTCCGGGAAAACCGGAACGGGTGTCGGCGTAGGGCCGCGTGATTCACCTGAAACCAAAGTCTCCTTAACCAGAGGACCGGAATCGCTGCTCCTGTTACTGCAGGACGATATAAGGCACAGTAACAGTAAAACTGTAATTACTTTTACAAATCTCGGTCTCATAAGTGAACAGTCACTTGCACGATAATATCAGATCTTAACCTTTTCTATAAATTCAGCTATCTTCTTCTCATTCTCTTCAGAAGGAGAATCCTTGGGATCTACAAGGCTTAATGTTGCGGCGAGAGAATCAGCCTTCGCAGCAACTCTTACCGATTCGATGCATTTGTCAGAATTGCCGCCTGCACTCGTTGCGATAACGGCGATCTTCTTGCCTGACAGATCGTTGTCTTCGAAGAACGTGCGGAGCGGCGGAGTGAATTTGCCCGCCCAGACAGGAGTTCCGATAATGACCATATCGTATTCGTCAGCATTGAAATTATAAGGTTCCAAATCAGGCTTCCTTTTGAACGTAACAGCCGAGCCGCCCCAGATAAACTGGCTCATACCCTTGTCAGGATATGCCTTGACGGGAACAAGTTCGATCAGATCCGCACCTGTCGCATCAGCAACCTTCTGTGCCACATAGCGGATGTTGCCGTGCATTGAATAATAAACGATCGCTGTCTTCATATTCTTACCTCCTGATCTTTGAGCTTATAGACCGCATTAAGATTCAGCTGTTTGAAGTTGCCGTCATCGGGAGTCAGCACGCGTTCAAAAGCTATGCCTTTATGTTCCAGGCAGATATCTAAGAACAGCATGAAGATACCGATGTCGATGCTTCCGAAGTATGCGAGTCTGAACGGCGGGATAATGCCGTGCTTGCCGGGTCTTCTGTAACGGTAGACATCCAGAGTGCCGTCACCTTTGTTTACGACCTTCCACGGCTGGATATTGCATGCCGTAGGAGTCAGTCTCACGACTTCAGTAACGCCTTCGATCCTCTCGCCTTCCCAGAATTCCTCGATCGTTACTCTCTTAAAATCGGACTGGTCATTAGGGTCACGGAACTTGGAAGGATCGACCTTGCGGATTGCCATCATGATGACGTATTCCAATCCTTCGTATCTTCTCTCCTTAGTCCTTCCTACTCCGAACCAGAGAGGACCGATGTTATTCTTCGTAAGATAGAGATCTAACTGCTCAGCAATATATCCGATATTCTGAAGATATCCGGGCTTCTTCTCGCTGTACATCAGAATGCAGTATTCTTCTCCCCTGTTGCAGCTCGTCTGCCTGCCCGGAACGATCTTGATCTTTGTCTCTATCCCTTCGAAAAGAGGCTTAAACTCATACCACATAGTGCGGATGCTGTCCAATTCTTCCTGCGATATCGTAAGGCCGTCGGGCCCGCCGTAACGGTGGAATGACTTGCGTCTGAAGATCAGGTCATAAAATGCTGCATCCATATATCTTGATGCCTCCTTCGAATACTTAAATCATTTTATCACAAGTAAAAGAACCGCCTGAACCTTGAAGTTCAAGCGGCCCTTGTCAGGTTTTGGTTTTCGCGAACCTTATCAGCTTACGGCGTAAGCGAAAAGGAATACCACAGGTGAATTCCAGTAGATAGTTACCTCGTTCAATGAGTAAGCCTGATCGTTATCCGCATAGCAGAGAGCCGGAGCCGTACCCTCGAGAACTGTTGAAGCATAAGGGTCTTCAAGGCTCTCGTTAGGACCGCCGGCGATCATGCCGGGAACAACGATACCCGTAGCCTCAGTAGGTCTGTGGTGAGGAGACTCAGGTGACTGCGTTCCGAATCCCGTGAGGAAGCAGTAGCTTGTTCCGTTAGTACCGAGGAGGTAATCAAGCTGCTCTCTTGCAACAAGGTCACCGTCATTTACGCCCTTGATCTTATCGTACATGATCATGTACATAGCATTGTTGGCAATAGTCATGTTACTGCCCCAAGGATATGAGGTAAGCGATGAGTTATAAGCATCTGCCGCAGCTGCAGCCTCGATGCCTGCTGCGCCGCCGATAAAGATCGCATAGACTGCATCATAGAACTTGCCGTTCTCAGCTGTCAGATATGCATATCCTGCATAAGCACTGACACCCTGCCAGCCGAGATCTGTAGCACTTGAGAATCCGCCGGTTGTAAGAGCGCAGAAAGCATCATCATACGCGGAGTCGCCTGTAGCCTTGAAAAGTTCCGCATAAGCCCAGAGTCTCTCGTCAACGTCGTTAGTATCAGGATATTCGCCCGTTACGATTCCGTCAGGGTTGACCGCACCCTCAAGATCAGGATGAGCATCAAGATATCCTGCTGCTGCCTTAGCGGCATCAAGGCACTTAGCTGCAAACTCGGGATCGATATCCTTGTAGACATAAGATGCCATCGCCATAACTGCTGCAAAGTCTCCTGTCGCAGTTGTTGATACAGGTGTAACGATGAGTTCTTCTGTCTCTTCCTCAGGCATTACGAAGCCCGGGAAGTTAGCGCAAGTAACCTTGTGATACACGCCGCCGTCAGAAGCCTGCATCTTGAAGAGCCAGTCAAGCTCGAATCTTACTTCATCAAGAACATCGGGAATTCCGTTGCCTGACTCAGGGATTCCGAGAGCATCGTCAAATGCTTCAGGGAAGAAGCTGTATGCGAGCATAAGGTCAGCTGCTGCCTTAGCGCCTGATACTACATATCTTCCGTAGTCGCCTGCATCATGCCATCCTCCGGAAACATCGATCGTCTCATCTTTTCCGTAGATCACAGCATAGCCGGTATGGCACTCTGCATGAGCGTGATCGCCTGCAAGTTCTGCATCAAGTTCTACACCACATCTCTGCAGATAGAACATACGGAGCGAAGCATCGAATGCCTCATCGTAAACGTCAGAAGCGATAACGAATTCGAATGACTCACAGTCACCTGAAACTACTTTATAAGTACCGGGTGTTGTTACGCTTGAGAAATCGAATCTTGCTTCGTCTCTGCCTGTTGATTCATTGAATACTGCGGCATCGACAGGTCCGTCGTAAACGCTGCTTCCTGAAGCAACATCGATAACGGAAGCGGTATCTGCGATAGCATCGCCGTTTAAAACTGCAACCTTCGAAGCGTCAGGGAGATAACCGATCTGGTTGAGGTTGATTTCCTTGTTGATGGCGCCCGTAACAGAAAGCGAGCTGTCATAACCGGAATCGTCAATGCACTGAAGATCGAAGTTATCGAAGCAGACTGTATGCTGCTTTAAGCCTTCGTTGTCTTCGAACTTACCTAAGTTGAAGCAAAGACGCGGAGCAGGATCGCTGGCTTCCTCCATAGTGAAAGTGATATCAAAGTGCGTGACCTCAGGTCCTACGGTAATGAACTCCTCGCTGTATGCGTGATAGTCACTTCCGTTGATCTGGATCCTGTATCCTATAACGTGCTCAACATCAGAATAAGCATCGAACTGGATCTCGTACTGACAATTCTGATAAAGGCTGAATCCGTCATAGTAGATCTGATTGGAGTATTCCTTGATTCCGACGATCTTGCAGTCGAACTGCAGCTCTCCCTTGTCATTGATGTACATGAGACCGTCGCCGCCCTCAAAGTACGTATGCCAGGGATTCTCCGGATCGGTATCAGAGAAATCGCCGTTCTCAATCATGTTGAATCCCATAAGAGACGGTTCCGTCTCCTCAGGCTCTGTCTCAGTCTCGGTAGGCTCCGCCACAGTTTCAGTAGGTGTAGCCGGAATGTCAACAGTGGTCTCAGGTGTAGTACATGAAGCCAAACTGACGAGCATAGCACCGGATAAGACCAGACTAATTATCTTCTTCTTCATAATCTGCCTCCAAAAGCATTATTACCGTTAAGGATTATATCATCACGAAAAATCAAATAATACCAAGTAAATATATAAAAGTATCTCAATCGCATGTATAACCGGGCTTTTTGTAGAGCGTGTCCATCTCGGGCGCGATCTCTGTATCCCATACCTGAGGCTTCCAATCCTCCTTCTCGTACTCCTTGACGGAAACGGATACGGAAGAGATATCGCATCCCATGAGTTCAGCAACGTCTGCTGCGACCTTATCTACGCACTTCTGCTTAACTTCCTCTGTGCGTCCCTTATAACACTTAATGATTACGTGCGGCATAGTAAGCCTCCTTAAACAAATGAATATAGTAGGTTTATATCATAATTCCGTTCAAAGTTCCGTTAGCAAACGGAAAAATAAACGGGATTTGATGCTTTCTGCCGTACGTAAGAATACGTTTTTCAATGCGTATATAAACGTATTCATAAACGCATTTACAGCCCCAAAACACCTCAAAATGCGTTTTTCAATACGTTATCAAACGTACTTTTAAACGTATTTTTCGCTCAAAACGGGCTAAAATACGTTTTTTATTACGTTACTAAACGCATTCATAAACGCATTTTTACAGTCTCTGTTTTTTGAGTCAGAACTTCAGTCATACGACTGAACTTTTGACTGAATTTTCTGAAGATCCCACAAAACTATGGTAAAAGATATGGCCTAAGCCATAGTTTTTACCATAGAAATGTGCCCAAAGCCCCGAAAACTATGGCAAAAGATATGGTCTAAGCCATACTTTTTACCATAGTTTCTGGCGAGTTCCGGCTCCGCTAACCGCCAAAACTCCGTTCAAAGCACCGATCTGAAAAAGGATTATATTTGAAGGCAAAAGAAAAACCGCAACTGCTTAATCTGCAATCGCGGTTTATTTGGCTGCCGAACAAGGATTCGAACCTTGACAAACGGTGTCAGAGACCGGTGTGCTACCGTTACACAATTCGGCAATGCTTTTTACAACTTGGTGATTATAGCAAAGCAATTTCCGAAAATCAATATTAGAAATCTAATCTTTTATCGGTTCAAGCGGAGGCATGGCTCCGATCTCAGTCAGTTTCTGGCGTACTTTGCCCATATCTTCATAGATCGGCATCTTGTTTGCGGGGTTTCTTAAAGCATATGCCGGATGGTAAGTCGTCATGATGTAATAGCCGTTCTTCTCTATAAACTGACCTCTTACGGTGTGCATTACGGGCTTGGTTCCGAAGAAACCTTCATAAGCCGTGGATCCGCAGAGCAGTATGACCTTAGGTCTTACGAGCATGAACTGCTCGGCAAGAAGGGGCTTGCAGGCATGAATCTCTTCAGGAGTAGGGCGCCTGTTTTGAGGCGGCCTGCACTTTGCGATATTGCAGATGTGGTAGTCTTCGCCGGTAAAGCCGTAGCTGCCCAGGAGGTTCTGAAGGAGCTGGCCGGACCTTCCTACGAAGGGCAGACCCTGGATATCCTCGTTCTCGCCGGGAGCCTCGCCAATGATCATGAGAGGAGCCTTCCTGCTGCCTCTGTAGATAACGACGTTCTTAGCGCCGTCCCTGAGGCCGCAGTTCCTGCACGCCTTACACCTGGACTCAAAAGCTTCCCACTTCATATCAAACTCGTCTGCCATATTAACCCCTTGATCACTTAAACATAACTACCGTTATTCCGTCATTCTGAAGGCCCCAGTCACGGTCTCTGGAAACTTCCGGATGTTTGGCGCTCATATCCCTGCCTGCAGCAGAGAACGGACCGAAGTCTTCACCCGGACAGTAAGACTTGATCATGCCGCGTGCTATGTATTTACGCAGTTCCAATCCTATCGCCTGCTTAATGGCACCGCCCGTTCCCGAAGAACCGTAGCCGTGGATTATCTTGGCGACAGGCTTGCCCGTAGCTCTGGCGCGGTAAATGCCGTTCTGAAGCTTAGTCATAGCCTGCTGGACTGTCGGATGTCCCTGTTCGATATTGATAGTTTCCATCTTTTGACCTCTCGAAAACAATTATACGCTAATAGGCTATAATTATCTCATGAGACTCGACAGATTACTCGCAAACAGCGGCTTAGGCACCAGATCCCAGGTCCGTTCAAAGATCTCACATGGCAGCGTCAGTGTTAACGGCGCTATCGTTAATGACGCCTCCATGCACGTATCAGAAGAAGATTCCATCGAAGTTGACGGCAGCCCCATAAACTGCCAGACCAAACTCTACTATCTGTTCGACAAGCCCGACGGCGTTCTGACGGCTATGGAAGATAAGCGTCTTCCCTGCATCGCAGATTACATCCCCCAGGATCTAAGATCCAAGAAGCTCTCACCGGTCGGGCGTCTTGATTACCATACGTCGGGGCTCCTCATAATCACAAACGACGGCGAATTGTCCCACCGCCTCCAGTCGCCCAGGTACGAAGTCCCCAAGAAATATCTGGTTATATATCAGGGCAGCTCTTGGACGGAGGAAGAGATCAATACAGTATCTTCCGGATTTACCATCCGTGACAAAGGCTTTGCCGAATCAATAGCACCTGCAGATCTTAAAGTCATAGAAGAATACGAAGGCGTAAGCAAAGCGCATCTTACACTTCACGAGGGTAAGACTCATGAGGTCAGAAGGATCTTCGCGCACTTCAAAAAGGAAGTCATCGAACTTCGAAGGATCGGACTTGCAGGGCTAAAGATAAGCGAAGACTTAGACAGCTGCGGGGCCTTGAGGTCTCTTGACGGAGACGAAGTGAAGCTCCTGCTTAAAGCAACGGGACTTAATTAAACTTCTTCCTCAAACGCACTGTTGATGATCGTAGTGATGACGAATACCGTTTTACCGTCGTCTCTGCATTTTGAATATTCACCGACTATGAGTGTCGTCTGTCTCGAATGCCACATGCAGTCAACGCCGAGCTTTTCCGCAATCTTGGGATCAGTTATCTGAAATCCGATAAGGATAGGCTCATCAGAGAACAGTGACGTATCGTATAGATCGGAATTGTCGTAGTCACTCGAAGAGATAAGTATGTTCTGATAGTACATGGACTCCTGTTCGGTCATGTAAATAGGAACGATGCCTGCCTTTGCCTCTTCAGACAAACCTTCCATGATGTCATCATAGAGGGGAGACAGATCCTTAAAAGTTCCAAAGTAGTACGGATATGTTGCTTCATCCGCAATGAGGACACAGGGATCCATGTAAAACATCGCATTGAATTTAGCATTGTCAGAATCTGAATACCTGAATCCTTCGTTGTTGGGAACGACTATGTCTGCCGAACCGATAAAAGGATTTTCCGCACCGGCTTCCATCAGAGCTTCACGCATATAGTCGTCATCAAAAGTCATGTGTCCGAAAACTATGACCGCAACCGCAGACTTCTCGCTGGTAAAAACAGTAACGCCAAGATAGATAACTGCTGCCGCAATGACTACTCCCAAGAGATACTTGTACCAGGTGTACTCGAAATATGTTTTCCACTCGGACTTGGTCTTGCCAAAACGCTTGGGTTCAGATTCCCTGGCCTGCTCTTCCCTAATCCTGAAGTCACGCCTTCCGGAAGCAATGTCATAGACAGCCGATATCTCGTCATCCTTTGCCTTGGATTCAGGATCTTCCTTGCCTCTGAAATTCTTGGACATCTGCCAGAAACGGTCATCTATCTCCTTAATATCCGCATCAGAAGGAAGCCCCATGTATTCCAGAGCTTCTTCGCGCGTCATATTAGTGAAATCTAATCCGCTATTTACCGGATTATTTTCCTGATCAGTTACTTCGTTCATTTAACTCCTGTATTACAAGCACTTGATCGCAAGACGGATTATGTTCATGGCAGCGGACTGGACATCACTTAATGTGAGTCTGTTGTTATAAACAGCGGTAACGATGTCTTCAGCGTTCTTGGCACATCCGGGCATCTGCATATCGCATCCTGCATATACACAGAGTCTGGAGAATGCCGGCGGATACTTGAGTTTCGACTCGTCATAGCCTAAGAACCCGACATCTTCGAAGGATGAGAACCAGTCACTCATTACTGCACCTTCGTAGTCCCATTCGTCTCTTAATACATTCTGGATCAGCTCGTAATTGTTTGCTGTATGGATTCCGTTGAGGAGATTATAAGACGTCATGACGCAGAAAGGCTGCTCGATCTTGATCGCTGTCTCAAATCCCCTGAGGTACATGTCGCGCAGAGCTCTTACGGATACGTGAGAGTTGCTGAACATTCTGTTATCTTCCTGATTGTTGCAGGCAAAATGCTTGATCGTTACACCCTTGCCGTCAACAGACTGAACGCCCTTGGTCTCAGCTGCGGCACAAAGACCCGTAACGAGCGGATCTTCCGAGAAATACTCGAAGTTTCTTCCGCACAAAGGATTTCTGTGGATATTCATTCCGGGCGCAAGCCAGAGATGAACTCCGAATTCCTCCATCTCTTCACCGATGAGTCTTCCGAGCTTCTCGATAAGGCCGAGATTCCATGTGTAAGCAAGTGATGTTGCTACCGGGATCATCGTGCAGTACTGGTAGTAATCTATTGCATCTTCGGGTGTATCATCCGGGAACGGTTCAGTAATGAGACCGAATGTCTCGCCGCCTTTTAGGAGGTCGCCGTTCCTGGTTGCCTTGAAGTGAGGCTGAAGTCTTAATCCTGCAGGGCCGTCAGCCAGAACAAGAGGAGGAAGTCTTCTCTTGCCTTCGAATCTTGATGTGGTCTCGGCAGCGGCACCGGGTACGTGCATTGCTGCAGATACTTCTTCATCTTCCATGCCTTCCTTGATGTAGTTTCCGACAACCAGTTCAGCAAGTTCTTCAAGCTTGAACTGTGCTACGAATTCACCTACACCGGCATTACGTCCGATGACAGAACCCAATGTAAGGTCCTCGCCCTTTCTCATATCAACATGAGTCTCATTAACGCCTCTGTATCTGATGATGCTTCTTCTGACACGTGAGAGATCAAGCGTAAGCTGTCTCGTGCATGCATCAAGCTGCGAAGCATCAAGTGCCTGACGGGCATTCTTGCCTGTTCCGGGGTTCTTAAGATCCTGGAAAAGGTATCTGGCATCGTCTTCCAATATTCTGTCGAATTTGTCCTTAACGACAGTCTCGGGAACCGTAAGCACTGCTTCGATCCTGGTCTCGCGTGAGCTCGTTCCGATCCTCAAAATGTAATTGCCCTTGGGAATAACACTTGCAGGGATCTCATCATCGTAGCAGCGGAATTCATCGATCGGGATAACGATCGTAACCGTATCGCTGTCACCGGGTTCGATAAGACCTGTCTTGGCATATCCGCAGAGTTCCTGATAAGGTCTGTCGATGTCACCTTCAGGTGCTGAGAAGTAAGCCTGGATAACCTGCTTGCCGGCAAACTCGGAACCTGTGTTGGTAACTCTTACGGCAACCTTAACTTCAGCGCCCTGCTGAATGATATCAACAACTTCATGCGAGAAAGTCGTATAAGACTTACCATATCCGAACGGATACAAAGGAAGTATTCCGAATGAATCGAAATATCTGTATCCGACATAGATGCCCTCTTTGTAGAACTCATCGTCGGTATTGCCGTTCTGGCTTGAGAAATCAGTTGCGAACGGATAATCCTCATAAGTTTTAGCCCATGTATCAACGAGTTTTCCCGAAGGATTCGTCTTACCCGTAATGGCATCTGCAACGATGTTGCCGGTAAAGCTTCCTACCTGTCCTACAAGAAGGATCGCGCTGACACCTGCACGGTGCTTAAGTCTGGACATATCGATGACCGCGCCGACATTAAGCAGCACGATGACCTTGTCAAAATGATGGATAACGAAGTCAAGGATAGATTCCTCATCGTCTGTCAGATAGTAATCGCCCTTCGCAGGAGTTCTGTCTCTGCCTTCGGATGAATCTCTGGAAATAACGAAAACCGCTGTATCAGCGCCTGCAATTGCTACATCTTCTTCTGTGACCTCAGGCATTGCAGGAGCAAAGAATGCCTTCTCGAACATTATATTGATTGCAGCTGTGTTGCGCTCTTTTGAGAGTCTGTATACTTCTGTAAGGTAATCGTTTAATTCAGAATTGTAGATGTCATCGTATCTGTCGAGCCAGCCTGTTGAAGTGATCTCAAATCCTGCTTCAGCAAGACCGTCACAGATATTAACGTTGCTTCTCGTATTAACTTCGCCGGATCCGCCGCCGCCTTTTACCGTATGTCTTGCGCCGTTGCCGAAAACCGCTATTCTGCCGGGAGTTCTGATAGGCAGCGTACCGTCATTCTCGAGGAGTACCAGACACTCGCCCGCAAGTTCCTTTACGGTATTCATGTGCCTGATTTCCATAGCGGTCATCTCATCGGTAGTCTTAGCGAGAAAATCCATAAAGCGCTCCTTCCGTACGGCAGCCGAGATTAGCCAACCTACTGTCCAGATTAATTCCAGATTATTATATTATAAAAAATCTTGATAGCAAAATTACAATCTCGTGATAAAACTCCGCTAAAAAAGCTGTTCTTTTGCCAGAACAGCTCTCGAAAATAATCATCTGTAATCAGTAATCGGTATGACTTTACTTCCTTCAAGATAATTGTACCCGGTTATCTGGGCACTGCAGTAATACCTGACATCCGCGGCACCGTAGACCGAATAAGTGATTGTGCCGTACTCATCGTCATCCGGCGTGACATTTATGATTATCTGATAGACCTCAGACCCTCCGCTGTCACCCGTATATGGCGATATATCACGCTTTACATAGATCGTACGGTCGTATGAATCATGAGCGTCGTTAGGATAGATCAGAATGTTTTCGAGATAAGACTGATCCGACAGATCACATACGCTGCTTATCCTTCCCAGGTACTCAGTACACGAAGGATCGCTGTAGATCGAATAGGAGAAATCCTTCTCATAAGCTTCATCAGTAACATAAAGCCCTACTCTTGCCGGATGGTCAGTCATGGGAAGTATCGAACAATAATCAAGATAAGCAACATCACAGGTGATTTCTTCGAGGCTCTGCTTACAGACATAGCCCTTAACTGAAGACGCATGCCACATCTTCGGGACGCCGTCCTCGATTCCTGCATATATGCTGATGTGGGTCCAGTACTGTTTGTCTCTGTCGTCATCCCAGAACATTATATCGCCGGGCTGAGCGCCGACTTCTTCCAGGTATTCTGCCCAGTCTTCGTTAGTCATGCCTTCAACATATTCGCGGTCAAAAAGAGGCTCTACCAGTGTGTTTACATAATTCTTGTAAAGCCAGGTAACTGACGTTCCGCCCGGTCTGTAGACCTCGTATTTATCGACATAGCTGCACGCTAAGATATGTTCTTCATGGTAATCGAATTTGCACCAGTATTTGGTCCTCGTGCGCTCGAAGTTATATACAGTTCCGAACGTCATTCGCAGAACGAGGCTTACGAATCCGTCGCATGCAAGATAGTGTTCCTGGTCACCGTATGTGTATTCGATTCCTGAGAGCTGGTCACAATAGTAGAGGATGGAATCAACGAGCTGTTCCTGGCTCATGAAGTTATCCGGATCGCCGTCCCTGTCCCTGAACACATCGTAGAGTGTCTTATAGAGATCATCATCGGCAACGACCGCGGCAGGGTTAATATGTGCACTCATAAGGCCCGTGCACACCACGGTCACTGAAATAAGCGCTATTGCCTTAACGGCAATGGTCCTAATGCTTTTAAAACCCAATTTAACCTCGCTTTTTCCCCAAAACTTATTTTAGCAAGGCAAAACTGATAAGTAAATCTTGTTAGAGTTTGTAAACAAGATGTCTTATTTCATAGATCAGGCTGCCCTGTCAGCGCATAAAACGCTTACGGACAGCCTGTTTGACAGCAATTAAGGTGCTCTTTTACCAGGTCCACTCCTGGAAGAAACGCTTCTTGTTTCCGTCTTTGTTATGGCGCTTACCCCATTCGTTGACAGCAGCCATCACGATGAGAATGCTGCCTGCGATGAGGAGATATATGAGCCATACGAGCGATGACCAGAATGCCACAGACAGATATACGGCTACAGACACCATCGATACGATTCCCAGGATGAACCAAAGGCGGTTACGTCTTAAGAATGCATATATGAAGATTCCAAAAG
The DNA here is from genome assembly GCA_024695565.1 of Saccharofermentans sp. The sequence continues at coordinate 66,636 of JAILHX010000066.1, read as the reverse complement.
ACGCCACGCCGACAACGATAAGATCTAATGTCTCACCTGTTACTGCCGCAGAGATTCCTTCTGCAACAAGGCTCAATGCCACTCCTGTAAACCAGATATATTTCAGGACATTATCAGATGCAGGCTTAATGGCCTTCCAGATCAGCATCAGTGTTCCGAGCAGTAGAACGATGTCATACTCAAGGGCTATCACCTCAGGCAGATCGAAGAACGGCTGCGTGATGACCGCGAGGCAGACAAAACCTGCAAATATGCTTAGAAGGACTCTTACAGGGATCTTCGTCCTTCCCGCAAGATTCATTACGAGAAGAGCTGCAGCGAGAAGCACCATCATAGGCACATAGTCTGCAGATTTAAGTCCGAACAGCAGCACGAACGATGTCAGCGACAGATAATCTGCTGACTTCTTTGTAATGACATTCTTACGGAATATCAGACGACCTGCTGCAGCGATCAAAACCGTCAGCATAATGAGCACCACGTTGGTTACGTCATCTGATCCGAGTTTTGTAAGTTCGCTTATAACAGCTATCTCTCCTGCAACTACCGGAAGCGCTGCAAAGAATTCAGAGTCAAGGAGGCTTAACAATACCGCAAAGACTGCTGCCACGATAAGAAGTGTCCATGTAGAATCGAATAAGTACCATGAATATGTAAACCACGTCATTGCAAATCCGCAGAAGAAGTACTTCAGACCGGCCGCATACTTTGCAAGGATTCCCTGTCCCTTACGCTTTATGAAGAATGCTGCTGCGAGGCATGCAATATTAAGTCCCATGAACGTAAGAGCTGCGATCTGTCTGATAAGCGGGATGTATGATCCCGGTATATCCTTGATGCGCCATACTGCCTGGCTGTTATAATCGATCATCAGGAACACGCCTATGGACAAAGCATTAATGCATACGGATATCCAGAACATTGCACCTGCGCTTAACCGCTTTTCCTTGAAGGGCTTAACAATGAAGCAGACTGCCAGAACCATGACCGCGAGTGTCAGGAGCCACGCGCAGATGTAAATGCGTGAACAAAGCACTGTGCCGAGATCTTGAGCATCTTCATAAGAGAAGATAGAGAAGAATCCTGCAATAACCGATACGGCCGCCATTGTATAGCCTGCTGCTCGGATCCTGATGTCATCACGCCATAGAGATCTCAAAACGACCGATGCGATTGCAGGCAACAATGCGAGGATCGTAAAGTAAAGATTTGCAGGTATAACGTTTTTCTCGGGAATCAGATAGATCTGCGTGATTCCGAGGTAGTAGAAGACTGCTCCGGTTATTGACATAAAGACCTTGGCCGGCACAGGGAGTTCTTTTCTGAATATTCCTTCAGGCAGGGCTTCGATCTTCGCGATCGCAGGTTCTGCAACAAGTCCGAAAATGATCAGTGCCAACGCCAGGAAGCTTGCCACAGCTCCCATTACAGGGGCTTTCTCGAAAGCCATTACCGAAGGTAAAACACTTAATGTTACCGGCAGTCCGATGTCTGAGAAAAGTGTCGACAGCTTAAGAACTTTGTGCACTGCGTAGACCACTGCAAATATCACCATCAGTACCGAAGTAACAAGATATATATCGCCTGTCTTGTCTGCGAAAATGATCCAGGAAACGACCATTTCCATAGAGATCAGTGGTGTCAGATACTTTACCCATCCTCTGCCCTTTGCAAACCTGGCAAGCAATACCATTGCCGCGGATTCAACTATCGTTGCTCCGAATACCGCACCGTCACTTAGCAGAGCTGTGACTGATAACAGTCCGGCAGGAATGTATGTGATGACTTCTGAATAGACCTTGAAGAAACGCTCATCTTCAAGAAGAGGCGTAACCGCGATTATCCTGAACGCCAAAGCCAGCAGCGCTAAACCCAGACATATCATGCTCCACTCACGGATCCCTTCAACCGATTGACCGATCTGGCCTGACAGGAATACCACGAGCCACGTAAGTGAGAAGTATATCGTACAGCGGTAGATATTTGTCTGGACCTTCTCATGGAACAGGAATCTTCCGCCGACCGACGTAACCAATAAGATCAGTGAAGCAACCGTTGCAACGAGCCATCCGGTTCCGTAATCGAATGAGAATCCAGGGCCTAAAAGATTGAATGTACCCATTCCGACTACAACGATCGGACCCAAAAGACTCGCAAGTGAATATAATGCAAATCCCGTCTGCTGGAGCTTTAGGATCCTGCCTGCGAGGAATGACATTCCGTACACGATAAACACAAGGATCACAAGGCTCATCGCCCTTATCTCTTCCGTCATCCAGGACCATGAACCGGTCATGAATGTTGCACCGACTATGGTAAGAAGGAGTACACCGATACCGAATGTGATGTTGATGCTGCTGAAGAACTTCTCACGCTTAGGCTTCTCGGGCTTCTCCTCTCTAGTATATACCGGCATCTGAGCTCTCTGGCTCTGCACTGCTGCGGGAGGTACTGCCCACGAAGGCGCAGGTACCGCATAAGCGATCTGAGGCGCGGGAGACTGAACAGGACTAGCTGCTGCAGCCGGTGCAGGATCAGGCGCAGGATTTGGGGTAGGAATCGGTGCCAAGCCAGGTGCAGTCGTTGGCTGAACGGGATACTGCATCATCTGCGGCATGCCCCCAGGCATGACAGGCATCTGCACCAGGTTAGTCTGGCGCAAAACCTCTCTCAATTTGTTTTCCAGTTCCCTTATTCTTTTTCCTCTTACGATCGATTTGATCAGGAAAATCACGAACAGGATAAGGAAAACAAAAGCTACAAAACCCAGCTGTATTGCTGTTATAAGATATCTGTATTTATCCATCGTCGCATCCTCCTTGTTAAGAAGATTTGATACCAGGATAGTAGCATCAGCTGTGTTATGTGTAAATAGCTTTGATTATCAAAGTATTTCCGAAATTTGAATATTCATGAGATTTCCGCAGTTTTGCCAAACTTACGGGAATGCCTGATTTTAACTGATTTTTACAGATAATTATCTCTGAACTCTGCCGGAGCCGTCACCCTCTGCGAGCTTTTTTACTTCATCGATGCTGACCCGGTTGAAATCACCGTCAATCGAATGTTTCAGGCAGCTTGCGGCAACAGCAAATTCCAGTGCTTCTTTATCATTTGCAAGTTCATTAAGACCGTATATGAGTCCGCCGGCAAAAGAATCTCCTCCGCCGACACGGTCAACGATGTCGTACATCTCATATTTACGGCTTACCATGAATTCTTCGCCGTTGTTAAGAGCTGCAGCCCAGAAATTGATGTCTGCGCTCTTGCTCTCTCTTAACGTAATGGCGACCTTTTTTACATTCGGATATTGTTCAAGAAGGCTGCTGCTTAAATTCTTATAATCCTCGTGATCGAGCTTGCCGCCTTCTACATTGCTGTCGCATTTTAGTCCAAGTGATTTCTGACAGTCCTCTTCATTGGCGATGATGATGTCTGCGAAAGAAGTGAGTTCCTTCATGACCTCCTGAGCATCAACGCCATATTTCCACAGATTCTTCCTGTAGTTAAGATCCAATGAAACCGTTATTCCGCGGTCCCTGGTTGCCTTAACAGCCGCAATTGAAGCATCGCGTGTCTGTTCTGAGATGGCGGGCGTTATGCCTGATATGTGAAGCCACTTTACGTCACTATAAATGCTGTCCCAGTCATAACCTGCAGGGTCAAAGAGTGAGAATGCCGAATAAGCTCTGTCGTATATGACTTTGCTGGGTCTCTGGTTAGCACCGGTCTCAAGATAGTAGATTCCCATTCTGCCGTCGGCCCTGATTATCTTATCCGTACCGACATCAAATCTCTTAAGTTCTCCGATAGCAGCAGCACCGATATCATTCTTCGGAATGACAGACAGGAATTCAGCGTCAAGTCCGTAATTTGCAAGTGATACGGCAACGTTTGCTTCGCCGCCGCCGAATGTTGCTTCGAGTGCCGGTGACTGCAGGAAACGCTCTCTTCCGGGACTCTTAAGTCTTAACATCAATTCTCCGAAAGTAAGAAACTTACTCATGGTCTTGCCTCCCTGATTCTCTCTACCGCGCCGGAAGCAAGATCAGTAATCCTGTCCCAGTTGTGAGATGCTATATCATCTTTTTTGCACACCCAGCTTCCGCCGACTGCCAAGACAGATTTGTTAGCAACAAATTCTGTAAGATTTGATTCGGACACACCGCCCGTCGGAACGAACTTCACCTGGCCGAATGGTGCGGACAGAGCCTTTATGGCCTTGATACCTCCGAAAACATCCGCAGGGAAAAACTTAACAGTCGTAAGCCCGAGACTTAACGCCTTCATTATCTCAGTAGGTGTTACGCATCCCGGGATAACGGGTATGTCTTTATCCAATGCCCACTTTACCACATCTTCATCAAGTCCCGGAGATACGATAAATGAAGCGCCGCTGTCAACGGCTTTTTTAGCCTGTTCAAGATTTATCACAGTTCCTGCGCCGACAATCATGTCAGGCACTTCTTTACTGATGAGCGAGATAGCCTCAGCAGCACATGCGGTGCGGAAAGTTATCTCCATAAAATCTATTCCGCCCTTAAGGAGTGCTGTTGCCAGCGGGACTGCATCTTCTGCTTTATCCAAAACAACGACCGGTATTATTCCGGTGTTAAAAACCTTCTCTGAAAAAGTCATAATGTCACCTCTCAAAAACAGCTTGTATTCTAGCATATTTTGGTTTGCGATTAAAGCGAAAATAAGTTATTTTATATACGAAAACTCTACATTAGAGGTGGCACATGAACAGTCTGATCAATGATAATTTTCTTCTCGGGAATGACACCGCAATAAATCTCTATAACAAATACGCAAAAGATCTTCCGATCGTCGATTATCACTGCCATATCGAGGCAAAGGAGATCGCGGAAGACATCAATTTCAGCAATATAACCGAGCTCTGGCTCAAGGGCGATCACTACAAGTGGCGTCTTATGCGTGCTGCAGGAATCAGCGAGGAATACATCACGGGGAATGCATCAGACAGGGCTAAGTTCAATATGTGGGCAAAGGCAGTCGAATCCGCGTTCGGCAATCCCCTTTATCACTGGACAAACTTAGAACTTGCCAGATACTTTGATATCTTTGAACCGCTCACAACACAAAATGCCGAGAACATCTGGAACCAGGCTAATGAGATGCTCAAGTCCGGTGAACTCTCAGCAAAGAAGATCATGACAAGATCCAATGTCGAACTCATCTGCACCACAGACGATCCCTGTGATTCCCTGGAATATCACGAACAGATCAGATCATCAGGATTCGGCATCAAGGTCCTGCCTGCCTTCAGACCCGATAACATAGTCGATATTGAAAAGAACAGTTTCAGTGATTATGTTGCAAGACTCGAAAATGCATCAGGCATCAGTATCAGAACTCTTGATGATTTGAAAAAAGCTCTCATCCAAAGACTCGATCACTTCGGATCAATGGGCTGCAGACTATCCGATCACGGCACTGAATTTATCTGGTTCGGAACAGATCTGTCCGTTACTGCCCGGGAAGTTTTCGAGAAGAAAAAGACGATGTCAGATGCGAAGCTTACCAACGAGGAACTGACCGCATATAAGACTGAACTTATGCTGTTTTTCGCACGCGAATACGCAAAGCGCGGCTGGACCATGCAGCTTCACTTCGGATGCAAGCGCAACGTCAATTCAGTAATGTTCGGGAAGGCCGGTGCCAACTGCGGATGCGATACTATCACAGGTTCATTCGACTTCGTAACTCCTCTTGCAGGATACATGGATAAACTTAACAGCGAAGGTCTTCTTCCCAAGATGATCATCTACTCGTTAAATCCTACAGACAACACGGTGATCGATACGCTGTGCGGATCATTTAATGACGGGAGCAGCGCCGGCAAGATCTCACACGGCGCTGCATGGTGGTTCAATGACAACCTGATCGGAATGGAAGACCACCTGCGCTCTCTTTGCGCTCAAAGTCCTCTTCCCTGCTTCAAAGGAATGCTCACTGATTCAAGATGTTTTCTGTCTTACACCAGACATGAATACTTCAGAAGGATCTTCTGCAATTACCTCGGAACCGAAGTTGAACGCGGAAGATTCTCAAAAGATGAGCGCATCCTAAAAGACATCATCGAGAGAGTCTGCTATAAAAACTCACGCGACATGTTCATCTGATATAGGTGTCAGCAATTACAGCTTTCTGATCTCGATCTTCTGAAGCACTACCATCGAATCAAGCACAACATATTCAAGACTGTGACTGCCTGAGCTAAGTTCAAATACTGTCTTAAGTTCGCGGCAGTTTCTAAGCACGGCTTCACACCAGTCAGGATCAGTGCCGTAACCTGCCATATAGCCTTCGGGGAACAGTGCGGTCTTCTTAATTCCCATACCATCCATGTTGAGCCCGAAATGCAGATTCTGATTCTTGAATGTGTTATTCGAAGGAGCTACGAAAACAGATACTTCATATTCGCCTTCTTCAGGCAGGAAGAAATCATACTTCATCGAAGGTGCTGATTCTTCAGAATAATCCCTGGTAAGAGGATATGCCTTAACAGCTTTACCTGACAGACCATAGTTATCGATCGTCAGGAGTGAGCTATCCTCAGGTTCTGTTTTTGAGGCATATGAATCGCAGCTCATGCTTAAATGTCCTGCGACCATGCAGGGCAGTTCAGACATCGATGCCGTATCAATGACACGTACCTTGACCGTTACTTTGTGCGATAAGAATCTGACTTCAACGGAAGTCTCACAGACTTTTCCAAGAGGCAGGATATCAAGTCTGTAGGATCCCTCAGATATATCGGTCTTATCGATCTTAAGAAGCGACTTATCGTACTCAAGATCAAAAGGATCGAGTCTTTGAGATTCGTTCAGAATGTATATCTCTTTAGGTGAAGTATCAGCTGTCGTCATATCAGGAAGCATGCATTCACCGTCAAAGAATTTCTCACTTCGCTCGATTATGACCCATGCCCTCTCTTCAGCAGAAGCAAACGGCTTTATGACAGGCTTGGGGTATTCGGAACCTTCGTCATTCCAGTGTTGGAAGTTGACATGCTTGGAACTCATCATGTATTTCCACTTGCCGCCTGACATCTCCTCGTTATAGAACCTGACAAGCTCTATGTCTCGGTCAACAGTCTTGTTTATTTCCTCTGCAAAGTAGTTAGATACTATAAAACCAGTGTTTGTAACAATGTTATAAAGGCCCGTGAGCACCATCATCCTGCGCAGATTTGCCGAAGCCACAGCCGGGAAATATACCAGGCCGTAGAATTTGTCGTAAAGGTCCCCGGGGATCGCATTCTTAACAGCAGAAGCATCCCTGATTATCCTGTCAGCGCATCTTAATTCTTCAAATGCCAGGTTCGAAGGAACATCAAACGTATCAGGGTGAGTCGCTTCCGGTCTTCTTCTGCCGTTCATGTTGATGTAATCGTTAAGGAGGTTTTCTATTGACCTGCAGGTCGGTTCATCAAGCTCGGCGAACTGCTGCTTCACCCACTTAGTGAGATACTCGGAAGTCTTATTCGGCTGCTGCCAGTAATCGAAATCAAATGCGAGATCCATAAAGTAATTTAACGGAAGCTCAACAGGTCTTAAGTCTCCGACATTGCAGATCCAGAGCTTGCGGATACCGTATTCATATGCCGAAGTCAGTTGTTCCCATGCCTTCGTGATCGGAGTTGAATTGACCCATTCATAAGAGATCGGATCCCCGTGATAATCGAAGTGATAGTAGATGCCCCAGCCTGCCTTGCGGTCCTTCAATTCAGGTGACGGAACAGTTCTTAAGTTTCCGAAGTTATCGTCAGACAAAAGCAGTGTCAGGTCATCAAGGCCTTCCCACTTGCAAAGGCCCTCAGCCGTATCATCGCCGTAGTAATAATCCTCAACCTCTTTATAGAGGGCAAGCACCTTAGGGCATCCCTCAAGACCATTCTCAGCAAGTATCTTCTTCTGGTCAGTTATCGTCTTCTTAAGAAGATCTATGTTGTCCTTCATGGTGGCATCTTCGCCAAGGATCTTGCTGTCACGCTCTCCGCGCATGCCGACGGTGATCAGATTCTTGTACTTGCCGCGTGCTTTGATGGAATCAGTCCAGAACTCATAAAGCCCGCGGGGATTGGTGTAATAGCTCCAGTCTTTTCCGTAACCTATATCATTACTGTCAGTCATCATGTGCGAGAATTCCTCGCCTGCCCTTATGAGAGGCTCGTGATGTGATGTGCCCATTGTTATGCCGAGTTCATCAGCAAGGACTGCAGAAGCCTCAGGGAAAGCCTTGCCGTCGTTGTTAAATACAGCTGACCACATGGCAGGCCACATGAAGTTTCCACGAAGTCTTAACAGGAGATCGAAAACTTTCTCATAGAACAATTCGTTGAAGTCATCGAAAGCATTTGTTACCCAGCCACCAAGTGAAGGCCAGTCATCGTTAAGGAAGAATCCCCTGTATTCGATCTTCGGTTCATGAGATACAGCAGGGAGTTCATCAGGACCAAAAGCAATTTCTTCCCTGACTATTGGTTTTACATCGGCAAAATAATGCCAGGGACTTACGCCTATCATCTCCGAGAGTTTATATAAGCCGTATATGGTTCCGAGTTTATCGCTTCCTGCGATAACAAAAACTTTCTTGTTTTCGAGACCTTCAAAACCCGTAACCTCAGCAAAGGCATATACTTCTTTCTTTCCTAAAATATCGGAAGGATCAACATTTGTTTTTGCAAGAAGCCTGTCTGTAAGGCTGTCTGAAGACCCTGTCAGGATCCCTGCAAAAACAAGTGTGTCTGCATATGCTGTTTTCCCGCTTGTAATATCATCAGTAACTGCGATCCTGCAGACTTTTCTCAAAGAGTCTGTAACACGCTCAATATCTTTAATGACAATAGAAGCAACCCTTAATATGCCTTTGTCGCTTCCGTCTGTTACGATAGCGATCTTGCGGCCTTTTCTGAAAAACTCTGTAGAGCCCATAAATATACCTCTCAATCCTTTTAACAAAGGGGCATCCCAATGCGATTATACATCGGAATGCCCCCTGTTGCTTAAAGCGGAAAGTCAAATTACTGCATATCAGCCTGTGTAAAGCTCACCGTAGATATCTACAAGACCCTGACTGTTAAGGTCAACGCAGGACTGAACATATTCATCCCACTGTGTCTCGATATCTGCCTGACCTGTTACAAACTTCAATGTCCAGGAGTTAACGTTACTGATAAGAGGAGTTGCGATGAGATTGATCTCTTCGTTCTGTTCCTCGGTCGGGGCAATACCGGGAGCAAGAGGAGGTGTATCTCTGTACTCGGTATCTCTTTCGACATAATCTGCTACAGGAGGAATCAGGTTGTCTGTCATCTCTGCAACAGTTCCGCCGTACCAGAAGTTACCGCCTGCATAACCCCACTGAAGTCTGATGTCAGTCAGTGTTTCTTCTTCGTTGTTACCATATCCGAGGCCGCCGCAGCAATAGCCTTCCATAAGATGCTTGTTGCCGTCGTCATCTACATAGTATGTCTCGCCTTCAACACCCCACTTTGTGAGGTCATAAGCTTCGTGAGAATAGAAGAGCCAGTCTACGAATCTGAGCATCTGGATGAAGCCATCCTCACCGAGATCATCAAGAGCCTTCTGTGAGATCATAACGCCGTTCTCAAGTCTCTCAGGAGATACTGTGGAGTTTCTTGTAGAACCGATAGGCATTGTGATTACGTAGTTCTCATAGTTGCCTTCGCCGAGCTGGGCTGTCATGTTCTGCTCATAGTTAGCCCACTGACCCTGGTTGATTGACATGATTGCTGTCTGGCCGTTGTAATACTGAGCTGTAGCTGTAGCATCATCCTGTGTGAATGTCTCGGGATCGAGGATTCCTGCTTCGATGAAGCTGTTAGCTGTGATAAGGAACTGCTTATAGTTCTCTGTTGTAGGTGAGAAAACGAACTGGTTGGATTCCTGATCAAATCTCATACCGTTGCCGATATTCCAGCCTGCATTACAATCATATGTTGCAGCCATAACACCGAGGAGGTTTCCGCCGCTGCCCTGGCCGGATTCATTACCGCACCAGAGATCGGACCAGATGTAATCGCTCTCGGAGCACATACCCTGCTCAACCATGTAAGCCTTAACCTGGATCAATGCATCGAGGAGGTCTGCCCATGTCCAATTCTTCTCGAGCTCAACTACGTCAACACCTGCTGCATCCCAGATATCCTTTCTGATAACGAAAGAATAGTTGATGAGGTTAGCTTCCTTCATGCCGGGGAGCTTATAGTACTTACCGTTAGCTCTTGTAATTGTCTTGATATCATCAGACAGATTATAAGTGTTGTAGAACTCGGTATAGTAAGGCATATACTCTACCCAGTCTGAGATAGGAACGATAGCGCCGCCGTCTACGAATGCAGAATCATCATAGATCTTAGGAATGATGTAAGCAGCGTTTCCTGCGTTAATGTCGAGTGTTACCTGTTCCATATAGTCGTTGCTGTCGTAAGACTTAATGTCAAGTGTAACATTCGTAAGTTCTTCGATCTTCTTGAACACACCCTCCGTCTGCCAAGTCTCGACCATCGGATACCATGAAGCATCACTGAAGAACATAGTATAAGTTACAGGCTCATCAGCATGGAATGTAACTCCATATCCGAAATCATAAGGAAGTTGTTCTTCTGCTTCGGTAGTTGTCTCGATCTGACTGGGGATCGTTGTAGCCTCAGTAGTCTCACTGGTACTGGTGCTGCACGCAGCAAAACCAGCAAGCATAGAAAGAGAAAGTCCGACACAAGAAACTTTTTTCAATGTTGTAGTCTTCATAACTGTTTCCTTTCTTCTGTATTTTTTTCTATTGCCACGGGTTATCCCCTTTAGCACAAAACTGTTATTCCTTCACTCCGCCGAGCATCATGCCCTGAACGTAATACTTCTGAATGAAGGGATATACGCATATGATCGGAAGAACCGTAAGTACCATTGCACACGATTTGATGTTCGCCGACATCTGGGTCGCATCAGGATCAGATGCGCCTCCGCCTCTGATGATCGTCTGGAGGAAATATGCAACAGGCCACTTGTTCTTATCCTGCAGATAGAGCTTTGCGTTGAACCAGTTGTTCCAATACATGACCGCATAAAAGAGAGTCATTGTTGCCATGATGGGCGTGGACAGAGGACGCGCTATGTGCCAGAAAACACCGAACTTATCGAGTCCGTCGATCTCGCCTGCATCCTCAAGATCCTTAGGTATGCTCATAAAGAAAGATCTCATGAGGATTACGTAATATGTGCTGATCAGCATCGGAAGAATGAATCCCCACATGGAGTTCTTAAGACCGAGCTTTAAGATCAAAACGTAGTTAGCGATAAGTCCACCGCCGAAATACATCGTGAAGATGATGAACGGTGATAAGAACTTGTTCACCTTGAGCTTCGTTTTCGATAACGGGTAAGCCAGGATCGATGAGAAGAACAGTGACAGGACCGTTCCGACAAACGTATAGAAGATCGTGTTCATGTAGTAGACGATGAACTCAGGCACCTTCAGATCAGGGAATATATTAGGCATGATCTTGATCGGATTGCGGGTCATTACATAGATATAAGTATCAATATTGAACCCTTCCGGAATAAGACCCGTGTGACCTGCGATTATAGCCTGCTCAGATGTGAAAGACTGGGAGACAAGGTATATAAACGGGTAAAGAGTTATTACCGAGATCAATAACATTATTATCGTATTGAAAACTGTAAAGGTCTTATAACCTGCAGAATCCTTAATCCTGTTCTTAGGATTATGAATATGGATCTCTTTGAGCTCAGGAGCAGCTTTTTCATTAGCAGACATACTGTTCTCCTCCTTACCAAAGACTTGTCTTTGCTACTTTGCGCGATACAAAGTTCGCGGCTGTAAGCAATACGAGATTTATCAATCCTTCGAAAAGACCAACCGCCGTTGCGAAGTTGATACTGCCTGATTCAACACCCATTCTGAATACGTAAGTAGACACGATATCTGATGTCTCATATGTCATAGGGCTGTATAAGAGATATACCTTCTCAAAAGCTCCGCCTGAACCGACAAGTCCGCCGATATCAAGGATGAGAAGAGTTGCGATCGTAGGAAGGATGCAGGGTATGGTTACATGAATGACCTTCTGGAAATGATTAGCTCCGTCAACAGTAGCAGCCTCATAAAGAGAAGGATTGATTCCGGACATCGCTGCAAGATAGAGTATCGTGCCCCAGCCTAAGCTCTGCCAGAGACCTGAAACAACGAAGATAGTCCTGAACCATTCAGCCATTGAGATGAAGCTGATCTTGTCACCGCCAAGTTTGAAGATGAGATCATTGACAGGACCGTGAGTTGAGAGGAGTTCCTTGATCATGCCGCAGACGATAACCATTGAGATAAAGTGCGGAAGATAAGAAACAGTCTGAACGAATTTCTTCCAATGGAGATTTCTGATCTCGTTTAAAAGCAATGCGAAAATGAGTGTTAACGGGAATCTGAAAATGAGATAGAGACCGTTAAGGATCAATGTATTGAAAAACGCCTGCCAAAAAGGTTTTGCGGTAATGAACTGACCGAAATACCTGAGTGTTAAGGGACCTTCACCAAAAATGCTGCCGCCTGCAGAATACTTACGGATAGCCAGGATATTACCGAACATCGGAATGTATCTGAAGATTACATAATAAATTACAGGAAGCAAAAACATGAGATAAAGCTGGCCATTGACCCTAACATCTTTGCCCAGTCTTTGTCCTAACGTCCTGGTTTTTGGTTCCCACTCAACCGTAGTCTGCTGCTGGTCCAATTCATTTTCACTCATAATCGGTTAATCCCCTCCAAGAACGGTCAGGCAGAATTGCCTTACAGCGTTCTTGCATGCTTGTATGTTAGTTGACTTGGTATGAGATTAACACCAGGCAGACAATATGTCAAGACAATATTCATCTAGTATGCTAGAGTTTTGTACAATTCGAATAAAAAACAGGTGCAGTCAGATACACCTGTTTCTTGTTTCTTTTGAATAATTAATTATCAGAATTCCATTGATGCCTTTGCAACGCCTTCTCCGATAATGCTCTTGTTCTGGGGATGAAGTTCATGGATCGGATCCGGATCAGGACTTGATACTACCTTCAGGTTACTGATATGTTGAGGAGCTTCATCCTGGAATCTCTGAACTGTCTTCCATCCTTCAGGGATCTCGGTCTCATGAGTTAACGGGTTGATGTAATTTGCAATCCTGATGAGGATCACCGGGACCTGACCATACAGCTCTCTCATCCGGTTAAATACAAGTACCATCTTCTTATCGTAACCTTCAGGTTCGCCTGAATTGGATTCGCCCTGGCACCACCATATCTGCGATATCGCAAAATCCTTCAATGGAACAAGACAAGCGTAGTAGATCGTTAACGGTATCATCTGCGGAAGCTTCGGCGGATCGTAGTCAGGAAGTTTCTTCTCGTACATCATCTTCCACTCGCCTTTAAGATCGATCTTCTCAGAGCCGGTATCAATATAGTAAGGATGACCCGGAACAAAACCGCCCTTACCGAGTTCAACGATAAGTCTGGTTGCTATGGTGTTCTTCCCGGCTTTTAATATCGAACCGTCAAAATAGTATTTGCGTGGCGGATACTGATATTCGGTACGGCCCACTTCTACACCATTCACATAAGTAACATCCGCATCAATAAGATCGCCTAGCTTCAATAGGCACTTGCCTTCAACGGGCCCCTCAAGATCGAATTCTTTATAAAACCAGACACTGCCGGAGAACTGATCGATCACTATTCCGGGAAGCTCAACATTTATGGCACCGGCCAAGGCCTTTTCCAAAGAAAAATCTTTATCTATGGAACTGTTGCGCCATACGATGCAATTCTGTTCAGCTCTGGCAACATAATCCTTGATGACGTTCTTTCCTCTGAACGGAGCTACGTCATCTTCACTGCAACCGGCTTTTTCATAATCTTCTTCGCTCATATAGGCTTCGATGGTCGCTCCGCCCTGAGCGTTCAGGATAAGACCGATCGGGACATTCGTCTTATCAAAGATACGCTTTGCAGAATAAAAACCAATGGCACTCATTGCATACTTGTCATCTCCTGCTGCCTTTATCCAACGGCCGCCAGGAAATCCGCAGATCGATTTTTCTCCTTTTACCGGGAGCTCATAATCAGGTATAAGCTGGAACTGTCTTATCTCAGGATAATCTTTTGCTTCTATTTCTTCCTTATTGAGATCAACGGTCCTGCTGACCGGGAGTTCCATATTAGACTGGCCTGCAAGCATATAGACGTCGCCCACACAGACATCTTCAAGTACGATAGTATCTGAGCCAACAACTTTAAGCTGCTCATTAACTGCTGCTTCCATGGGCGGGAATACTGTTCTGAACTTTCCGTCTGTAACCTGAGCCTTTTTCTTGATACCTGCGAAAGTAACAGTTACTTCGGATAATGATGATTCTTCGCCTTCTATTATGAATTCCCTATTTCTCTGGAAAACCATTCCGCTCGTAAAAATGCCGGGTAATTTTGTTGCAGTCATTAGTATTACCTTCCTTCCAGTCAGAAGCCTGCAATTTTGATATTAGTTTATATCAAACGCATTATTACGCAACATTGTAACTATTGAGCTCATTTTTGTCTACCATGCTAGTTGGCAAGTGGCTCGTTTTGCATTATACTGACTCAAAAGAGAGGTGTCAGATGAAACAGTCTTTCGAGCACATCACAAACAGCAGGCTTTATAAGATCGGATCCGCCATAGGAAATGTAGTTATCATTTCCGCTCTTTTCCTGCTCTTCTGTCTGCCTGTCGTTACGATCGGCGCTTCGGCCACGGCACTTTATTACACCGTATATCATAAGTACCGCAAAGGGACTGACAACATCACTCAGGAGTTTATGCACTCGCTGAAGGACAACCTGAAGAACGGAATAATAATTCACCTCGCCTATACGGTCTTCACTGCCATTGCAGGCTTCAATATTTATTTTGCCTTCTTCGGAATAAACGGGACGAGGCTGCCGGACTGGTATGTGATAGTTTCATTCCTGCCTCTTCTCCCGGTTATCTTTACGATGCCTTTCGTATATCCTCTTATGGCCAGATTCAAAAATGGCATTAAGGGAACCATAATGAACAGTTTTACACTCTGCATGATCAACTTCCCGAAGTTCATTCTCATATGGCTGATCATTGCAGTTGCTCTTGTTGTTACCTTATGCTTCCCTCCTGCAGCACTGGTTACTCCCGTTGCCGCAACATACCTTATCCAGATGATCACCGAGAAAGCTTTTGCAAGAGCTGCTGAAGTCGAAAAGGCGCGTGAAGAGGCTGAAGTAAATGTCTGATTATTTGAATCTTATCCAGGTTATTTCAGGTGTTCTTGCAGCCGGTCTGATATTTACCGGTATCGTTTTATGCGTAAAGAAGCTTAATCCTGAAAAGCATGAGACGATTCCCGTTAAGACGACTGTGATCTCAACCGTGCTTATAGCCGCCGGTCTTCTGTGCTATGCGGTTATAGTGGCATGCACCAATCTTACTGTCGTTACCGAAGAACATTATGAGCTCTGGACTATCTATCTTGCTTCGTTGGGAGAAGTGGTCAAGAAATTCGGCTTTATAGTGTTTATTCCGTTAGTCTTCAGATTATTTAAGCCAAAGCAACATAGAGAGACACCTGAAGAAGAGATAACCGAGTCAGCCGAAGAAGCTTAAGATATCTTCTTTTTTACACTGCTGCGGGATTGTGCTTAAAAAGTCATTGAAAACTTAATAAATTACAATAACTTATCCCCCGTTTTACTGTATTTTGCAGGGTATTCCTGAAAGTTAAGTAGAGTTAACATTTCAATATGTCATAATCTATTGACACGCGCAAAGCCTACTAGTATACTAGTGAACATAGTGAGGCTGATATGTTGTCTTATCTCATTATGACGGAATATTAATTGAGGATTTTTACACTTATGAAATTGGTTTTGCGGTGGTTCCCGTACGGCGACGACAGCGTAACGCTTAAGCAGATTAAACAGATACCGGGTGTCAGCGGTGTGGCCACTCATCTTACCAAGATCCCTGTAGGTGATATATGGACAATGGATGAGATCAATCTTGTCAAAGATGAGATCAATTCCTACGGACTTGAGATGGAAGTCATCGAGAGTCTTAATATCCACGAAGATATCAAGAAGGGCCTCCCTTCACGCGATATGTTAATTGATAACTACATAGTATCAATGAGAAATCTCGCCAAGGCAGGCGTTAAGTGCATTTGCTATAACTTCATGCCGGTAATGGACTGGTACAGAAGCAATCTTACACAGGCTTTGCCTGACGGAAGCACAACAATGGCTTACAGCCACGAAGAAGCTTTGAAGCTTACTTTGGAGAAGATCACTTCCTCCATGATCGAAGGTTCAAATGACTTCTCTCTTCCGGGCTGGGAGCCTGAGCGCTTCGGACAGATGGCAGAAGACATTAAATTTTACCAGAATGTTTCTTCCGAGCAGTATTTCGAGAACATAAAGTATTTTCTTGATGCCGTTATCCCTGCAGCAGAAGAACTGGACATCAACTTTGCGGTTCATCCTGATGACCCTCCGATGCCCCTTTTCAATCTCCCTAAGGTCGTTAACAGCAAAGAATCCGTCAACAAATATCTTGGACTCAATTCTTCTAAAAGAAATGGTCTTACTCTTTGTACCGGAAGTCTTGGTGCAGGCATCGGTAACGATGTAAAAGACATTGCTCAAACGTTTACCTCCATGGGCAAAGTTCACTTTGTTCACTTAAGAAACGTAAAGCACACTTCCGACAGTGACTTCTATGAATCATCACATCTATCTTCATGTGGTGATCTGGATATGTTCGCTATCGTTAAGGCTCTTTACGATAACGGTTTTGACGGTTATATCCGTCCTGACCACGGCCGCATGATATGGGACGAAGTAGGAAGACCCGGATACGGTCTTTACGACCGTGCTCTCGGAGCAACATACATTAACGGTCTGTGGGAAGCCGTTACTAAACTGAGTTGATATTTGTTTTCATAAAGCAATTCCTCCTTGATGCAAAACCGATAACCTTATAAATCCTGATAAGGTTATCGGTTTTGTACAGGAAAACTAGCATCAAGCTGCAAAGGAAGGTATACAGTATGGATCTGTCAAAAGCTAACCTTAATAATTCCGGTTTTTGGGACAGCATAAATGTCACGCTGCCCCAATACGATATAGACTCAGTCATCGCCAACACGGCAGCTCATCCTGCATGGCTTCATGTAGGCGGAGGAAATATCTTCAGAGCCTTCATTGCGAGAGTAAACCAGCGCCTCTTAAATCAGGGGCTGACTGATACAGGCATCGTAGTCTGCGGAACGATGGACTATGAGAATTTTGAGAAGATATATAAGCCCTTCGATAACCTCACAATAATCTGTGACCTCAGAGCTGACGGCAACACGGGCTATGAGATCATAGGCAACATCACTGAAGCGATCCCCGCAAATTACGATGATGAGGACAGCATCAGAAGATTAAACCAGATAGTTGCCAATCCTTCCCTGCAGATCATTTCCTTTACGATAACGGAAAAGGGTTATGCGTTAAGAGATGCTGACGGCAATGTTTTCGAGCAGGCCGCAGAAGACATGAAGAACGGACCTGTACACCCCCTCACCTGCATGGGATTTATTGCCACTGTTTTATACGAAAGATTCAAGGCCGGCAAGTATCCTATAGCATTAGTCAGCATGGATAACTGCAGTCACAACGGTGATAAGCTCAAATCATCCGTCATGGATATAATCGATGCATGGACAGAAAGAGGATTCACAGATGAAGCTTTCAGAGCCTATGTAAACAATCCTTCACTTGTTGCTTTCCCGTGGACCATGATCGACAAGATAACACCGAGGCCTTCTGATGAGATCTTAAATCAGTTAACGGAACTCGGCATCAGTAATCTTAAGAGCGTCAAGACATCGAACGGTGTATTCGCAGCACCCTTCGTTAATGCGGAAGTCCCTGAATATCTTGTTGTTGAAGATCTCTTCCCTAACGGCAGACCTGACCTTGCAAAAGGCGGTGTTATACTGACCGACAGAGATACCGTAGACAAGGCAGAGAGAATGAAGGTAACAGCCTGCCTTAATCCGCTGCACACGGCGCTTGCGATTTTCGGATGCCTTCTTGGATTTAAGAAGATATCAGACGAGATGAACGACATTGATCTTAAGGCACTTGTAACTAAGCTCGGTTACAACGAGTGCCTCCCTGTTGTATGCAACCCGGGAATATTAGATCCAGAGAAGTTCCTTAAAGAAGTCCTGGAAGAAAGATTCCCTAATCCGTTTCTTCCCGACACTCCCCAAAGGATCGCAACCGATACCAGTCAGAAGCTTCCGATAAGATATGGCATTACCATCAGTTCTTATCTTAATGAGAGACCGGAATCTCTCCCTGAATTAAAACTCATTCCGCTCGTTATCGCAGGCTGGCTCAGATATCTTCTTGCTGTCGATGACGAAGGAAACATTTTTGAGATCAGTTCAGACCCGCTCGCAGGATTTTTCCAGAACGAACTTGCCGGACAGGGCATTTATTATGGAATGGAAGGCAGCGTGAAGGGAAAGCTTAATGGTATCCTTGCGAATGAGACTGTTTTCGGTGTCGACATAAACAAGACGGGACTTACTCCTGTCATAGAACAGTATCTTGATGAGCTTTTAGGCGGCGCCGGAGCAGTAAGGAAAGTGCTTCATTCCGCTGTTGCAGATTAGTATGTAAGTGGTAGACATAAATATTTTTTTATGTTAGGTTTTCTATAGAGTTTATTTAAGGGGATTCCACTAATGATCATCACTCCAAAGAACACATTTGAACCTAACCGCGAGTATGCCTTGCGTATCGTAAAAGACAACATAATCAACATGGAGATCAAGCCAGGAAGTCTGATCGGCGAGCAGGAGATCGCAACTCAGCTCGGTATCTCCAGAACTCCGGTTCACGAAGCATATCTCGAATTATCGAAGTCCAAGATCGTCAACATCCTTCCCCAGAAGGGCTGCAGTGTCTCCCTGATCGATTACGAACTCATTAAGGAATCAAGATTCCTCCGTATCGCAGTTGAGACTGCTCTCATCAAGGAAGCATGTGATGTCGCAACCGAAGAAGACATTCAGAAACTCTACGCCAACATCAAGCTTCAGCAGTTCTATCTTGAGAACGACCCTCCGAAGTTCTTGGACCTTGATAATGAATTCCACAAGAACATTTACGTCGCATGCAATAAGATGCAGTGCTTCTATATGGTCAGCCTTATGAGCCTTCACTTCGACAGAGTAAGATCCCTCTCACTCAAGACGATCAAGGATAATAAGCTCGTATCAGATCACAAGGCAATTGCCGATGCCATTGCTGCTCATGACAAAGAAGCAGCTGAAGCAGCATTCTCGAAGCATATGTCCAGATTCGATCTCGACTGGGACATCATCAAGGAAGCATATAGCGAATATATCGCCGAATAAGTAATACTTGATCATGTATCAACAACCCCTCTTCAGAATTCCGTAAGAGGGGTTTTTAATTTATATTCGAATGCCGTTTCTGATTGTCAACTGTGTTCTTGACACAAATCCACTGCTGCTCTATACTCTCGGAAATCACACGGAGGTATTAATCAATGCGCGGTTCATTAAGAACATCAGTTATGAATCAGCAGCAGGCCGTTGTCAGTTAAGGACATCTGGCCGGGTTTACCACGTACATAAATCACTTAAGTATCGGATTTCAAACGGTCAGCAGTCCATTAGCTGCTGACCGTTTTTGTTTTTAGGAAAGGAGGTGTCAGTATGCCGCAGGAAGATCATCTGCAGGAAGAAAAGTACCGACAGCAAAACTTGATTCTGAAAGGAGAAAAACATGAATGCAATAGACATATCCGCTACGGCATACTACGATGCCGGACTGGAATTCAACAGACTGCGCACCGGGATCGGCCGCATAGAATTTGACAGGACAAAAGAACTCCTGCTTGAGAGTCTGCCAAAGCCGCCTGCTGTTATATACGACATCGGCGGAGCTTACGGTGAATACGCATGGTGGCTGACGACCTTAGGTTATGAAGTGCATCTTTTCGATATGTCAGCGAAAAACATTGAGATGAGTGACATGCTCGCTGATGAATATAAAGGGTTTAAACTAGAGTCCAGAGAAGTATGCGATGCGAGGTCAGTGCCAAGAAGAAGCGCCAGCGCAGATGCAGTACTTCTTATGGGTCCCATATATCACATAACAGATCACGGTGAGAGGATCAAAGCTCTGCGTGAGAGTTACCGCCTTCTTAAGCCCGGCGGCAAGATCTACACGGCAGCACTTACTCCCTTCTCATGTCTTCTGCATAACATAACCGTTTATTCACCGGGGAGCGAGTACAACCGGCTCGAAGATCCGGAATTCATCAATATGATTGAACGCGAACTTTCTGACGGCTGCCACGTTAATCCTGATCACAAGTACTACAAAGGTATCGGGAGCGCGCATTTCCATTCGGCTGCAGCACTAAGATCAGAACTTGAAGAAGGCGGATTCAAAGATACTGAAGTTCACGGCATCATGGGTGGTGCCTGGCTTGCAAAAGATCTTGATAACCTATGGGACAATGAGACTTCAAGAGAAGCTCTGATGAATACCATAAGGCTCTTGGACGGACACGAAGAGATAATCGGATTATCAGGGCATCTGCTGGGAATATCAGTTAAGTAAAAAATCTCCCGCAGTACTTAAAAGTCTGCGGGAGATCAAAATCTTAATCATTCAACAGCGCTGTCAGATATCTACATCTGTTGTGCTTGTGATCTCACAGTTGCCCTGAAGATCTTCGTAGATATATACGATCGCAAATGCAGCATCGCTGTTACCGCCTGCCGTGGAAGGAACAACCTTGCAGAAGATCGCGTGATTGGTTCCTGCTACAACCTGGGAACCCATGTAAGCGACCGGCACATATGTAGCGCCTGTAAGTGTCTCAGAAGCCTTATCGACCACAGCTTTAATATCATCTGTTATCTCGATCGAATCAGCGTTTGCCCAGCTGCCTACGCTCATTCCGTCACCAGTACCGGGAAGCACAAGATCCTCGTCTTCAACGAAGCTTGCAGTGCCGTTATCGTCAAGCTTGATGTAAGTAAGCTTTAATGTTGTCACCGGATCCTGGGTAACAACAGTACCTTTGCTAAGGAAGCAGTATGTTGTGCCTGATCCTGTCTTTGTAGCGAGCAAAGCAACCGGCTCATACATATAACCGTCAAGTTCGCCTACTGCTTCTGCGAACATTCCTCTGTATGCACTTGTTATCTCCATATTCTCCACTGCTGTCCAGTTCTCAGAACTGATCTGCGTGTTGATGATCTCTGATCCGTTGACATTCACCCTGGCATTGAAATTAACAGAACTGTCTGAACATGCCGTAATGCAGCTTGTAAGGAGACCTGCACAAAGACCTAATGCCAAAACCTTTGTAATGCTTTTCATTTTTGATTCTCCGTTTCGTTTTTTATACCATTAATACAGATGTGTCATCGAGAATGTTGCATTAAAGATTCTACACCACATCTTCGTACATATAGTCATAGAAAGATTGCAGCGCTTCGTTTCTGTCTATGTCGCCGATAATATAATTATCTGCTTCAGCCTGGAAGTAAGCATTCGCATCCGGATCATACTGGCAGACACCCTTGCCTGTTGCGAGGTCATCACAGGCACGATATACACCGAACATATCCTGACCGCCTAAGAAGGCACAATCAAAATAACACTTATCCATAACTACGCCTGAAGCAACAGAATCATATCCGCCCATACTTATCAGATCATTAGCCCAGAGATACTGAAGACCTGTGTCAGAAGTATCAAGAGTGATCCATTCGATAAGTTCAGCAACACCTTCAGCCATATCCGTATCCTTATTGGCAAGGACCCAGGTACCGCCCCAGAAGAAACCGACAGGCGGAACACAGATTCTCCAGTCACCGTAAGAACCTTCTCCGTAACTGTAACCGCCGCAGTTGCCGATCATTATGTAGTTGAGAAACCACGCAGGTCCTAAGTAACAGAATACGTTAGAATCTTCCATATCATCGTACCATTCTTCATACCAGTTATTCGTTCCGTTGGTATAACCTTCGTCATAGAGGATCTTACCTACATCCAGATAAGCTTCCCTTTCCGGAGCAAGATAAACATCATAGCCGTCTAATACCCACGGATCAGTATTAGACGTCTCGCAAGCCTGCCATATATCCTGCACACCTGATACGATCGAATATCCACGATCCTTAAGCGCCTCTGCAGCATCCAGGAACTTATCCCAGTTTCCAGAACCGCCGCCGACAATTGCAGCTATCTCATCAGGATCGGATGTGCCGAACACTTCTTCAGCAATCGACGCTCTGTATATCATCGCCCCGCCTGTTGCCTGATAAGCAAGTGCCACAACATCACCGTCACGCGTGCCTACATCAACGATATACTGAGCGATCTCTGCATCAGAGATCATCTGGTCTACATCGATACCGATATCCTTATATCTTGCAGCATAAACACTCATGTCACCCTGTGTGTATTTTGCTGCGAAGTCAGACTCGACCGCGTAAATATCAGGAGCATTATCACCTCCTGCAACAAGAGCCTGATCAAGATGCACCTGATATTCGCCGCCATAGGTATCGTACTCAGTGCAATAAACAGTGTATTTCTCACCAAACTCCGGATAGTACATTATGTATCTCATTACGATCGCAGGAAGTTCATCTGAGCATGACCACAGATTGATAACTTCAGAACCCGAGCCGATTTCCATGTGAAACCCGCCGTCATCATACATGTCATCGTACGGATCGTAATATGTGGTAGTCACAGTCGGTTCTTCAACTGTCGTTTCAGTCGTCACGGTAGGTTCAATGAGCACCCTGTCATCGAAATCAAATTCATCCGGATCTTTAGCCTTCCAAGTGACCGTTACTTCAAGAGTTCCGTCTTCTGAAATGAATACCCACTTTGCTTTTGAGCCAGAGGAAGATATGTCCTCGTCATCGAAAACAAATTCCATATTATATTCGCGCTCGGCAGCTCTTCTGGCATCTTTCCTCGAAGGCACCTCGATTTCCTCTTCGCTTACATTGCCTACATTACATGCGGCAAGTCCGAGCAGCATGGTAATGCTGAGAATAACAGCCAATAATTTCCTCATGATTCTTCCCTCCCCATATTTATTAGTTATTATTCATCAAGACAGTTTCTGCCGCAACAATTCATCTTAAATATCAAAGGGGCAGCCTGCATCAGACTGCCCCTACCTGCTCAGTAATCAGAAATTATCAGAATCCAAATGCCCACTCAACGTTTTCCCTGAACATTTCGATAGCTGCGTCTCTATCGATCTCGCCGTTAGCGTACTGTGTAGCTGCATCCTTGAAGTAAGTATTGATAGACTCGTCATACTGAGTCATAGCCTTACCGGAAGCATTGGCATTACCGGCGATGAATACAGGGAATATATTCTGGCCGCCGCAGAAAGGAAGTGTTCCGTCAGACTTAGCCATTACTACGCCTGAGGCAACTGTATCCTTAGCGCCGTTGCCCATCATGTCATTAGCCCAGAGGTACTGGAGACCTGTCTCAGATGTGTCAAGTGTGATCCACTCAATGATTGCTGCAACACCTGTTTCAACATCAGTATCCTTGTTGGCAAGAACCCATGTGCCGCCCCAGAAGAAACCGACAGGCGGAGTGCAGACTCTCCAGTCACCGTAAGAACCTTCACCAGCAGCCTCACCGCCGCAGTTACCGATCATTACGTAGTTGATGAGCCAGGCAGGTCCGAAGAAGCAGAATACGTTAGAATCTGCCATATCTGCGTACCAAGCCTCAGACCAGGAACCTGTGTCATTGGAAAGTCCCTCGTCCTTCAGCTTCTTGGCGATATCAAGGAATTCTTCTCTCTCAGGAGCGATAACAACATCGTCACCGCTGAGCCAAGCCTGTGAAGCAGACTTCTCACATACGTTCCACATGTCGTCAGCACCGGATACGATAGAGTATCCATAGCTCTTAAGATCATAAGCTGCTTCCCAGAACTTATCCCAGTTGCCTGAGCCTGCGCCAACGATCTTCTCGATCTCGGCAGGATCAGATGTACCGAAAACATCCTCAGCAATGGAAGCTCTGTAGATCATTGCACCGCCTGTTGCCTGATAACCAAGAGCAACTACCTCACCGTCACGTGAACCGATGTCGACAGTGTAAGGAGCAATTTCTGCTTCAGCGATCTTCGTATCCACATCGATACCAAGGTCCTTATAAGTAGCTGCATACTGTGACATATCGCCCTGTGTATACTTGAGGATGAATGCTGCCTCAGCTGCATAGATGTCAGGAGCTGAATCACCACCGGCTGCAAGAGCTGCGTCGAGAGCTGTCTGATAAGCACCGCCGTCAGTAGCTGTGATCGTACACTTAACGGTGTACCTCTCAGCAAAATCAGGATGGAGCTCAATGAACTTAGCTACCATGTTAGGGATCTCAACTGTGAATGACCAGAGATTGATAACCTGTGAACCGTAACCGTATGTAGGAGCATCAGGATCATAATAAGGATCTGATGTAGTAGTTGTTGCCACGGTCGCCTCTGTGGTAGCAGCGGAAGAATCACGGGTCGTAGCATCAGTCTCATCCGGTTCTGTCGTTTCTCTGCCGGAATCACCACTCTTGAGTTCTTTATCTTCAAAATCGAACTCATCAGGGTGTTTCGCATCCCAGGAAACTGTTACCTTGAGTGTCTCATCCTCGGAAATGAACACCCACTCTGCACTGGATCCGTCATTAGCGATATACTGTTCGTCCAAAACAAAATCCATGTCATACTTCTTCTCAGCGGCTCTTCTTGCATCACTCTTCGAAGGGACCTCAACTCCGCCGCCTCCGGCACAGGCAACCAACCCGACCAGCATGCAGACGCTGAGAATAATCGCCAACCATTTTTTCATATATTTACCTCCTAATACAACACTAAGCAATGTTAATGCTGTTAATTTTTATCTCCTAACTGTGAACCGCAGTAACCGCAGAATCTGTCATTGCGCTCCAGAGTCTTTCCGCAGTTCGGACAGATGATTCCCTGAGCTTTGGGTTCTGTCTTTATCTTTGAAACGTTCCCGGACTGAGCCTGACCGCTTCCGGAATTAGTTATCTCACTATTTGGTTTATTTGCAACTGGTTTTTTAACAGTTTTCGGAGCCGCCAGACGCTTCTCATGCATCTTATTGGCAAGACTGACGAATGCCATAGCCAGGATCAAGGGTACAAACAATATCAGAAGAGCTGATAGTTCTGACAAAGAAACGATCTTGGTCTTGTTATCTCTCCAGGCTGAAATAGCGGGATTGAACCAATATTCCTGCTTCGTTCTGATCGAAGCAAACTTCTCATCGGTCTCGATCTCCATTGAACCTCCGGTAAGCATTTCAGGACACTCCCAATGATACATATCGGGTTCAATATTTTCCAATTCAAAAAAGCCATTCTCATCAGGTACGACAGTAAACCTGTACGCACCGCCCTGATAGATATCGATCGGCAGACCTGCCAGAGAATCACCAAACTCCGCCTTGGCAGTAGCAGTGGGTATAATCTCTATCTGATCAATTGACTCAATTATGGCATCGCTAACGCCTGACGCATCAGCAACCGAAGCATAACTGCCGCCCGTAACTTCAGATATATCTTCGAAGAATTCTTCAGCTTCATAACTTGCACTTGTTCCGATCGAGTAGACATTGATAACGCTGTAGTCCATTGAATCGGTAACTCTGGAATCAGAACGGCCGTAATCGATTCCTATATCAGAACTCAATAGTGCACTTACGACATCGTTGTATGTGTAACCCGTCTCAGGTTCAGGATCAAGCGGCGGGGCATCACCAAGGATAATGATTACCTTCTTGGCATCCGGTCTCCACTCGAGATTTGCCGCTGCCATAAGACCGGAATAAACAGTCTCCTCTTCATCGCCGCCATAACCGAGACTCAATCTGTTAATGGCTGACTGGATCGTTGAATTGTCACTCGTGAAATCCAGCTGAACTTTATAAGGGTAGTCATCGGAATCATAGGTTCTTGAAGGAAAATCACGATAGTCTACAATGGCAACTCTATAATCAGTAGTCTTTTCTGACAGATGGGAGAGGATCTCAGTCATGTTTTCCTTCGCATTATCAATATCGTCACCCATGGAACCTGTTGTATCTACAACAAAGCAGAGATCAAGTCCGCCTGCTCCTGCTGATCTGATTACCCTCTCAACAGGCTTATCCTTTGTCTGGATAGCGTTGACTACAGCCATCTTCGCATTGACCATTCCGGAATAACCTTCGTAGTAATAGTAACGGCCTGTAGTAGATGCCAGAAGAATTGCCTTAACCTGAGGTCCTGTCAGATCAGGATTGCATGCGAAAACAAGACCTGCCACACCTGAAACATGAGGTGTTGCCATTGAGGTTCCGGACATGAAACCATATCCCTCATCATAACAGCTATAAATATCACTTCCCGGTGCTACTATATCTACTCGCGATCCTTCATTTGAATAATCCGTGTAGCGATAACGAGTACCAAACCTAGTGGAATTAGTATTATCAATCTCTACAGCACCGACACAAATGATACGATCTACAACAGCTTCGCTATGAGTCATTTGAACAATATTGGCATAATAAGCAAGTGCATTTCCGCTTTCAGGCAGATTTCCACTTATAGAATCTAAAGGAATCCAATAATCGCGATAACCATATGGTTCTCTATCGTCTTTATAAAATTGATAACCATTGGTATTTCCAGCAGCTACACAAATTACAAAATCTTTTTTACCTTGCGCTTCTCTTGATGCAATCACTCTGGACAAACCGTCATCTAAGATATTTGCTTGAACAGTCATATAGTCAATCGCATTCTGATTTCCGTGGCTGGCAGCAAAAATAGTCGGATCGACTATTCCAAGACTTATATTAATTACTTGAACATCTTTATCTATAAGCGTCTTAAGTGCTAACAGGTAGTTATAACCTGTAACAGGGAATAAACCTGTGTCTCCATCATAATAGACACCACTGAAATACAGATCACCTTTTCCGCCCATAACGCCGGATACACCGATTCCGTTATTCCAGTCTGCATCCATTATTCCTGCTACATGAGAACCATGATCTTCCGTAGGCTCAATCTTATAAGCATTAATCTCTTTAACTCCCGTTTCAGAATTAATGCTGGTAAATGTAGCATCTTTAAACATATTAACCAGATCAGGGTGTTCAGTATTGGGGACGCAATCTATCAGGCCAACGCGAACCTTCTGCATCTCGTCTAGATAAAACCATGCATCTGGAGCATCAATAGCTTCCATTCCCCAGTTGTTTCCGCGCGGAACGGATACATTCCAATTATCTCCCTGCCAATTATCTTCAGGATATACCGATGTAGCCTCAGAACCTTCATCATCAGACTTCAGCAATGTGACTACATTGATATATGCATCGCTGACATACTCATTTCTCCTAATCTTTAAGACTTTGTTCTGAAGCTCATCATATTCCATTGACTCAGGATAAGTGAATTTATATATGCCAATATCTGCCATTGACTTATCAAGTTTTACATTCTGCGCATCTGCTAAATCTTCAATGTCACTCTCAGAAGCGTCTAATTCTGCAACAACTACAATTTCACAATTGACATAGAGCATTCCTGTTTCTTCATCAAAATCTATATCTTCGTTATCAGTTGTCAGTTTAGTGATCTGATCATCCAAATGTGTTTCAGGTAACTTAGCATCATTCTTCGGCAAAAGAACAACAAAACCAATTGCCGTGAAAACAATAGTTACACAAATAAAGCCAGCAATAATACCAATGAGATTTCTCTTAAATGATTTCTTCTTGCCTTTCCTAACATAACTGATAACCATGAATATAGAAATAAACAAGGAAGCTATGAGCATAAGACCGAAAGTGCTGAAAACAGTAAGACTCTCAAATACTGATACCTTATTTGCAGTCATCTCACGGAAAGAATACGGAAGGACAGAAATCAATTTCGGACTAAGCAGACCAAGCACGAGATTTACTGTGCTGCAAATACCGAAGGATATGCCAATCGATAAGAATGCCGTTCTGATCTTCTTCATGTTCGCAACGAACGTAAGCGCCATGAATATTACCAGAAGGACCAGACAGATTATCAGCGGTGCAACTGACTGGATGAACTCATTGATATCTATAAAGTCGAGAACGAAAAACTGCTCATAATCGATATCTTTGGAAATCTCAGATACGAACAAAGTGACCAGGGTAAGTTCGGTCAGAACACTGAGATTAAAGATAAGGAACGCGTTAAGCAGTCCGATTAAGACAGAAACAATTGGTTTGCGTTTTTTCGCAGGCTGGGTATTAACTTCTTCCTGAACTTTTTTATTATCTGCCATACTTCTACTTACACCTCTCGATCTGTTCAAAGTAAATTCCGTTAAATCTCAGATCCTCAGGCAGCTTATCTGAGGAACGGGATGAATTAACGCAAACGTGTTTTTATCTTAATTGAGCTTCTTACCGCACTTGGTGCAAAAAGCCATTCCCTCGATGGCGGGGGTGCCGCAAAATCTGCAAAAAGCGGGCTTTGCGGGTTCCGGGTTCTGGTTCTGCTGTGGCAGCTTAAACCCGCAGCCACTGCAGAATGCCATACCCGGTCTAACCTTCAAACCGCACTGCGGACAGAGATCGGCTGTTTTGATCTTATGGATCGCAGCCTTGTTATCCGCAATCTTCTGATGTAAAACTCTGATCTCAGAAACCAATTCTGCGATCTCAGGCATCGGCTTATCGCGATAGGCTTTGTACATCTCAAAGCCTATCTGGCCGTAAAGATCAGATATCTTATCTTCAGCGCTAGTAATCTCTTTGTTAAGACGATTAATCTCAGCTTGATCTTTCATCGTTCCAGCCATGCCGATCTGCCTTTCTATAAACCTGCATCAATAGAAATAATTATATGTGTTTACGGGCTTCATGTAGTCCTTGACCCAGAAGTAATCTACATCGTTCTGGATAAGAGTCTTATCCTTGCCGTTGTAGCAGTACATATCGCCGTCAGAGATATAAAGAATTGTCTTATTGTCAACTCTTATAAACATTGTTATCTCATCGCCGATTACTGTCTTGTCGCCGTTAGGAGCGATCAATGTGACTTCATATCCGTCCTTGCTGTCGTAATCGGTGTAGGCAATGATCACGCCGTCCTCGTAGATCTGTGCGCCATAAGACATGATATCCTGAGCAAGTCTGGTCGGCTTCTCATTCTCATAGACATAGAGATCTGCGAAGTATACTCCGCCGCTCTCATAACTGTCGCTGTAATAGTAGATCTTATTATCAACGAAATTTACGGAGTCAACGCCGTCTGCGATCAGGTCAAATCCCTTGATCGAGCTGCCGTCAATGATTGCCTCATAAAGCTCGCCGGAATCACTCCTCAGAATAAGACTGTTGTCAGGCGCGTAGATGCTTACGTAAGAGTATTCATCCGTATATGCATCAGCGAATGTATCTGCAGCGCTTGCAGACATTTGAAGCGGAGTATCTGACCAGTAAGGGAGTATGAAGTTCTCATCTTCCGGATTGATGTAGAGGATATCTCCGAAATACCAGTCAATCTCATCGATGGTCTTAGTAGCCGTAATCATGTCCTTGGTGTTGAACATTACACAATTGCTGTAGGTGTCATAATCAAGAACATCTTCAGCGAGCTGAGTTGCTTCGCCATTCTCATATACATAGATGCTGTAAACAGGAAGTTCGCTGTCTTCGCTCTGGAGATAATTTCTTAATGAAATACGGTCAGCTGCTTCCCAATAAACGTCATAGTCTGCGTAATAAGCATCGTAGTCATATGTATAACCCCAGAATTCCTTATCGTAGCAGAGCCATGTCCAGACCCAGTCATCGTTATAAGGATCAGCGTTGTTGATAGCCTTAAGAGCTTCCTTGACTTCTGCAGTTACATAGATATAACCGTCTTCATTTGCGGATGAACCGAACCTGTTAATGAAGTCCTGTGTTGCTGCGTGGATCTCATCAGAATATGTTCCGAGATCATAGTAAAGAGACTCTTCCATGGAGAGTGAATACCATGTGTAATCGCTGTACCAGTAAAGAGGCTGTGTCGTGGATGTATACATCTCTTCATAGTCATACTCTGAACCGTAATAATATGTGCACATCCAGTAATCGTAATCAGGTGTAGCATAGTCATCGATCAAAGGCTCTTTTAAGCCGGCATCTTCGTCTGCCTTGTCATCGATAACGTAATCATAAGGACTTACTGTTCCTGTCTGTTCAGCATAGAACAGTTTTCCATCACTATTGGATATAACGGAAACATCCTTAGCTATCTTTTCTGCTTCCTTATCAAAACCTACAACATAAAGATCACTGTTGTAATCATCGTCTTCCTTGCAGAAATAGATGTTATCCATATCTTCGGTGTAATAAACATAGGAAACATTGGAGGCCAGCTTGATCTTTTCTTCAATATCCTTAGTCTCAACACCGTACAAAGTCTTCTCGTAATCATCGTTATAAGTCGTGAAAACGATCTTGGTCTTATAGTCAGTAAAGAAGTCTGCATATTCCTTAGCGAACTTAACTGCATCCTTACCGTCATAATAATAAAGGGCACCATCTTCATTCGAATAGATAAGCGCGCCGTTTTCCATCATTACGAAGCCAAGACTTACCTTCGTAGCAATAACTTCAATATACTTGTCGTTATTGCCGTTGGGCTTGAGCTTACCGATCTCTGCTCTGACGAGAGATCCGGTATATCTGTCTTCATCAACCTTTGTAAAGTAGTAAACATACTTGCCGTCGGGGCTGAACTGAAGGATAGAACCAATCCAAATATCACACTTCGTATCACCAAGCTCGATCGGATTTTCTGCCTTGCCCTTAAGGTTGGTTATAAGTTCATATTCACCATCCGTAAGATATACATAGGCATTAGACTTGCTTGAGGCTGCAATAGCCACGATAGCAATAACAACTCCGATGATGAGAACAGCTGCAGCTGCTGCACCGATAATGATGAACTTGCCAATACCGCCACTCTTCTTTTCGGCTTTCTTCTTTGGCTGAACGAGTTCTTCTTCAGCATTCTCAGCTGCAGGTGCTGTCTCAGCGATCTCAGTAGGACCTTCAAAGACAGGTGCGGGTGCAGTTACAGGTTCTGCAGCTACCAAAGCAGTCTCTTCTGATGCAGGCTGAGCTTCTTCAACAACCTCTGCGACTTCAGGGGCAGGCTCAACAGCTTCTTCGACTGCCTCAGCAACTTCAGGAGCAGGCTCAAGAGCTTCTTCAACCGCCTCAGCCTCAGGCTGTACTTCTTCAGCTGCTTCAACGGTTTCCGCTGTTTCTTCAACAGTTTCAACCGGCTGAACTTCTTCTACTGCTTCTACAGGCTGAGCTTCTTCAACAGTTTCTACAGGCTGAGCCTCTTCTACTGCTTCTTCAGCAGCTTCAACTATTTCTTCGGAAGGAGCGCTCTCTGTAACAGCAGGCTCTTCAACGGCGGCTTCCGGCTCGGCAACCTCTTCAACAGGTGCGCTCTCAGCTTGAACATCCGCTGCCTCATTACCCTCTGCTGCAGGTTCAGCAATCTGAGTCATTCTGGAGACATCCGCTCCGCACGAACGGCAGAACCGGAACCCCTCTCCCAAAGTTGCTCCACATTTTGGACAAAACATGATCTTTCCTCCCCTAACAATGGTTTGTATTTGCAAAACTAATCGTTAAATTAGCCATTAATACCATTAATTAACAAAAACACCCTCAGGCAGCCGAATCTGCCCCGAAAAATCAACTAAACAGGAAGATAATTCAACCTTTATCAAATTTTTATTATTATAGCATATTAAGAAAATTATCAAAAATCTTGAATACCATTACATATCGCATTTTCTGGGGTTCTTCTTTTATTCAAAATCACAGTTTTGCCGTCTGGAAATGTATAATTCAAGCAAGTCTGATTCTGCATTGGAGAGTTCTTATGAAGATTACGGTCGCAATGGACTCATTTAAGGGGAGCCTTACCTCTTTGGAAGCCGGGTATGCCGTCAAGGCCGGCATTCTTGAAGCCTGTCCTGACGCCCGGGTCACCGTCATTCCGCTTGCAGATGGCGGTGAAGGCACGATAGATGCCCTGGCGCCCTATATACACGGAATATCGAAAACCATAACAGTCAGGGGACCTCTTGGCAATGCGGTTGAAGCTGATTATGTTTTCGAGCCCACAGAAAAATGCGCATATATCGAGATGGCCAAGGCTTCGGGGCTGACATTGTTAAAACCCGAAGAACGTGATCCTTACAGAGCCTCCACATACGGAACGGGTGAACTCATCAAGGATGCCATTCTAAAAGGAGCACAAAAGCTCGTCATCTGCATAGGCGGAAGTGCCACAAATGACGGCGGAGCGGGTATGCTCCAGGCATTGGGGGCAAGGCTTACGGACAGCAACGAAGATGAGATCATGCCGGGCTCGATTGGTCTTAAGGATCTGGCATCTGCCGACCTGACTGATCTGATGGGAAGAGCACTTGATATAACAGTAGCCTGTGACGTTACCAATCCGCTATGCGGCCCTGACGGAGCAAGTTATGTATATGGTCCGCAGAAAGGCGCAACAAATGAACAGGCTGCCAATATGGACAACTGGCTTAAGCATTACGCGCAGGTATTGGGGTCTGACCCCTATGAGGAAGGGACCGGTGCGGCCGGCGGAATGAGTTTTGCGCTTAAGAATGTACTGTCAGCAAAGATCAGGCCGGGGGCTGATATAGTGAACGGGATCACCGGTGCTGAAGATCTCATAAGGAACAGCGCCTTGGTAATCACAGGCGAAGGCCGTATGGACAGCCAGACGGTCAGCGGGAAAGCGCCATACAGGATATTGATGCTCGGCACAAAATACGGCAAGCCTGTTTACGGGATCACAGGTATTCTCGGTGAAGGATCTGAAGCTTGTCTTAAAGCAGGATTTGCACGCATATTGCCGCTTGCCAATCCTACGATGGTGACAAGCGAAGCCATAAAGAGTGTAAGTGAAACAGCGGGAATGCTAATAAGAGAAATCAGATGATCATCTGTTCTTTTTCTTAGCCTTCTTCTCGAGATACATTGCTTTGTCAGCCTTCTTCATGCATTCGGCGACTGCCTGCCAGTCTTCAAGTTCGCATGTTCCGATGCTGGCGCTGAGCTCAAACGGATACATCTTGGTCTGGTTAATTTCTCTGATATTGTTCCTGACATTTCTGATGAACTTGCCGACTCTGCCGGGCTCGTTGAGGACCAGAACCACTTCGAATTCATCACCGCCCATTCTGGCAACGAACTCACCTGAATTGAGGGCATTATCTATACAGTGAGCCATTTCCTTAATGGCGTCGTCACCATCATTATGTCCGTATGTATCGTTAATAAACTTTAATTCATCCATGTCGATAGAAACGACTGCCAGTTCCTTGACCGCTTTTCCCTCCTTATCGAACTTCTCGGATATCTTCTTCTCGAATCCTCTTCTGTTAAGGATTCCTGTGAGCGGATC
The DNA here is from genome assembly GCA_024695565.1 of Saccharofermentans sp. Next base: position 32,923 of record JAILHX010000066.1, on the reverse strand, counting down.
CTTAATATAAAGGCTCATGATGTCTGATATACCGAAGAGCTTCTCGTAAAGCTCGAACTTGTTCATATTCTGGCCTACCTGCGAGAGGAGGTATTCGATCTTGAAGTTAATGAAGTTCGGAACCTCAGTATCTACAAGCATTACAAGGTAACCGTAGACTTCATTCTTATATGCAAGAGCAAAATGGATCCTCATTCCCTTCTCATCGTCTTCAAAGCCTTCAGGAAGGAGACGGTCGTTGGGGAATGCTATGTTCTTTGTGTGGTTTTCTCCGCGGTTCGAGAAGTAAGCAGCTACGTCTCTGTCAGTCTCACGGTATCTGCATACATAACAGGACTTAACACTCGCTTCATTTCTGAACTGTTCAAGTGTAAGAAGCTTAGCTGCTTCTTTGGTAAGTGCTCCCTCGAACATGTCGCTGATAACTACATACTCTCTGGCACTTTCAGTCGTAACCGTGACCTTAGCCTTAAGATCGCAGAGAGCGGCATAAACATCTCTCTCGACAAAAAGATCACCGGTACTCTCACGCAGGATAAGTTTACCCGGAACATACGTCTCAAGATCAGGCCTCTCGCCTGCTATAACTCTCTCTAAGATATCAAAAGCTACATCAACAAATACATCGTTGGAGATCTCAATAGTAGTGATCGAAGGAATATTATCCTGTGCGCCTGCAGCGTTATCAACGCCGCTGACCATTACGTCATTGGGCACCAGGAAGCCTCTGTTCCTCAACTCATTGCAAAGCGCTATTGCCTCGTAGTCGTTAGAGCATATGATCGCTTCAGGGAGTTTTCCGTTTTTCTTGACAAAGAAGTCGACCATCTGCGGCCCCTGATCGTACCAGTAATTTCCGTGGAATATCTTCTTCTCGGAAACCTTGAATCCGGCTTCACGCATGGCATCTTCGAATCCTGCTCTTCTCTGGAATGAGTCATCAAGATCGTCTCTTCCCGTAACGAATCCGATATCGCCCTTCCTGCACTTGGAAATAACATGCTTGGCAATGTCATACATCAGCTGTCTGTTATCGGGGATGACATTATAAAATCCGGGGATCTCTGCTCTGATGCAGACTACCGGCGGAGCTTCAGTATCAGACAAAAGATCTTCAACAAGATCTTTTGCAACACCTTCGTGAACTAACGTGTCATAACAAAGGATAACGCCATCGTACTGATGGACATCAGGGAGCGACAGAATACTCTTAAAGCCGTTTACATGGAGAGGATTGGTCGTAGGCATTGAGCACATTCCGAAAACATCGATCCTGTAACCCTTCTCGCGGGCATAGTAATCAAGATGCTTCAGGATACCCAAAGCAAAGTCTCTGTACATGTCACCGATGAATACACAAATCTTCATAAAGCCTATTATACAAGCCTCTTTGGGAGACTGCAAAGCATAAAAGTCGTTAAATTGATATAGATACAGCCTGGCTGACAAAGCGGAAACACATGCTCTGATATAATGTTGCTAATCCACTTCGGGAGGCGGCATTATGAAGATTGTAGTATTAAGTTCCGTTCTTAAAGATGAGCATAGATCCAAGATCAATGATATAGCCGGCAGGTATGGTGCCGAAGTCTGCTTCACGGAATCTGAAGACAACCTCCCTGAAGGGTTCGAAGAACCTGATATTATTTACGGCTTTGGTATGAACATCGCAAAAAGATGCACTAATCTCAAGTGGTTATGCGTGCCTTCTGCCGGCGTCGATTATCTGATGAAGCCTGGTGTTTTCGCGAACGAAAAATGCCTGATCACCAATTCCTCAGGTTCCTACGGCGTTACTATAGCCGAGCATATAATTGCGGTATCTCTCATGATGATGCGCGGTCTTACTTCCTACTACGCTAAGTCTCTTCAAGGCAATTGGGGTACTGAACGTTATTCTCAGAAGTCACTTAAAGACTGCCGTATAACCATTCTCGGAACCGGAGATATCGGAACTTCGTTTGCCCGGAGAGCAAAGGCATTTGAGCCGGCAAATATCGTAGGTATCAGCAGGAGCGGGATCTGCAATGATCCGTCTTATGATGCCATGTATAAGATCAGCGAACTTGAAGATCTATTGCCATTTACAGATCTTCTTGTCATGTGTCTTCCTTCAACTCCCGAGACTTGGGACATTCTTAACCGCAGCAGGATCGGTCTGCTTCCTGAAGGCGCTTATGTTGTTAATGTCGGCCGCGGAAATGCAATTGACGAGGATGCTCTTGCTGACAATCTGGAAAGCGGTCATCTGGCAGGCGCGGCGCTCGATGTATTTAAGACTGAACCTCTCCCGGAGACCAGCAGATTATGGAAGACCAAAAATCTTCTTATCACACCTCATATTGCGGGTAATCTGACACTTGAATATACGCTCGAGAAAAATGTCGGCATGTTCACGGAAGATCTGGTCAATTACTTCGAAGGCAGGCCGCTGAAAAACGCTGTAGACAAGAAAAAAGGCTACTGATCTACCGGTGTAACATTGTTACACAAGGGTTAATCGTTATAATTTTCCGTAATCTCCTTACAGATATTAAGGAAATCCACATTAAGAGTTCTTAAGCGGTAAGACAAGTGTCTTAAGAGCATGGTTATCTTCGCAGGATTGGTCCTGAATATCGATTCGAGATCTTCCATTAAGATCTTCTCGGCTATGACGCCGTCAGATCCAGCAACTGCAGTCACGGTCCTGGCACCTTCAAATATCATCTCCATCTCACCGAAGACCGATACTGCTTCAAGATCTGCTATCTGCTCCTGACCTTCACTGCCGTATCCGTTATAAAGGTATACGATTCCGCCGTGCAGGATGTACATACAGTTTCCGGATTCTCCTTCATTGAAGATGACGCTGCCTTTATCGTAAGATTCGATCCTGTCTGAGACGTCATAAGTAATATCGGCATATGTCTCACGTATCGCATCAGGGTTAGGATCGGTCAGGCCGTTCTTGTTTGCCTGGTAGATATCGATATGCTTCTTGATCTTGGAGAACAATGACTTCTTCTTGGCTGCATCAGCTTCACGAAGGGTCTTCAAAAGGACCTTTGCTTCATTGAAATCATTGATCATGTTCCGGACTTTCTTGCCGAGATGATTTACTAGTTCACCTATTACGTCGGGGTTCTCCGACATGAATTCATTAAGCTCGTTCTCGGCAATCTCCAGGACTCTGACATTGCCTCTGGCAACAACAGTAGCACTTCTGGTGTATTCCTGGAAAATAGCCATCTCACCAAAGTAGTCACCTGCTTTAAGAACTGCAAGACGGAAGGGATCCTTCGTCTCGAAGTCTGAATAAACATCGGCGTTGCCCTCTACAAGTCTGAAGATGCTCTTGCCGCTGTCACCTTCTTTGATTATCACTTCACCATTGCTGAAAGATTTAACTGATAAACTCATACTGCAACCTCCGATCTATATTTTTTGTTATTACTTCTATTTAGTCCGCTTATCCGGAACTTAAGTCAGATCATCCTTCCTGCTCCAATATTGTGATTGCTTCTTCGACGGTTTCCGCCTTTTCTTCCTTAAGCGCATCAATGATCTTTCTTACCTTGGAAGGTGTGCGGTATTCCTCAGGAACAAGAGGCTCATACTTATACATTCTGTTGATGTCATCCTGATAGATATCGATCATCTTCTGGTTCTTAATGCCCTGGCTATAACGCTCTCTGGACTGCATATTCATGAATTCGGCATTGCTGTTGAAGTCACGCTGCTTTCTCTTAGATATGACAACACCGAAAATAATGATCGCAGCAGCAACAACAAGCGCAACGATCAAGCCTCCGAAAGTATCGCTCAATATGCTGGCTGATGCTCTCTGCGCCTGTTCATTAGTCATGTTATATGTATCCATACTCATGATCGAACTCATCATGATGATCGTGGAAATGATGTAAATGACATAACCGGCAACAGGACCTCCGACCATAAACGGCCAAAAATATCTCATAAATGATCTGGTCTTAAAGTTGTCGGCAGTAGCAGGAAAACTGCTCTGCGGCTTGATCATGGATTTAAGCTCTTCCGTCTCGGAAAGAAGTTCTCTGTATGTCTCCAGATCTTTTATCAGGCTGATCTTTTTGGTATCGAAAATAAAAGCCTTGGTAACTTCCGCTCCGCATTTACCGCAGATACGATCAGCCGGTCCCAAAGGTGCTCCGCATTTTTGACATAGATTCATTTCTGTCCCTCCCCGTTAATAATGTTTTTATTCCCAGCAGACCTTGTTTCTGCCTGTTTCCTTAGCCGTATAGAGTTTCTCATCAGCAGCACTGATGTTCTCTTCGATCGTTTTCGAAGGATCAAACAGAGCGCATCCGAAACTCATAGTGCAATTAATGATCGTACCGTCCGCGTTGATATCGCAGCCCATAAGCTTAACTCTCATCTCTTCGGCCTTTTTGACCGCGCCTTCAAGATTACGGTCACGCATGACCATAACGAATTCTTCGCCGCCCCATCTGTAGAGGCCGTCATTCTCACCGCATGCATCTTCCAAAAGATGCGAAGCAAATCTCAGAACATCGTCACCTGCGTTATGTCCGTAGGTATCGTTAACGCGCTTAAACTTATCGATATCGGCAATAAACAGTGACATTGTCTTTCCTGATTCCGGAATGAGGTAATCTTTGTACTTGCCTCCGAAATCATAATAGAAACCCATACGGTTCTTAAGGCCTGTCAGCTTGTCGTGATGCGAATCTTCAAGGAATGTCTCGGACTCCAGCGCGATACCGCATACAAGAGCTGCAAGCGAGAGTTTCTTCGTATCGACTTCCTCATCGAATCCCTTCTCGTCATTCTTGTTAACGAGCTGGAGAGCACCGATAAAATTGCCGTTGATATCAGCAACAGGAAGAACTAGAACGGACTTGGTCATGTAACCTGTCTCAAGGTCTACATCCTTGTTGAAATCAGGATCTGAATAAGGATCATTGGTAATGACTGTCTTCTGGGTTCTTAAAGCCTTGCCTACGAGACCTGTGTTGTCAGAAATCACTATCATGTCGATGCCTGTAGCAGACATGGTCCAGATCTGTCCCCTTCTTTTATCCCACTTCCAAAAGCTTGCTCTGTCAGCATCAACGCTCGTCTTGGCAAGTTCTGTCAGATAAGAGAAGAGCTTGTTATGATCAGGACTTCCGTTCATGCACATGTCCTTATAAAGACTGTCCGTGATGCCGAGAATATCGTTTAACAAAGCACTGTTGGCTTCAATTGAAGCCTCTTCGCCATCGAGAGGGGCAGGATATGCTCCGGTATCGTTAAGACACTCGAGGATCTTTTCTTCGTCATCCATGTGCATCAGATATACGTGCACACCGTTTGCCGTATACTCTTTGAGCTTATCGTGAATACTACCGCAGAATAAGTGTACGGGCGTCATTTTCGAGCTGGCTTCAGTATATAAATATGTGCCCGGAACAATGTATTGTTCGAAGGGTTCGAGAATGCCCGTATCGCCTGTATAAACTACATTATTGCCTTCCACCGTGAGATTGTAACCGAAGCACTTGCCGTCAAGCTCTTCTGTATGTTTGGTAGCGATCGATGCTTTGAACCACTCTTTTGAGAGCTTATCGCAGGAGATAAGTTCATACCATTCATCATTGCAGCCCTCAACGTTTGAGAGCCAGTACTTAAGATCGCTCTCGACTTCTTCAGAAGGAGCAACGACCGTAATGGGTGTCTTTACCGTGAAGTTCAGAAGATCGATAAGCATGCCGATACCGCTGATGTGGTCACCATGCGTATGTGTTACGAGAACATAGATGTGATCGTAGATTGAGAGATCCCAGTTATTGAGTCTTTGAAAAGAACTCATAGAACAATCGATAATAACCAGGTCTCCGTCTGTCTCGAAAAATGCACTGTTGTGCTGGTCTGAGAAAGCAGACCCTCTTCCGAGAAATGTAAGCATCTTTATTCCTCCTTCTCAGGCTCTTGATCAGGAGCCTTCTCAGCCTCGTCCACAGGTCCGATAAGTCTCAATATCTCAAAGCCGTCGGCCTTACCCTTGAGCTTGATCGGGTGATCCAGCGGCTCAAACTTCATCCTTCCCTCAAGCCTGTCGGCGCAAGAACGGCTGATATAGATCGTACCTGCCGGTGCATTTGCCTCAAGCCTTGCAGAAGTGTTAACGGTATCACCGATAGCCGTGTAATCCATACGCTTCTCGGACCCCATGTTACCGACGACAGCAGGTCCGTAATTGATTCCGACACCTACATTGATCTCTTCGCCGATCTCTTCTTTGAGTTTTGCGGAGATCTCCTTAATGCCTTCAACGATTCCGAGTGCCGTTAAAGCTGCATGGTATACGGGGTCTTCATCGGCGATCGGTGCACCCCAGAAAGCCATCATGGCATCGCCGACAAATTTATCTACAGTACCGTTGGTCTCGTCGACGCAGGCACTTGCCATTGTAAGATACTTGTTCAGAATCGATACGACTTCCTCAGGAGGAAGTCTCTCAGACATAGTCGTGAATCCTCTTACGTCTACGAAGAGAACTGCAATATCGACGTTCTTGCCGCCGAGATGCAGGCTATCTGTTCCTTCCTTCAGGATCTCGCCAACGATATTCGGCGCAACATATCTCTCAAAAGTCTTGGTAACATTCTGCCTTGCAATAGCCGCACGGATATAGTTGCCGGCAACGCTGACTACAAAGAGAACAAGGAAAGCCAGAGGGAGCCAGAGCGCATGTATCGTTATACCCATGGAGTAGAAGAACATTGCACAGCCTATGGATGCTCCTTCACATACGATAAGTGCAGGAACGGTAAAAAGCAGCCTTCTGTTATTGCTGAAATAATAGAAAGCAAAGCACAGGATAAACAGTGCTCCGATCTGGAACGCATCCGGCGATTCAACTTTATAATTACTGTTCAGGATACACTGGATAACGTTTGCCTGATACTCCACTCCATACATCATCTCGCCTCTCTCGATAGGAGTGAAATATGAATCCTGAAGTCCGGGAGCATAAGGTCCGATCAGGACGATCTTATCCTTGAAATAGGATGAAGGAACCTCTCCGTTTATGAGTGCTGTTAATGTAATGCCATCGTAGAAATCAGTAGGTTTTCCCGTAAAGGAAACGTAGAAGCGCCCTCTGCCGTCAACAGGAGGATTCTCAAAAGACCATCCGTTCTTTCTTGCATACGCGGAAGCAACTTCATAAGCCATGGAATAAACACGCTTGCCATCACTTCCGTCAGGCTCGATATACCAGATCGCATGACGCATAACGCCGTCTGTGTCGTACATCGCATTGATGTGCCCTTGAGTTGTTACGGCCTTGAGTTCTTCATAAGGCTCCTCATATCCAAGTACAGCATAAGTATCGACGACAACTGTTGCTCCGAATGTTCTCCGGGTTCCGAACTGAGCTTCTGTTGCCGTAATTACACAGCCTAGTCTCTCAGCCGCATCAGCAAGTTTCTGATCAGCTTCTTCACTGGTATGTCCGGAATAGAGGGTATCTACAGCAACTACTGCAGGAAGATTATCCGGGTCGGAAGCCAGAACATCAAGTGCAGAAGCCATAATGCTTCTGTCCCATGTGTAATAAGGTCCCAGCTCTTTCAGATCGGATTCTTCGATACCGATGATGACTATATCTCCGGGCTGCGTCTCAGGTCTCTGGAAAAGCTCGTCACAAAACCATAATTCCAAATTGCGCAGCAAACCGGAAGCGCAAAGAACCGTTATGACAAGAGCCCAGGCTAATGAGGCTAACAGCGTTTTATTCAACTTATTCATATGTCACTTCAGTTTGTGTAGGTAATCGATTCAGATTCGCGGATCAGACTGCTGCCCAATACTTTATAGTAATCGGATTCATCTTCAAGCTGGTAGAAAATCGTATAAGACGATCCGTCATCATCTTCATAAACATCGTAGTAGAGTTCTACCCATCTGCCGTCAACATAACCGTAATAATCCCAGAACATTGTAGATCCTTCGGGATGTGGCACAACAAGTATATATACATAATGTTCATCATACTTGATATCCCATACCAGTTTTTCACCTGATGACAGATCAGAGGGTACCGTTACATCCCATTTAGCAAACAGGTCGATATCAGACGTTACCGGTGAATCAAAATCGTATGCCTTCGTACAAGCAGAATCTTCATACCATCCGTAGAATACTAAATACTCTTCTGAAGGATCTTCAGGCTTCTCAACTGAATCGCCATATTTTACAGTCTGATTCGAAGGTGCCGTGCCGCCATGACCATTATTGCTGAATGTGACAGTATAAGTCAGAGCTGTCCATTTAGCATAAAGAGTAATATTCGATGTTACAGCAGAGCTAAAGTTATAAGAAGTTCTGCAGGCAGAATCTTTATACCATCCGCCGAATTCATAACCTTCTGCTGTAGGCTCTTCAGGTTCTGTAGCCGTACTGCCTTTTTCTACTGTCTGAGCTGAAGGTGCTGTACCGTGTCCGTTAGCATTGAAGGTAACGGTATAAGAAGGAACAGTCGTAGGCGTAGGTGTGACCGTAGGCGTAGCTGTTGGTGTTGCAGTTACTGTAGGTGTTGCTGTAGGTGTTGCTGTAGCAGCCGGTGTCGGCGTTGACGTTGATGTCGGCGCACCGGGCTCAGGTGTAGGTGTCGGCGTCGATGTCGCATCCGGCGCTGTAGTTGACGACGGTTTTGGCGTCGGCGTTGCTGTACTGCCCGGCGTTGGCGTCGGCGTATCCGTAGGAGTCGGAGTTGCTGTCGTTGTCGACGTCGGTTTAGCCGTAGGCGTAGGTGTATCCGTTATCTCAATGATCGCTGCAGGCGTAGGCGTGGGCTGACCGTCAATGCCGAGGATAGATGAAGCAAGTGCTCTTAATTCATCAGGATCCCAGCCTGTAGCCGCACAGACTGTATTCAGCAGCTCATCATTGGCAACGATCTGCGCGAGCGGGAATTCAGGTAATTCCGAACCTTCAACAGGAACTAGATCAAACTCTATGCTGTCACGTTCTTCATTCCTGTCGCTGTAAAGATAAGTAGTGATCTTCTCGCCGCCATGGACTTCGCAAGTCTTGGTCTCTCCCGTTACAGGATTATATGCAGTTACGATTACGACGCCGTCAGTGATGATCAGTGACTGAAGACCATCCTCGTTATAGTAGACATAACCTGATGTTCCTCTGATACCGACAGTCAGATTAGAAGTCTTGATCTCCATGAGTTCATCGTCATCGAGATGTTCTGTAACTTCGAAGAACAGACCGCCTTTTGTAAGGGTGAGCTCAAGCTGCTTGCGCCTCTTGATGAACTCGGCACGGCTGTCATTCTGAAGAGTAACGATCTTGGTGTCATCAAGTCCGACTGAAGCAAGTCCGTCTGAACCGGTGATGAGTGCATCGCCGGATTGGAATCTTATGTTATCGATTACAGGCTTGACACCGCCTCTTGCATCCTCAATGGTGACTGTTCCTTCAACACGAAGCAGTCTCATAGTCGTAGCGAGATAGCCTCTGCGCGCTATAAGAACAATGAACACAACAATTGCTATAAGAATGATCGCTGCGAAGACAGAGAATGCTATCTTCTTTTCCTTAGGCATAGCCTTGATCCTGTCAATCAATACCATAAACTATTCCCTCCCCGGTTAGTCCGGTTTGTTTGATTCAGACTCTTCTACTTCATCGTTCCCGGCCTTTGGCCGTGATCACATTATCTTCTTTGCAAGATCTCTGTATCCTGTTACTAGGTCAGAGTGGTTGGCAACAACATAATCCGCGTCCTCATTTCCGGATGCTTCCTCAAGTTTACGGGCCCTGTCTGAGAGCTCGAAAGCTCCGACGGTCTTGGACGCACTCTTTATTGAGTGAACGAGGATCTTGTAGTTCTTCCAGTCCCTGGATTGGACGAAGGCATCAAGCTTCGAACACTTCTCTTCCGCATCATGAGCATAATCCTTAAGGATCTCGAGATAGAAGCCTTCGTCACCTGCAGCGAAGCTGATACCCTCTTCGACGTTAAGGCCTAACGCTCTGGCCTTATCAACAGATACTTCAGAATTGGAAACAACCTCGTCTTCACCCTCAGGATCAAACTCGAATACTTCGATGTCTTCTTCATTCTTTTCTGCAGCAGAAGCTTCCTTGGCTGCTTCCTTCTGACCTTCAGCCGGAGGAATGATCGCAGATTCCGGGATATGCTTCCTGACCATAGCCTCAAGATCATCAAGAAGGATCGGCTTTGACAGATAATCGTCAAATCCTGCATCGAGGAACTGTTCCTTGGCTCCTACAACGGCATTAGCCGTGAGAGCGATAACAGCAGTATCATCGACGAGGTGCTTCTCCTTCAGGATCTCAAGACACTCGATACCATCCATCTTAGGCATCATGTGGTCGAGGAAGATGATATCGTACTTCTCCTTCTCGCAGAGTTCAATGGTCTCAAAGCCCGATACGCAAAGGACAGGCTGGATACCAAAGAACTTAAGGAGATTGGATGCAACCTTAAGGTTCATGTCGTTATCATCAGTAACCAGGACACGGACACCGGGACAGTTCAGACGTTCAGTCTTATCCTTACTGTTGGTGATGTTCTTCTTCCTGTCTTCATACTTGCCGATAGGCTCATGATCAACGATATGAAGAGTAAGGTTAAATCCGAATGTCGAACCTTCGCCGTATACGCTCTTAACATCGAGCTGGCTGTTCATGAGGTTAAGGAGCTTTGTAACGATAGACATACCGAGACCCGTACCCTCGATGTGACGGTTTCTCTTCTCTTCAATCCTCTCAAAAGACTTCGTAAGTTTATCGAAGTCCTCTTCCCTGATGCCTATACCTGTATCGATAATGTCAAATCTGAGATTAACGTCATCACCTGTAACACCCTGGTTCTGGACACGGAGCGTAACACTGCCCTTCTCAGTGTATTTAACGCCGTTTGTAAGAAGGTTCATGAGGACCTGGCTGATACGGACATCATCACCGAAGAGCTTTGAAGGAACCGTCTCGTCGATATCCACGATCAGATCCAACCCCTTCGAACGTGCACGCTCGCTTATGGAATTGATAAGTCCGTTGACAAGAACAGTAGTATCGAATTCAACCGGAACGAGATTCATCTTACCGTCCTCGATCTTGGAGAAGTCAAGGATGTTGTTGATGATGGACAGGAGGGTCTTGCCTGCACTCTTGATGCTTGATGCATAATCAAGGATCTCTTCATCTTCAGACTTATTGAGGATCATCTCGTTCATGCCGAGAACCGCATTGATAGGCGTTCTGATCTCGTGGGACATATCGGCAAGGAAGTCACTCTTCGCCTTGTTGGCATTGTCTGCAGCGGTCTTCTCGAGCTTGAGGAGCTTAGCCTCATAGTCCTTCTGCTGCTCTAATGCCTTCATCTCATCAAGACGCTTGTTGGCCTTGCTCTCGTACTGATAACTCAGGATATAGAAGCCTGCGAGGATAATGAATGCGAACAGATTGACGATAATACTTACTATCAGGATGCTTCTCGGTGCTTCGAAAAGCTTGCTGTTCTCTGTGATTATGAGGAGCGTCCACTGGTCCACGACCTGATCAACGAAGACCGTGCATTCTTTGCCGTCGATCTTCATCGTGAATCTTCCCTCACGGATCTTCATTGCGCTTTTATAAAGAGCCTTGCCGTCGGGATATTCATCGTATAACTGTCCGTTAAGTTCCTCATCGGGATTTGCAATGATCATTCCGTCACTATTGTTGAGGATCATTCCGTTACCGGTTCCGTTGATCTGTACGTGCTCGATCGTCTTCTGGACACCGGATAACGCAAGATCAAGTCCTAATACGTCTTCGCCATTGGAAAGTGTCTTACAGACAGAGATGATTACGTCTCCGGACACTGCCTCAACGTAAGGTGATGTAACGATTACTTCGCCGTCAGCTTCAACAGCAGCCTTGTACCAGTCTCTGTCAGTTGCATCGTAATCTTCAGGAGGGATCCAGCCCGTACCGTCAGCATAGCGTCCGCCGATAACGCCGTAAATGCCTGTGTACGTAGAGTCAAAATCCACTTCCGTGTTATATGATTCTCTGGAGATATAAGCTACGATCTCGTCATAGCTGGCACCCTGGTCGATCATGTGATCAACGGTATCAGCAGATACCCAGAGAACAGACTTTGCGCTCTCAAGGTATTTCTCGAGGTCAGCCGTAATAGCGGTTGTTTTATCATCACCAACCTCATAGACATTGTTGTAAGAGGTTCTGTAAATGTTTCCTACGGTATACATCGTCAGGAGCAACATGAGGAAGAATGTGACCAAAAGGGTCAGTATCAGTGTTCGGCGGTTGCGCTTCATATATCTCACCTTAATCTCGTTATGTTTGCAGACTATCCGACCAGGATAATCTAACTTATTAATTATAAATGATAACTTGCCAAACTTAAATACTTTTGACTATTTTTTATTATGGGCCCGGTCGTATTGCTGTTTCCGCTGGTATTATTCATTACCGGGTGTTATTTTTAAGAAAATTACAGTCGGGGAAGGATGTAGGAATTATGAAAAGGATCATTGCGGTAATAATGACCATTGCAACGCTTTTCGCTATGGCTTCATGCAGTTACAGGGTAAAGAATGAATTGTGGGCTGAAAACGTTTATACATGCCCATCAGACAACATGTTCGGCCTTGAGAAGGTTGTAGTCTTCGAAGACGGGATCACACTTGTCTTCGACAAGAAAGCAATGGAAGAATCGGAACTTAAACCCTTCAAACAGCTCAGGATCGATGACGATATGTACGGATATCCCGTCGATCTTTTAGACAAGGATCACAATATACCTCATGTAAAGAGCAGCTTCATCGAAGATAACGGCAAATATGTTGCCAGCGCTACCGCTTATGGATATGAGGATACATCGGACGTGGTCATCTACGGAATGATCCTGTTCGAGAAAACCATCGAAGTTAATGACGGCAATATCGCTCTGTACTATGAGGATTGGGAAACCGTTACCGACGGGTTTCTGGTAATAAGGCAGCAGTTTGATGCCTCATCAGGAGAATGGGGAGAAGTCGAGACAGATTTCAATTCATCCTGGATAGAGGAATGATCCTTATGTTTAGAAATAATCGCCGGACCGTATCGATAATCCTGGCTGCATCACTGACGGCCACGGCATTAGCAGCCTGCGGCAGCGCAACCGGCGAGACTTTAAATTCCCGGCCTGCCACGTCGGCCACTGAGGCGGTCACAACTGAAACGTCCGCCTCCGGGACGGCACCGGCACCGACAGAAACGTCTCCTGAAACAACGGTTGAAGAAAGCACATATGCCACCGCCACAGAGACTACTGTGACCGATTTAGAATATGTCAGGGCAGCCTACGGCGTAACACCTGAGATGATGGACAGTGAATTCTGGATCGATGAAGATGACAACGTGATCCTCATGACTGAGGAAGAAATCGCGCAATTCAACTACGAGAACAGAGTCCACGTTAAATCAAACGACGGCACGGAGATGCCTTTTTTCGATGAATTTGAGGAAACATTTGATGGTGATCTGCTGAGATTGTTCCTTAATGACAATGCGGCTGCAGTACCTTCAAGTCCCTCAAATTATTACCTGAACGGTTCCCCAACCACCAAATCTTACTGGGATAATCTGGTTGCCCTATCTAATATTGACGGCGTTCCTGACGAGATCGAAGTAAGATACGGTTATACGGTATTAAGGACCACTCTGAGGATGTATCCCACGGAAGACCGCGTATTCAGCAGTCCCGACGACCGGTTCTTTGATTCGATCCTCTACTCGGAGTGCATGCCTTACATGCCCGTCTACGTGCTTCATGAGAGTTTGGACGGAGAATACTACTATGTGGTTTTCGACAGCTTCGCAGCATGGGTGCAAAAGGACGCAGTAGCGCTGTGCAGCAGCAAGGAAGACTGGCTCGCCAGACAGAATCCCGGCCAGTGGCTCGTAGTTACGGCCAGAGAGATAAGACTAGGTGACGACCCTTATGTCGAGGCTACAAAGGACCTCGTTCTGCCCATGGGAACCAGAATGGAGCTGGTGCCCGCAAGCGACGCTCCATACGAGATCAGCCAGCGCACGACATACTGCGATTATGTGGTAAAAGTGCCTGTCAGAGGATCTGACGGCTATATCAGGGATGAATATGTTCTCATACCCGTGTCAGATGACGTATCCGCAGGCTTCCTGCCGCTGACGTCAGCCAACATAATCAGACAGGCATTTAAGCTCTTAGGCGACAGGTACGGCTGGGGCGGCGACCTTCGCGCCAATGACTGCACGGGTATCACAAGAGAGATCTACCGCTGCTTTGGTGTTCTCCTGCCCCGCGTAGGACAATCTAATTCAAAGGGTATCTATAAAGTCGACTTAAGCGGGATGTCAGATGAGGAAAAGCTCGCCGTCATTGAGGATCTGGCTCCCGGAAGCCTCATATCATTCCCGGGACACATGATGATCTACTTAGGCACAGTTGACGGTGTTCCGTATGTCATGAGTGCAGTCGGAACATTCGTAGCGCCGGAGGGCGGATCCGATGAACAGATCCACCCCCGAAGCGTAGTCATTACCAGTCTTTATGTCAGGAGCAAGAGCCTTTATACCTGGCTCAGCATTGCGACGACTGCATTAACGGTCAAACCCGGATGATCAGGGCTTGTTAGTGTAATTGCCGTCGAGTCTTGCGTATGCGATTACATTGCCTGTATTGCCATCTGCGTCAACATCAAGGTTCGAATAGATATTATCGACACTGTTGGCGCCGGTGTTAAACATCAGGGATACCTCGCCCATGTCGTTCTTGAGCGCGAAAACAAATACCGTATAAGTATGTGTAGTACCGGCCGGAGGATAAGGTCCGACGTACTGCGCGCCGCGTTCGCCTCTCCCAACAGAGCCTGCCGCAAGGCTTGTCTCCGTTGTAAAAACATCCATGTGGAGCCATCCGCCGTCGATCATAATGACAACATACTGTGAAGCACCGTCTACAGGCTCCCAGGTAAGTTCAGGAGACATGTTCTCGCCGCTGCTGAGGTTAGCAAGCCTGGGATCCCAGATGCCGCCTTCAAGGTTCTCGGAAGAGATGTCAAATGTCGGAAGATCTTCAAAAGCGACAGTTTCAATATACGTATCAGACTGTTTGATAAGATAGTCGTTTATATCATAAGTCTTAACGTCCGCAGGAACGCTGATGATTCCTCCGCCTTCACCGTAATCTATCTCTATATTAAGTTTGGTAGCTCCTTCCTTATCAACGTCTGCACTAAGCACTTTTACATCATAGAAACAGAACTTCTTGCCCTGTGAAGTAAATATCAGGTCAGCTGTCATATCAAGCTGGATATTAAGTATGGAAGCACCGTCATCACCGCTTGTGACCGATGTCTGCATATCTTTCAGATCAGTTCCGAAGTGGAAATAGAGCGTTGCCGGAACACCCTTAAACGAATCATCCAAACCCGAGTACAGAGTAGACACATCATCCGAATTCATTACCCAGACAGTGTTTTGAATATTGTAGTCTTCAGCAACAGTCCAGTTGACTACTTCAGAGCTCTCCTCTACCCATTCGCCGTCCTTCGTCTGCTGAACATAAGTTACGTTCTTCTCGATGACCTGATGGAACATTCCGTTCTCAACCCTCTCGGTCACAAACTCGGTCTTATGCTGTGGTTCAAACGTGCCGCAACCGCCAAGGATCAACGCACTTGCCAATAAAAATGCAATCGTTTTGTTTGCTCTTTTCATGCTTCATCCTCCATAAGCTTTATGCCAAAATATTACCTGTACTGTATAAGCTGAAGTTAGAAAAATCAGCACGAATAAAGGTAATATCAGCACAGACCCTTCATTTGTTTCCTGTATTCGGAAGGAGTTTGTCCTGTATGTTTCTTGAATACTTTCGAAAAATAATTGGTATCCGTATAACCGCACATCTGGCTTATCTCGCTGACGGATTCGTCATCAAACTGCAGGTGCTTTTTAGCGAGATTGACTCTGAGCATCTCAAGATATGCCATGCAAGACATGTTCATCTCATTATTGAATGCATCATTAAGTGTATTCTTGTTGACCGAGAACTTCTTAAGGATCTTGGAAAGCGTAATATCTTCTTCGAGATGATCCCACAGATACTTTGATACTTTGACAACAAGCGGGTCTTTGTAGAGTTCGTCCTGCCTGTAATCCCTGTAAAAATCTGCCGTAGCCATAAACAGCATTGAGATTATGAAGTATCGTGTCCTGAGTATCCAGAAATTATCCGGCTGCTCTTCAAGATCGTATCTGACACTCATGAAGAGCCTTAATGCAGCCTGAAGTTCCTGCGTCGTAAGTGAATAGTAAATGATATTTCTCTGATGCCAATGAAACTCCAAAAGGAGCAGAGCATCCTGACAGATAGACGAATCCGAGAAGGACTTGTCAAACTCAGCATCCCCCTCAAGTGCGGCAAGGAACCTGTCTAAAGCAGCCATCTTATCTCCGTCTTTCACCGCACTTAAGAACTTCTCGTATTTGCCTGAATTGATAGCCTCGTAAGTGAATTCTTCCCTGATAAATGTAGGCTTGAAATAAATGGTGATCGTTTCCACTTCGCTCTCGGATGTAACATTAAAAACCGCTCTCTCATTTAAAGCCAAAGAAGCAGGAGCGGTTACAACTCTGTATTCACCGTCCTCCTCAACAACAAAAGAACCGGTCCTGACGAGGACCATCTTATAAGTATCGGGATCGTTGATATACTTGGAAAAACCCTTTGTCCTGTCAAAGTAAACATCTATGGAACAATCCATTCCGGGACGTTTGCTTTTTGTCTTCAGTTCCATTGTTCTCAAATCCTCAAGCTTATTCCGAAGTCTCTTTTGATATGATACCACACAGGTTTTAAACAAATTGCTAATTATTAAATATACTTTACAATGTTTTTGTGAGAAAATAGACTGACAACTCAAGACGAGGTGAAATATGGGGGAGTTTTTTAATGGATTGACCTGGTGGTCAATAGCCGAGCATATTGTCGGCTACAGTTTTTTCATTCTTTTCATTTGGGGCGCATCCAACAAATTCGGCAAAAAAGATGAGTTCAACGAAGACTACGCAAGTCTCGACAAGATGATGTCCCTGCGCGGTCTGGCCGCGATCGGTGTCATGATACACCACATTTCCCAGGAATATCCTCTTCAGGAAGAAGGCCTGATGTCGGCATTCGTCAACGCCGGCGCATACTTCGTAGCAATATTCTTCTTCTGCTCCGGCTACGGTCTGTTAAAAAGCCTCGATACCAAGAAAAACTATCTCAAAGGCTTTATCGGCAAGCGAATAGTCAAGGCAATCGTAATTCCCTTTTACATCAATGTCCTGATCTACGGCTTACTGATATTCCTCGTAAAGATCCCAACAGATAATGTCCAGTGGGTCACAAACCTTCTAGGAATCACCATGATGAACAAGTATGCATGGTTCCCCATTGTCCTTGCGATCCTTTATCTCCTGTTCTTCATCTGCTTCAGCATCTTCAAGAAGCCGAAGCACCGTCCCATCGCATTCGCGATCATATTCTTCGTTATCATCCTGCTCGGAATCGGAACCTGCATCAACGGCCACTTCGCATGGTGGGCAGGTCCTTCCAACTGGTGGATGAGTGAAGACGAAGCCTTCTGGGAAACAAGTGTTAAATGGTGGATGGGCGAGAAGATCTTCTGGTTCCACGGCGAATGGTGGGTCAATTCCGCTCCAGCATTCCTGACAGGTCTTATTTTCGCCAACTACGAGAAACAGATCGTCGGCTTCTTCAAGAAGAAGTACGCTATCAAGTTCCATGTGCTTCTTGTAATCACGCTGCTTTTCTACCAGCTCTCCGAGTTCGGTCAGTCAAAGTTCGGATACTGGACGGAATTCAACATGCAGGGACCTGAGATTGGGAACAAGATCGTTACCTTCTTCTGTCAGGTTCCCCTGTTCCTGGTATTCACACTTACGATCGCCATCTTCATGATGAAGTTCAATGTCAGCAACCCCGTGCTTAATTTCTTCGGAAAGTATTCGCTCCACACATATCTCATGAACCTGGCAGCCATCACGTTCTTCAGATTCATGGAATACGGTGTCCTCTTCGATTACGGTCACGGCAACCTCTTCCTCTATGGTGTCTGTGTGCTCGTTGCCTCAACGATCCTCGGTATCATCGAACAGAAGATCACGGAATTTGTCCAGCACAAGATATATGACCCGAAGCCGGCACCTCCGCCGCCGTCAAACTGGTCATTGTTAGATGACGACGATGAAAAGCCTTCCAAAGCTTCCAATAACAAATCCGGTTACGAAAAGACCACTGAAGAAAAGGCTGAGAAAAAAGCCAAAGATAAGTCAGAGGAAAAAGCTGAACCTCAAACCGAGGATAAGTCCGAAGGCAAGAAGGAAGAGCCTAAGGCCGAAGGATCTGTTAAGAAACAGGAACCAAAGCCTAAGACCAACAATAACAATAACAACAAGAAGAAAAAGAACAATCGCAGATCTTGATATTATCCAAAATGCCAAAAGGGCTGCCTCGCAATGAAGAGACAGCCCTTATTCATTAATTCAAAGATCAATACTTGCCGTAATGAGCAATGTCATTATTCAGCAGCTCGATCACCTTATCCTTTTCTTCGTCTGTCAGGTCTTCGGAACGAACCGCTTCGATAAATGCCGCATAGAGTTCTTCGGCAAGCTTATCTTCGCCCGTTCTTTTTGCCGCAACCATCTTGAAGAACGCGATGCTTCTTCTGGCTCTAAGATAATGAACCATATTGATCGATTCTTTCCTGACCGCATAAGCCTTGAGAATGCCTTCACACCAGTCACAGACTGCAAAAGCCTCTTCCCTGTCAGAACACCACCATCCGTAGTTCTCGGCATATGTATTGAGCATGCTTGCTGCCACGTCAAAGAGCATCACGGAATTCTCATTGAGGCTGCCCTTCATCTTCTCGAATCCGCTCTCGAAAAAAGTCAGCTCCGCAGTGAGGTTTTCCCTGATCCTGCAGTTGGATATGCTCGGGATCACATTGATATGTTCTCTGGCATTATCAAAATCCTTCTTGTGAATATAGATCCATGCCATGGCATAGTGTGTCTTCTCTACAAGGCTCTTGTCGCTGCAGTGGCTGATAAGATATGCACCTTTGCGGATAGCATCCTGATACAGCTTCTCAATGCGGTCCGGCTCATCTGCGAAGCAGTTCTCGAGGACCGGATCGGCATACATGCTTAAGTTTGCGACCTGTTCGGCATAGTCCTTGATTATCTCGAAGCATCCGGGATTAAGCGAAGTCTCTGTCGAGAGATATTCGGCTATGCGCAGTGACTTCTGTTCTCTGGAATCTCCGCTCCCTGCAAGACTTGCCACGGTCTCTCTGACCCTTGCGGTCACTTCATCATTCTCAGTCATGGAATCGTATCCCAAAAGAGCATCCGTGCTGACACCCAATACCTGGGCCAGCGGGATCAGCATCGATACATCGGGAAGGCCTGACTCGGATTCCCACTTGCTGACTGCCTGTGGTGTAATGTTTAAGAGCTCAGCTAATTCTTCCTGCGTAAGCCCCTTGTTCTTTCGATAAGTCTTTATATTCTTGCCCAGCGTTGTACTCATATTACGCTCTGCCTCCTTAATTCATTGATCATTCACGTGAACCTTAAGCCAATGATATCCGTACCATAGAGCCAATACAACCAACTGACCGTTGAGGCAAACTCAACGCTTACAGATCGAATATGCTGATCTGCTTATCAGGAAGGTCGTTAAGATATCTGAATACTTCATCAGCATCAGACATCATGCCGTTATCTTTGCAGATCTTTTTGAAGATCCGGAGGAGCTCTTTGGAGTTAGGGCTTGGTACTTCATAAGCTTCACCGTAAGTCCTTATGTATCTGTCAGAAAGCCCCGGGAAATGCTCATCGAGCTTGGAATAGAAATACTCCCTGTCGCCAGCTCTTAATGTCACACCCATTCCGAAGTTGATTATCCCCTTTACCCCAGTGCGGGCGCATTCGTTAAGTATCTTCGTTATGTTTTCTTCAGTATCGTTAATGAACGGCAGTATGGGTGTAAGCCAGACAACTGTCGGAATGCCCCGCTTCTTAAATTCTTCCAGGACCTCAATACGCCTTTTGGTGTTGCATACGTTAGGCTCTAAGATACTGCACAGTCCGTCATCGTAAGTGGTAAGTGTTATCTGCACGACGCACTTCGCTTTCTTATTGATCGAATCAAGAAGATCGATGTCTTCAAGTATCCTGTCTGACTTGGTCTGGATAGCTACTCCGTAGCCGTACTTATGGATCACCTCAAGACATTTTCTGGTAAGCCTGAGTTCAGTCTCGCAGTGCATGTAAGGATCAGACATCGAACCGGTGCCGATCATGCACTTGCTGCGCTTAGACTTAAGCACCTGCTCTAAAAGTTCCGGCGCATTCTGCTTTACTTCGACATCTTCAAACTTGTGCGTGAACTGATAACAAAGGCTCCTGCTGTCACAGTAAATACAACCGTGCGTGCAGCCGCGGTATATGTTCATGCCGTTAAATCCGCCCTTGTTATGAAGGATACCTTTCGCTTCCACAAAATGCATATCGTTATATTTTTCCGGTGTTATCTGATATCAGGTCCCTATATATCGCAAGTGCATTATATTCGCGTCTGTAAAGGCCGTAATCTTCAATAGCGGTCTTATGAAATCTCTCGTAGTCACCGAAGTCATTAACCGCTTCTTCAAACGGTATCCACCTGCCTACGTAGCCTGCCGCCTTCTCGCCTTCAGTCAGATTCTGGATGCCGGTATCCTCTATGAGTTCGCAGACAAAATAATGGCTTATGTGTCTCCAGTCTTCGAAAAGTTCTTCGATCTCAAGATACTCCTCTACTGCCTTTACCCTCATCCCCGTCTCTTCCAAAAGCTCACGCTCACAGCATTCGGCGTAACTCTCTCCTTCTTCCACGCCTCCGCCGGGGATCATGTATTTGTTGTTTATAGTCTCATAACTCAGAAGCACCTTACCGTCATTTACAACGATACCTCTGCTGGCATGGCGGAGGTGATTCACATGTCCCCAATAGTCATCGTTTATCAGCTGGATCTTTTTCATAGTCTTAACCTACTGTGCAAAGCTTTCCACGGAGTATATAACCGATCTTCTCATAACATGCATTGGATGCAGTATAATCGGCATCCGTATAGAGCATCGGCAGGTATCCGGCTTTTCTCGCGATTTCCGTTACTTCATATACGAGATGCTCTGCATAATGACGCCTTCTGTATTCATCTCTGGTAAATACGAGTCCTATAGATGCCATGTCCTGGGCAGGGTGCCAGTTACAGCTGGCCACGAATTTACCCTCTGCATTTTTCCACAGATAGATCATTCCGGCACTGACAGCTTCTTCAGCGCTTTTCCTGTATTCTTCCCTGCTCTGCTTATCTATACCGACTGTGTTGTGGAACATATCGAAGAAATCGACCAACGCATCTATATCATCTTCGGTACACTTATGGATCCCTCCGTCAACAGCATCAGAAGGCGCAATGGATGAAGGACAGTCATAAGCAAAAAGATTAGTCGTGACAGCGAGTTTTATTCCGTCTTCTGCAGCCCGCTTGATAAAGTATTCAGCAGGTTCATACTTGATGTTAAAGCGGTGTTCACCATCGATCAGCAAGTTATCTTTTGCTGTCTGATATGCGCGCTCAAGATCATCTTCCGAAGCTCCGTCAGGAGTCCATATCCATACGGGATAAGGCTGACCCGTAAAGCATATGATCAGCTTCTCGTGGTCAGTTAATCGTATTTGGCATTCAGAGCCGATTATCCTCGATAAAACAGAGAAAGTATACTTGTCCTGAGCCAAAAGGCCATAGTCTCTCTCATCAACAAAATTATCCATATGATCCCCCTGATAACATCAGTTTACCATTAATGAACCGTAAGCTATAACGGCTTAAGCGTTCCACTTATAAAGGCCTGCGTAGATCCCGCCCTTTGCCATCAGCTCGTCGTGAGTGCCGCTCTCTTCAATACCGTTCTCGGTAAGTACAAGAATACGCTCGGCATTCCTTACTGTAGACAGGCGGTGCGCAATAACGATCGTTGTCCTGTTCTTCGCAAGCTTCTCCAATGACTCTTTAACGATATTCTCGCTCTCATTATCAAGAGCACTGGTAGCCTCGTCGAATATTAGGATCGGAGGGTTCTTAAGGAATACTCTGGCAATCGAGAGTCTCTGTTTCTGGCCGCCTGAGAGCTTGATTCCCCTCTGTCCTATATCAGTATCGTAACCGTTCGGCAGCTCCATTATGAATTCATGCGCATTGGCAAGTTTTGCCGCCTCGATTATCTCTTCACGTGTTGCACCGGGTCTGCCGTAACTGATATTCTCGATTACCGTTCCTGCAAACAGATATACGTCCTGCTGAACGATCCCGATGTGGTCACGAAGGCTTTTTATCTTGATGTCGCGGATATCTTTTCCGTCGATCTTGATCGAGCCGCCCGTTACATCGTAGAACCTCGGAATAAGGCTGCAGAGCGTCGTCTTGCCGCCGCCTGATGAACCGACGAGAGCGACATAAGATCCGGGCTTGATATCCAGATCGATGTGACGCAGGACCCTGTGTGCGCCGTCTTTATATCTGAACGACACATCATCAAACTCGATCTCGCCCTTCACATCAGTCATATCAACAGCATTCCCGCTGTCCCTGATATCAGGCTCGACATTAATAATTTCCATGAATCTCTCGAATCCCGTATAGCCGTTCTGGAACTGCTCGGTAAATTCAACGATGACTCTGATAGGTTCAGTGAATATGTTGATATAAAGAAGGAATGCAATAAAATCAGGGATCTCAACAAGACCTTCAGATATCAGCACAGCACCCGTAATGATCACCACGATATTGACCAGAAGGATAAATGCGGTCATGCCTGACTGGAACAGTCCCAGATAGATGTAACTGTTCTTCTTTGCCTTCAGGAAAGCATCATTGCCTTCTTTGAATTTCTGTTCCTCTATCTCTTCGTTGGCAAAGGACTTAACGACTCTGATGCCGGAAATGTTGTCTTCGATCCTGGCATTGATCTCGGCAACCTTCGATCTGTTGTTCTTGAATGCCCTGCGCATCCTCTTGTTGAGAAAGAAAACAAACAGGAACATCACAGGGAGCAGAACAAATGCAACTGCCGTCAGATACCCGCTTATGCTCATCAGTATCACAAATGCACCGACGATCTTGATAACGGATATAACGATATTCTCAGGTCCGTGATGCAGGAGCTCGCTTATCTCAAACAGGTCATTCGTGATCCTGCTCATGAGCTGGCCGACCTTCTGATCATCGTAGAATGCAAAGGAGAGCTTCTGATAGTGCGCGAAGATCTCGGCACGCATATTCGCTTCCATCTTGGCCCCCATGACATGTCCGACGTTGGTTATGTAATAATTCGAGAGGAACTGGATAACAACAAGGACGGCCAGGACTATGCCTAACTGGACGATCCTCTCCTTTGCCCCCTGTTCCAGATAAATGACTTCAGAGGTTATGTATCGGACGATAAGGGGAACGACGAGAGCGATCGCAGAGGCAACAATAGCAAAGAACATGTCCAGAAGGAATGTTCCGATATAGGGTCTGTAGTAGCTGATGAGTTTCCTCAGATTCTTATACATGAGATCTCCCGCACATCCTCTGCCTGAAAGTATATCCAGACATTATACACGCGGGAGCCTATAAATCATATTAGTTTTCAGGACAGTTATTATGCTTCTTTTGCTGTTTCTTTTCGAAGTGACAAAAGAACAGAAACAACAAGTACGGGGATGAGCGGGATGAGCGCAAATGCAGTGGGACCGAATACCGACATGCTTGAATCAGAAGATGCGGAGACCAGGAGCATCGGCATCGAAGCAGCATTCATTGCAGCATGTGCGACCGAAGCGACCCAGATAGAATGCGTTTTCTCATATAAATAGTCTATGATGATTCCAAAAACGATCAGTGCAATGCAAATCGTGACAGGTCCTAAAACGGGATAACCGATATACTGTCTGCCGTAGAAATAGCCTCCGATCAGGAGAAGAGGCCAGTGCCAGATGCCCCAGAGGGCGCCTCCGAATATGCGGCCAGCCGTCTTTCCGAATTTGTTTTTAAGGAACGGATACAAAACCCCTCTCCAGCCTGCTTCTTCGCCAAGGCTCGGAATGATCTGCGAGATTGGGATAACCGTCAATGAGAGAATCGTCATTACGATAACGAACGGCAACGGGTCTATCTGATCATAAATTCCCTGCAATTCGGCAGGAAGCATTGAAGTTATAGCTTCAAACCCCAATTTGAAGGACCCCGGGAAAACGATAAAGTATACAGCCGAACCAATCCAGGAGAGGATCTGAGGTCCTATTAAGGCTGCGATTATGTACTTGATCCTGCACTTGATACCGAAACCTGTTTTCTTGAGCGGAAGACGTGAGATAATTACTGCAAAAAACGGAATGGCTATAGCAACTACCCTGAACAGGAACATAAAAGCTAACGTGTTTCCTTGTGCATTCAAAAAGCCTGCTAAACATAACGGAATATATGCTATACCAAATGCAATTAACATAAAGACCGTGAATTTCTTTGTCGTGATTTCCTTGGGATCCATAATTACACCTCGCTGTTGATTGATGAGTCCAATCTACCGCCCAAAACCGCGGAGCAAAAGGACACAAAACGACCAAAAGCGCTGTTTCTCAATATGGGACAAGGATGTCCCATTACTTCATGGTAATGAGTTCATAGCTTCTAGTGCCGATACCGATCTTCTCTGCGTGCTCAAGAGTCTCAGCCCAGGATACGTTCGGGTTGCTGTTATGCCATACGTCACCGTGATCGTGGAAATGAGGGCTTGCCATGTTATCACCAAGCTGGCTGTTTCTTACGGGCTCAGCCTTTGAGCAGAGATCGACGCAGGCCTGATCCAGAGCCACGGGATCAAATGAAGCGAGCATACCGATATCAGGAAGGATCGGAGCATCATTCTCGCTGTGGCAGTCACAGTTAGGAGATACGTCGGTTATAAGGCTGATATGGAAATTCGGTCTTCCGCTTATAACTGCTGCCGTATATTCAGCCATTCTGCAGCCTAACATCTGAGGTGCATCCCAGTTATCGTTCTCAATGGCATCGAAAGCACAGGCACCGATGCAGCGGCCGCAGCCTTTGCACTTGCCGGGATCGATCCATGCTTTATTGTCCTCGTAGCTGATTGCATCAGAACCGCACTCCCTGGTGCATCTTCTGCATCCTCTGCAAAGCTCGGTAATTACATGCGGATGTCCGCTCTGATGCTGCTGCATCTTGCCAGCGCGGCTTCCACATCCCATGCCGATATTTTTTATGGCTCCGCCAAATCCGGCCTGTTCGTGCCCTTTGAAATGCGTGAGGGAAATAAAGATATCCGCATCCATCACCGCACGGCCGATATAAGCTTCCTTGCAATAAACACCATTGGGAACCGGAATGATGATGTCATCCGTTCCTCGAAGTCCGTCTGCAATTATGATCTGACAGCCTGTTGTAACAGTGTTAAATCCGTTGATATTGGCACAATCCAGGTGCTCAAGCGCGTGTTTTCTGCTTCCGGGATATAAAGTATTGCAGTCTGTAAGGAAAGGCATACCGCCGTTCTCTTTGATAACGTCAGCAACTGCTTTGGCGTAATTCGGCCTTAGATATGCGAGATTTCCGAGCTCACCGAAATGCATCTTTATCGCAACGAACTTGCCGTCCATATCGATCGTACCGATACCGGCCATCCTTATAAGCTTTTGAAGTTTGATCGTAAGACTTACTCCCATTCCCGTTCTGAAGTCCGTAAAGAATACTTTTGATCTGTCCATGATCTCATCCCCCTGTGGAAAGATAGGCCGGTGGTCCTTATATTGCTTTATTATACAAGATCAATGTAGATGCGGGCATCTTCCATTGTCACTTCTTCGTTGCCTTCAAAAAGGATCAGACTTCCCTTTTGCCGGGGCTCCATGATCCCTTTTGCTATAACCTGTGCTATATGGGGAGCACATATCCTGCAGTCATTAAGATCCCTGATTTCTGTCACTGAAGGAAGATCTTCTGTCTCGTCAGGCTCTCCAGCCACCTTCTGAAGATACCTGTGAATTATCCTGGCGCAGTTCTTACGAAGGAGTATGTCTTCATCCCCGCCGAAATCTTCTCCGGCAGTCCAGGATGTGTCTTCTGAAAGCAGAAGGATGAATTCACCGACAGTCATTTTAAGCTTTTTCCAAGATCATAGTGATATTTCCGCAGGGCTCGAGGATAACGGGATTGCTTAATAACTTACGGGATACTATGGCGCTCTCACCCGTCCAGACGTTAGTCTGCTTAAGTTTTAGCGCATCCTTAAGTTCTGCAGGGAACCTGTCACCTAATCTTTCCCTGATGAGATCAAGATCAATGCCAAGATCTTCTTCTGCGATCTCATCTGACAGGTTATAAACTGCAAGAGCTAATCTTCCGCCGGACAAAGGCTTGGCGAGCACATCTATCCTGTTGTTATCTCTTATATATGCCTTTGAAGGATCTTCACATTCATAAGTCGTAAATACTCTCTTCGCCTGTATGCCGAGAGGATCCTGATTGATACCGATAAGATCCCGGTTAGCGATTATCTTATAAATGTCGTCATCTTTTTCGATGCGCCTAAGATCCAAACCTAACATCAGCGGCGAATTCATCATGCACCACATGGACATGTGAGTACGGTTCATCGTAAGGGTAAGGCCGTTCATGCCGATAACGAGCATATCAGGATCGTTCCAGCCTCTCTCCAACGATGCAAACTCATCCATTATCACGCACTTGTTGTACTGTGATGTGATGCTGTTGGTGTAATCGTCAGACCATCTGCATGTTCCGTAATCGCCTTCGGCAGATCCGGTATTGAATGTAATGTCGTTTAAGATCCTCCAGCTGTCGCCGACCTTATATGCCCAGTCTCCGGGCATAGTCTTGCCCCACTCGCAGATAGAATAAACGATGTCTTTACCGGGAGCTTTCTCGCGCAGGGCTTCAAGGAGCGTGACATAAGAAACGAGCGTATTCTCCTGTCTTCTGTGGTTCATGAGACGGACCCTTATAACGCCACCGGAAAGGCCGGTGCTTACAGGTTCAGACCACCTGAAATCTGAAGGTGTACTTGTCTCAGGCAGCAGGCCGTCAAAGACCATTATGTTTTCGCTTCCCTTTGTATAGCAGATCTGAAGCCACTGGCCGGTGCCTTCCTCTTTGCCTGTCGCATAAAGAACTGATATCTGATATTCGCCTTCGCCGGGGATCTCAACGTTAAACCAAATTTCTGAACTTTGAAGGCCAACTGGCGTGTTATCAGGACCCGTGCCGTCAAAAGTACCGATGCCTGTAATATAGTCGCCTTCTAAATGCGCCCTGGTACCTGTAACCTGCCAACTCCCGCAGTCAAACGTCAGATCTGTATCAGGACCCGTGAGTCTTACAGCCTTAATATTCGGAGCAAAAGAGTATCTGGCATTCTCAGGGTCTGCAAAAGTAGCGTTATCCCACATGTAATAGCAGTTATCGACCTTGATAAAATCAATACCCCAATCGATATAAGATCCGGCATCTTCATTCTCGTGACCGTGTGTTCCGACAGCTGCACTTGCGCAGAGGTTCGTGCCTATATCGTTATACATTCCGAACTTAAGGCCTTTGGAATGGACATAATCAGACAAAGTTTTAAGTCCGCCCGGGAACTTAACTTCCTCATTTGAGAGCCTGCCGTCAACACGTTCAGACTTATAGCAGCCGTCATCTAGGACAACATATCTGTAACCTGATTTATCAAGACCAAGTTCAACAATCTTATCGGCCATAGCCCTGGTAAGCTCTTCGGTATTGCCGCTTCCGAAAGCATTCCAGCTGTTCCATCCCATCGCAGGCAGTCTTTGAGGGCCCCTGCAGGGCAGTGCTTCGCCGTTTTCAAAAGAATCGAATCTGTAACTTGTATTTGTGATCTTATACGGCTGGTCCATGGTTAACCCCTGTTCATTATAATCTAGGACTAGTTTACTATACCATCGCGCGTGAAATAACTCTTATTCTGTATATTGCTTGACTTTTTCGGAGGTTAATATGTACAATAATGCTCTGCAATGAAGGTGCGTAAGTAGTCTTACTATTACCGGAACAGAGAGTCGTGCCGCAGGCTGAGAGCGCGATACGCAAGAATAGCAGGATGAATTTCAACACTGGAGCTTCTGACGGAAACGGTATTTATACTGATTAAGCAGATGCGTATGCGCGGCATTACTGCGCAGTGACAAGTGCGGATGATTATAGTGGTTATCCGAACATGGGTGGTACCGCGAAGGTGCTTTATATAGCGAATTCGTCCCGTGGCAATGATAAGTTGCCGCGGGATTTTTATTTGGGGTCTGACCCCGTAAAAAAGGAGGAAAACATGGCTGAACTTAGTGAATTAAGCGCAAAGTTGTCAGAGATCAAATCAAAGATCGAATCAGATCTTACTGAGATCAAGAGCTCTAAGGGCGTTTTCGAATACAGAAAGAGCGTCATGGACTCAAAAGAAGGTAAGATCGGCTCTCTCATGAAGGAGATGGGCAAGATCCCGAAGGAGCTCAAGGCTGACTACGGTAAGATGGTCAACGAGATCCGCAATTGGGCTACAGAGAAGTTCGACGCTTTGGATGCAGAATTCAAGGCTGCCGAGCAGAAGGCAAGATACGAGTCAGAGACTATCGACGTTACTCTTCCTTCAAAGAAGCTCAAGAAGGGTTATCTCCATCCCAATACACAGGTAAGAAACCAGATCGTAGACATTTTCGGGTCCATGGGATTCGAGGTATACGAGGGTAACGAGATCGAGACTGATCACTATAACTTCACGGCTCTTAATATTCCTCAGGACCACCCTTCACGTGACATGCAGGATACATTTTATTTGAGCCCTGAATTCCTTTTGAGAACACAGACTTCTGCAGGTCAGGTTCACGTAATGGAATCACAGAAGCCCCCGATCAAGATCATCTCACCCGGTAAGGTTTTCCGTTCTGACGATGACGCTACCCACTCACCCATGTTCTCCCAGATGGAAGGACTCGTGGTAGATGAGGGCATCACACTCTGCGACCTTCAGGGTATGCTCGACGTATTCGTTAAGAAGATCTTCGGTGAAGAGACAAGAACACGCTTAAGACCTTCTTACTTCCCGTTCACGGAACCTTCTGTAGAAGTTGACGTAAGCTGCTTCCAGTGCGGAGGCAAGGGATGCAAGCTCTGCAAGGGCACAGGCTGGATCGAAGTCTTAGGTGCAGGCGTAGTTAACAAAAAAGTTCTTGAAGGCTGCGGAATCGACAGCGACAAATACAGCGGTCTGGCTTTCGGTATCGGTATCGATCGTATTGCCATGCTCAAGTACGGCATCAACAACATCAAGCTCTTATTCGAGTCTGATCTCCGCGTACTTGAACAGATCGATGATTAACAGATAGGAGGCAAAGATATGTTAGTACCTTTAAGTTGGCTTAAAGATTATGTAGATATTGACGTTACTCCCGACGTGCTCGAAGAGAAGCTCTTCAGCTGCGGCTTCGAAGTCGAGGAGAAGTATGAAGTCGGCCACGACATCAGCAAGGTCGTAGTCGGTGAGGTTAAGACATGCGAACTGATCGAAGGCACACACCTTCACCTCTGCACTGTTGATGCAGGCGAGAATGGTGTTCTGCA
Source organism: Saccharofermentans sp. (assembly GCA_024695565.1). The sequence continues at coordinate 3,104 of JAILHX010000066.1, read as the reverse complement.
GATCTGCTGCGGCGCAGACAACGTTGAAGCAGGCGGCAAGTATCCTCTCGCTCTGATCGGCGCCCAGGTTTACGCTACCGCTAAAGACCACGTTACCGTAGAAGGCCTCATGACCATCGGTCAGGGCAAGCTCAGAGGCTACGATTCATACGGTATGCTCTGCTCCGGCGTTGAGCTCGGCGTTACTGAGGACATGTTCCCCGGCGCCGGTTATAACGGACTTCTTGTTCTCCCTGCTGACTCCGTTCCCGGTGCAGACGTAAAGCCTATCTTAGGTTTGGACGATTATATTTTCGATGTTTACATCACGGCACACAGACCTGACTGCCAGTCGATCTTCGGTATAGCAAGAGAAGTTGCCGCAGTTCTTGGCAAGGACATTAAGGAGCCCGCGCTTGATTACACAGAGAGCGATGTTGCGATCGATTTCAACATCCGCGTTTCAGCTCCCGACATCTGCCCGAGATATATCGGACACTATGTTTCAGATGTAAAGATCGGTGAGTCACCTCTCTGGATGAAGCGCCGCCTTGCTCTCGTCGGCTGTTCTGCGATCTCCAACGTAGTCGATATCACTAACTACGTTCTTTACGAACTTGGCCAGCCTATGCACGCATTCGATTTCAACTATCTCGAGGGTGGTGAGATACACGTCCGCCGCGCTGAGAACGGTGAGAAGATCCAAACTTTGGACGAGAAGGAGTTCGCTCTTACATCCGATAACCTCGTTATCTGCGACGGAGTTAAGCCTGTTGCTCTGGCAGGAATCATGGGCGGTCTCAATTCAGAGATCCTCGATTCAACTAATGCAGTAATGTTCGAGGCCGCAAAGTTCGCGCACGACAACATCCGCAAGAGTTCAAAGGCATTGGGCCAGGTATCCGATTCTTCAATGAGATTCTCCAAGGGCGTTGATGAATACACGACTGTTATGGCAATGAAGAGAGCTCTGCATCTCATCGAAGAACTTGGCTGCGGCAAAGTATCCAAGACTTCTTTCGACGTGAATACAGGTAACTCCATAGAACCCAGAAAGCTTACCGTAAGCGTTAAGCAGGTCAACGGCGTTCTCGGGATCACAGTTCCCGATGAAGATATCGTCCGCATCCTTACAGGTCTTAACTTCGCGCCCGAGCTTAACGGTGACGAGCTGACGATCGCAATTCCCGGCTACCGTGTAGACATGGAGTCTTATCAGGATGTCGCTGAGGAAGTTATCCGTATGTATGGTTACGATCACATCACACCTACATTCATTCCTACGGCTAAGGTCACTTCAGGCGGTTATAACCTGAAGCAGCGTTCAGAGCTTAAGATCAAGCGTGCGCTTTGCGCAGCAGGTGCTTCAGAAGGCGTACATTACTCCTTCTTCTCACCTTCTGACTTCGATCTTTTAAGGCTCCCTGAGGATGCACCTGAGAGATTCGCCATCAAGATCATGAACCCGATCAACATCGATCTGTCATTGATGAGAACAACACTCGCACCTCAGATGATCAAGGCTATGGCAAGGAACCAGAAGAACGGTATCCTTAAGGGCAGCATCTATGAGATGGGCAACAAGTTCATTCCCAAGAGCCTGCCTCTTACAGAATATCCTGACGAGCGCGAGACGATCTCAATCGGTGTATTCGGCGAGGATGAGGATTTCTACTCACTCAAGGGTCTTGTAGACGTTATTGCCGATGCTCTCGATATCACTTTCGATTACGAGAAGACAGAGAAGACATTCCTCCATCCCGGCAGGACCGCCAAGGTCATCTGCGACGGAGAAGAGATCGGCTATCTCGGTCAGGTCCTCTACGAGATCTGCGACGAACTCGACATGCGTGTTCCCGCTTATGTTGCAGAGATCGACCTCAGAGCCCTTACCAAGTACTACGGTAAGGACAGAAAGTTCATTCCGCTTCCGAAGTACCTCGAAGAGAAGCGTGACTTCTGCTTCGTTATGGATAAGAGCGTTACATGCGCACAGATTGAGAAAGAGATCGCTTCTTCCTGTGAATACATCACAAAGATCGAACTTTTCGACATCTACGAAGGCATACAGCTCGGAGCAAACAAGAAGAGTCTTGCATTCAGCGTAGTATTCACTCCTAAGGACGAGGAATTCACTCCGGAGGTCATCGACGGCTTCGTTAACACGATCCTTACTAACCTCAGTGAGAAGTATGGAGCAACTCTCCGCGCCTGATCAGCTGTCTTTAAGAATTATTGAAGCCGCTTCTTAACTGAAGCGGCTTTTTTTTGCGTGTCTTTTGATGAGGCGGTCGGAATGCGTTTCCGCTCAACAAAAATTCCGTTAGTTTTCCCGTTATATAACGGGAATTTGAACGGGAATTTGAACGGGATTTATAGAGATTTGGAATTTACTGTAAGTCTCAATGTTTTCGAAAACACTGATTACGCATATTCCTCTAAATATTCATAGTAATCAATGAAGGTAACCGTAACATCATTCGGGATACCGTAGAATCTCTTGTAGTTCTCCATCCAGTATTCATCAAATGACAATACGTTGGCGCCTATGCAGTACTTGGTGTAGTTCGGAACTTCCGGAACTACGATCTCCGTGCTGCCGGATTCAAGTCCCCTGGCAATAGCTTCATCCCTGAGCTTATATGCCTTATAAGCAATCGACTGACCTGCGATCGACAGGATAAGGAATGCACAGAGAAGGACCCGGGTGATCATGCCGACGTCAGAGACCTTGACCTTGCTCTTTGCTTTCTCTACAAAAGATTTAAAGTCATCTGACAGGGATATCTGCCTCAGCATGAAGCAAAGCAAGAGTATCCAATGAATATAAGGCTGCAGGAAGCATCTCTCGAGCGCAGGATATACAAAAGCCAATGGTGCTACGAGAACTATCTGGGAAAAGGCACATATAAATCCGTTCTGCTTTTCTTCCCTGGAGATCTTCGAATTGATGATGATATAGAGAATAAAGATACAGAACAGAATGCATATGACACCGAAGACCGTACGTCCCATACGCCGCTCGTCGAGCCATGCTTTCTCAACAAGACAATACATGAATACAGCAAAGAATCCCGTACTTAACAATGCGTTTATCCTGCTGAACTTTTTGGTCATTAAGAGGC
>JAILHX010000051.1 GCA_024695565.1 Saccharofermentans sp. | reverse complement strand
TGTATTATGAGGTTTACTATGAGGGAACGCTCTATTACACAAGCAGACCTGAGAATATCGACTGGACATGCTATGAGATCTGGATCGATGAAGATATCGGTGTTGATCTGACAGACGACTGGTATATGCCTGAAGGCATTTACACCGTTAAGGTTTATACGGAAGACGGACTGCTCATCACCGAGAGTTCGGCAACTGTCGTAATTACTGATACAGGCATCGAAACCGGCGGCGGATCCGGCAGCGGATCATACGGTGACGATTCTTTCTCTGTCTATGATGATTCATTCGCAGATATCGTTGAGATCGGCTGGTACGACTATGGCGACGGTACATATTACGGCAGCGGTCTCTACGATGCAGCAGCCAGTGCTATGGGTATGTATATCACTATCGACGGCGACGGTCCTGAACTCTACTATGAAGTTTATTATCTGGGAGACTTCGATGACCTGGACTTCAATCTCGATACACTTGTCGATGATGGTTATGTATCTGCTTCAGGTGAAACATACTATATCGATTACAAGCCTGACACACTTGAAACCGGCGTATATTACTTCTGCGTCGGTGAATCAAATCCTTCCATGGCTGATAATCCCTACATTTCAGGTATCGCAATGGTTATGTGACGATCCTGTCTGAACTTAAACCACAAGACCCGCTTTGCTCTTGCAGAGCGGGCTTTTAAGTGCTGTATAATAGGCGCATGAGAAGACCCATAACAGAAGAAGAAAAGAGATTATTGGACAAGTACTGTAACGGGATGATGGCTTCTGCGGTAATTACGAAGAAGCCCTTCAGTTACCTTGCCCTTGCAATCTCCATCTTCACCGGCGGCATCGTGGGACTTATTCTGTCCATGATATTGCTCGCCATGGATAATCCGCTGTCCATAGTAGTATTCCTGTTCGTGCCGGTCTTAACAGCTGCCGTCGCCGAATGGATAGTGATCACAAGCGGAACGAAGAAGATACTGAATAAACTTTTCGAAGCCGGGAAGACAGAGATAAACGGCGGAACTGTCGTTATCGACGGCGGATCTGATTACCCTGAATATACGGAAGATGACCTTTTAGATGAGCAGGAGCAGCCTTACAGGATAATGCTCCCACATACACGTGTTAATCTTCAGAATGGCGAGCGCGTGATCGTCATAGTTAACGGTGATCAGACTCTGCTCATGAAGGCCAAGAAAGAATTGGAAACTCTCATTCCTTCTAATCCCCCTCAGGAGCTCTCTTGCGATGCTATGCACATCGGCCACCAGAACCAGCTTAAAACCACGGATCTGTCAGTGCCTGATGCGGATGAACATATCAGAAATTTCAGAAAAAAATATAAGAACAACAGTGTTCACCCGAAGTCTCTTGGAATGGCCGGCGCAGGTTTCTTCGGCTTTGCAGGATGGATAGTAGTTATCTTCTCAATGTACGGATACATCTTCCGTAACACTCCCGCCGGCGATACTTTTTTTGCTTGCGGAATGATTGCGATACCCGTTCTTACCATTGCAACGATGGCGGTTTATTCGCACATATATAACTGGCAGATCAGAAAGTCACACGGAAATATCCGGAATGTATCGAGGGTCATCCTCGTAAGTTCCAGGCTGTCATACGGTGCTGACGGAAGCCGCGTTTTCGTGGTCTGCGAGCAGAACAAATACGGTGCGATTAATCCCGGGAACTATCATGTTAAGGACGGTTACGATGTCCGTGATGTCGCGAAAATGTTTCCGGGCCAGACAATATATAAATATCAATATGAAGACGGCACTTACTTCTTCGGAACCAGGTAACCCGTTGATATAAAAGATGTGTTTGCTATAGAATAAGCAGGCAGTTACAAGGGAAAAGGAGTTCTTGATTTGGCAAAAGCAGTAGTCGGAATGTCGGGCGGCGTTGACAGCGCAGTTGCAGCATACCTTCTTAAAGAGCAGGGCTACGAAGTCCTCGGTCTTACCATCCGCACATGGAATCCTGAAGCGGGATACAGCAGATGCTGCGAGATCGATGATGCCCGTGAAGTCTGCCGGACCATCGGTATTCCCTACCATATCCTTAACTGCGAGAGCGCATTCCGCGAGCACGTAACAGAGCCGTTCGTCCGGTGTTATCTTGACGGCAAAACGCCCAATCCATGCGTCGGCTGCAACCTCCACGTTAAGTGGGAGAAGATGATCTACTGGGCCGACATCATGCAGGCAGAATTTGTCGCCACTGGCCACTATGCGCACATCATCAAAAACGCTAACGGAAGATATACGGTCAAGTCTGCAACGCACGCAGAAAAGGACCAGGCATACATGCTCTATAAGCTCCCGCAGGAGTATCTCGCACGTACCCTGATGCCGTTGGGAGACCTCGATAAAGCAGCAGTCCGCGAGATTGCAAAAAAGGCCGGGATCCACATCGCAAACAAAGGCGAATCGCAGGATATCTGCTTCATCAGCAACGGTAACTACCAAGATTATATCCGTGCAAATTCTGATACGTCAGGTGTTAAGGAAGGAAACTTCGTTGACACCGAAGGCAATATCTTAGGAACTCATAAGGGCATTATCAATTACACTGTCGGTCAGAGAAAAGGTCTTGGGATCGCTCTTGGTTATCCCGCTTATGTTAAGAGGATCGACGTCGCCAGAAACGAGGTCGTCCTGTGTGACGAGGCTTCTGTTTTTGCTGATTCCATCAGATGCGGCGAACTTAACTTCATGAGTATCCCCTGCCCTGATAAGGGCGAGAAGATCCGCACCAACGTAAAGATCCGCTACCATCACAAAGCGCAGGGCGCAACGATGATGTTAACTGATGACGATACTCTGCTAATTGAATTTGACGAGCCTGCAAAAGCTCCCGCGCCCGGCCAGTCAGCGGTCTTCTTTGACGATGACGGCTGCGTTATGGGCGGAGGGATTATTCTATAATTTCTTTTATTGGAAGTTATCGTTTATACCATGATGATGGAACTTGCACAGATGGATCTGTATTGGAGCTGATAATTTTCGGGCACGAAGGAAAAATCAATCCTTGTTCTTAATCAATTCCTTAAGCGTTCTGACATTCTGAAGATTGAGCTCAAAATCCTGTCTCTTCTGATGCACGATCGTCTGCAGCTGCAGACCTGCGAAGAACGACTGGATCGATGCGATCATGGTAAAGCCGCACACGATCAATGTCGGGAACTGCGGAACCAGTCCAGTCTGAATATACGTGATGAATACAGGTATTACGAATCCGATCGCAAGGAGCGCGAGGACCAGTGAGATCACGCCGAAGAAGCCCATCGGCTTATATGTTCTGTACATCTTAAGGATCGTGCCCAATACCTTGAATCCGTCGGAATAAGTGTTGAGCTTGGAGATGCTGCCTTCGGGTCTGTCTCTGTATTCGATGACCTGATTCTCGACATGCATGTTCTTGTCGACGGCGTGGATGCTCATCTCGGTCTCGATCTCAAAGCCTTCGGAGAGGATCGGGAATGTCTTTGCGAATTCGTAGCTGAACGCCCTGTAACCGGTCATGACATCCTTGATGTCGTTATGGAAGAGAGTGTTGATGGAACTTCTTACCAGCCTGTTGCCGGTGTTGTGGAAGGGTCTCTTGTTCTCTTTAAAATACGTTGATGAGAGTCTGTCACCGACTACCATGTCGACGTTGCGTTCCAATACCGCTTGAGCCATCTTCGGAGCGCACTCGGCAGGATATGTGTCATCGCCGTCAGTGATGATGTAGCACTCGGCGTTGATGTCCCTGAACATCCTTCTGATAACGTTGCCCTTGCCCTGAACGTATTCGTGCCTGACGATTGCACCGCTGGCCGCAGCGATCTCAGAAGTCTTGTCGGTAGAGTTGTTGTCGTAGACGTAGATCGCCGCTTCAGGCAGCTCGCGCTTAAAGTCGGCAACTACTTTCCCGACAGTCTTCTCTTCGTTATAGCAAGGTATCAGTACCGCAATCTTGTCCATAAATGCTTATGTCTGCTCCAGATGAACTTTGGAATCGATCTCAACTATCTTATATATTACTCCATTAGCGACCAGAGTTGGATCCTCAAATGCTCCGGAATACTTTTGCGTGAACACATCGTCCACTTCGCTGAAGTAGATGTAGTCAAATCCTTCGAGATCTTCGATGAACTCTTCGACCGTCAGGTCTTCTGACCATATGTCGCCGTCGTACATCACGGGACCGATGCTTCCGCCTCCGATCGTTCTGGGACCGCAGTAGTATTCCTGGTGCCTTAAGTAGTCACCGTTGTCGCCCCTGACGACGATATAAACGGCCGCATCGTCACCCGTATTGGATTCGATTACTTCAGCTCCATTTGTAAAAACAGCCATCGATCTCTGATCGCCCGTAACAAAGCCCGGCAATACCTGAACGACGCATTCAGGATAGAATGCCACGACGCCTGCAAAGATGACTGCAACCGCAACTGCCGGAACAGTCCTCATCTTTTTGGACTTCCAGAGTTCCGATTCAAAATAGACTGCAAGAAGCAGGAACAAAGCGACGATAATGAACGTGTTCATGTAGCGCTCGAAGCTTGCGAGCCTTCTGGCTTCATACTCTTCAAAATTCGTACAGTACATGAAGTACATGAGGAACGCATAGTAAATGCCGGAGAGGATCGTCCAGATGCCTGCAGCAATGGTCTTCTTCTTCTCGGGTCTGTCCTTGATGAATACCGCCATCACGAAGAACAGCGCAGTAATCAGGATAAGGATGAGCGCGTAAGATCCGAACGCCAGGATGTTTCTCGTAAATATCGCTTTGAGGTAAGACTCCCTGACAACGCTGAGATAGGGGATAGAACTTTTCGCAGGGTCGCCAAAAGCTTCCGCGATCTGGGACAGGCTCATTCCGTCGTAACTCTGTATCTCGCCCGAGTGAACGATGAATCTGTCGGAAAACTTGTTAAACCAAACCCAGAACGCAACAGGCATGCCGATGAGCGGGATCATGAGCGCCCAGTACTTAGCCTTCATTTTCGACTTGGACAGCAACAATATCCTTACGATGAGAACGCCGAATATCAGCGGCAGGAATGCCATGGCGATCATCTTGGTGAGGACCAGGACGGTAACTGCGATCGTAAGGCTTACGAACTGGTAGATCTTGTCGTCAGGTTCCTTGTAAGCTTCGTAGACGCACCAGTAAAACAGTAGCGCGACGGCGATGTCGCAGTAGATCGTGTGATAGAACGCAAATCCGTCGATCGTCCTGAACAAGAGCGGCACGAAGAGCACAAGGAACATCGCGCCAAGCTGGGCAGCCCTGTATCTGAGAGCGCTCCCCTTCCCCAATTCGCCGATCCGCTTTGCCGAGTATTCGCTGATCTTCTCAAGCATCGGCATGAGGAGCGAGAACATGAACACCTGCATCGCCCTGTAAACATCAGCTTCGAGATATCTGAAGCTTATCTTGCACCATATGGTCTCGAAAAGTGTCATCGCCGGCACATAATCCTTATGGTAGAACTCCATAGGTGACGTGCAGTAGAAATTATCGAGCCTTAAGCTCTCCTTGAGAAAGATCCCCCAGTGCGAGAACTCGTCCCAATAGATAAAGCACTTGGTGGAGTTCAGAAGAAAGCACAGCACATAAAAAACGGTGAACAGGAGAAGTCCCTCGTTCCATAGCTTTGTGATGTATTTGCGGATACTGTCTTTGTTTATTTTCTGTCCGTTCTTTATAACAAGCACAAGTGCTGCAGCGAGCGCGATAACGATGCCGCCCCAGACGCCTATGGATAAGTGCTTGAAGATAAGTCCGCTCAAGAGCACCAGCAGAATGTGGGCCATGAACGCAGGCGCCAGCGAGCCCGAGAACTTTTTCTTAAAGCAGGCGCTCCACACTCCTCCTAAGACAAGGGAATATATTAACGGACAGATCAATCCCGGAATCACTTTACCTTCAACCTTACGCTTAAATATTTTTAATTATATAGTTGAAGCCGTTATTCTTCCACATTGACGATTCGCATATACCTGCTCAATGCATATTCGCCGTCGTGGCACTCTCCCGGGAAGTACGCGCTCATGTCAGCACCCTTCGTAACGCGGATGAGACCGCCTCTGGTAAACGTCTCTGTCAGAGCCGCCCTGTCTTCCTTGGGACAGATAAGACCTGCTGTCTGAAGATGGTATCTGCTCTCGTAGAGGACCTTGCTGATATCAGCGCGGGGCAAGGGCTTAATCAGAACGTTGCACATCATGGGCGATAACTCGAGTTCACTGTCTTTTGACAGGATCAGGCTTACTCCCCTGCCCCTTAATACATTCTCATTGACTTCTTCGTCGCCGAGATAGGCCTTAAGGCGCCTTGTGTATGAGCTTAGAGTGTCTCTGGCACGTATGCCTATCTCTTCTGTCGCATTCTCATTGGCGGCCTTCTCAAGGCGTGGCAGGAAGTCTTCGGCAAATGTGCGCAATTCATTCTCATCTTCAGTATCTATGTAAATGACCTGGCAGCTGCTGCATAAAAGCTGCTTCGTGGTCGCGATGTGTTTTGCAAGACCATCAAGTTCTTCGTCTGCATCTTCGACTTCTCTAAGCTTACTGATGTAGCAGAATCCGAGTTTCTGGCCCCACTCGATTATCTTCACACCCGTGGGCGCGAGACCTCTTACTGCTTCTATCGCCATATCGCTTCCCCAGACGCTTATCGCATTGGATAACTCTGCCATTTTCCGCATGCCCTGGATATCGGTCGAAGCGGTATCGAAAACATAGATATAGTCCTTAAGTTCAGACCTGTATTCGATAAGCTGCATTATGAGTTTCAGAGACAGTCCGTTGTCTGCAGACGGGAGCTTCAATATGTTGATGTTGCCCGTCAGAAGTCCCTCAGCAAGTGAGTATGCGGGAAGGAAATCCATGTTGCCCGCAGAGATATGGAAGAGTACACCGAGCGGAACTTTTTTGACCCTGATCTGCGCGAATCCTTTTAACGGATCGGTGATGTATTCTTCGGTCACGCCCAGTTCCGTCTCAAGCTTCCTGTGCAGGTGCTCTCTCGACAGAAGTGTCGCTGCCTGCTCCTTATATGAATCGGCAATGTCCTTCGGGAACTCGGTCAGGAGATGGTCAAACTTGCCGGCCATCGTGTCGATCCTGAGTTGATCGACAGCATCGATTACGACCTCGGGCGACAGCTGCTCTCTGGCGAGGATCTCGGGGATCTTATTCTCGAGTTCGTTAAGGAGGCGGTCCTGCTCGGAACTCTCGTATGTCCTGCCGTCGAAAAGTATCATACCTTCACCCCCTGCAAAATATCCGCAGCGCCTGCAGCGCACGTCTTGATGTCATCGGGGGCAACGCGTCCGATGATCTCCAGATACGGTGACTTAACACCGCAGGAACACGTCGTTCCGTCGTGCAGGATGCCGAGATCGTCAGTCATTATCGACAGGATCGGCGTCGCTTTGCAGAGCGGCGATATGAGATTTACAAGACCTGTCTTGCCTAATTCCATAGGTTCCAATGTATCGGGGTCACGGATCACGATGTTGCTGTAGACAGGCACGTGGAAGTGATGTGCGGGACACGCGGTGTACAGGATCGGGTGCTCAACGGCGCCGTAGAATTCAACGATATTCTCTTCATCGATTCCGAGAGTTTTCTTCGCAAGTTTATAGAATGTCTCTTTGTCGGCGGCCTCTCTGTAGAACTGCTTCCATCCGCCGCCGAGCATGATCTTCGAGCCCTTGGGAAGCTTAAATGCGAGACCTCTCTCCTCTAATATCTTGAACAGGAAAAACGTGTACGACGGAAAGCCCATGAAGCGAACGGGCGCTTTTTTCTTCTCATATTTTTTGAGAGCTTCCACGATGCTGTCGAAGTCAGGTTTATAACCTTCCGGCGTGTGCTTCAGGATGAACTTGCGGCTGATCGCGGGCGCCAGGAAAGTCGTAAGATACGCGGTCTTCGCAACTGCCGTCTTATTGGAACGGTGAGGCTTGTAACCCATGACGATATAGCGGCACGGCTTCATTGATAAGATCCCGTGATATCTCGTCACTCTTATGGACATCTTCAGAGCCGCCCAGAGCGCACTGAATTCAAAGCGCACGTGGCTCATCTTTCCGCTGGTGCCTGACGAAGTCGCCATGATCATATAACGTCCTGAACGGAAATCATGCTGCTTCATCAGCATCGTAGGTATGACCGGAATATCTTCAACACTTTTAATGTCTTCGGAAGAATGAATGTTAAACCCGTCAGCGATCTTCTTATAATCGTCGCAGTGCGTGATCAGGTGGCTAAAATTCTCTTTGCATGCGCCAAGAAACAACTCCGACTTCGTGCAGTCGTAAGGATCCTTGCTTGCGAAAAGTTTCCTGCGCAGCTTCATAACCGTCACCCCAAAAATTCAAAGCCAACATCCAAGAACACCGTCATTATAACATGGAGACCTCAAAAACAAGCGACCCGGCACGTTAAGCCGGGTCACCAGGAAAGGAGAACTATACTATGACAAATAAAAACTGCAGAACATGAAAGAAGATAACAAGGAGGTATTTATCATGTTCACCCTGATTATACTATGCAATTTTGAGGGCTGCGTTCCATTAATAGGACTGATTTTTTGGGAGTATTTCGTTTACTGCACTTCTGAGTCTCGGGTTTTTCGAGCACTCGAAAAACTTCACTCAGTCACTGCCGGTCTGTAGATCCACACGGAATATCTCTGGGGGATCTTGTGAATATAGTAGCCGCCGGCTTTGTAGATATCTTCGCGGATCAGCATGTTCCAGCCGGGTCTCTCGTTAAGGTAGAAGCCGCTCTCGCCGTCTGCGTAGTAATAGAGTTTGATCTCTTTTTTGAGCGTCATCTCGAGAAGATTTACGAACATGATGAACGTATCCATATCCATCGGACGGTACATGAACAGCACCGTGTAGTTATTGAAATCAACGCCGAACGCATCGCCTTCGATGATCTCGATATTCCTGTAATTCGAAGTCCAGCTTCGCGCGACTGAAGCAACCTGGGGATTGAGCTCAACGCCGGTGATCTTACCCTTGAAACCTTTGCTCACGAGATAAGCGAGAACGCGGCCCTTGCCGCAGCCGATGTCAATAAAGGATTCGCCCTGATCGAGCTTTAAGTCACTAAGGACAATATCCAATCCGAGATAGGGCGCGGACTGGCTGCCGGTAGCGCCGTGCGTGCGCGCGAAAGGCGTCGGAACGAACACGCCAAGCTTCTTGCCGCATACTTTCTTGTCCCTGCGGTTATCAAGGCTGCACGCGATTCTGTTGGATATGACTACGAATGGATTGATCAATTCACTTTTCTTTCTTTATGTTGAGGATATTACTCTTTTGAGCCGCGAGTTCCGCAGGATGCCTTGGCATCCGAGGACCTGTTTGAAGCGGCAAAAGAGTAATATCCGATATTTATAGCCACTTCTTTTTCTTGAAGAAGAGCAGGCTTCCGACGACGATCACGATGCTCACAACGATGACGATCGGGTAGCTCCAACGGTTTTCGAGTTCGGGCATGTAGCGGAAGTTCATTCCGTACCAGCCTACGATGAGGGTGAGCGGCATGAAGATCGTGGTTACGACCGTGAGCACGGTCATGATGCGGTTCTGCTTGATATCCAGGTGAGCTTTGTAAAGGTCTCGCAGCTGCATCGTGTAGTCACGAAGGGACATCGCCGTGTCGTGAAGTCTCGATGCGCGGTCTATGAACAGTCTGAAATATCTTAAGTTCTCGTGCTTGAAGAATCCGTTCTCGTTCTCATTGAATTCCTGTGCGAGATCCATGAGCTGCTCGTAGTGTATGCGCAGATAACGGATGTCACTTCTGATGTCGTTCAGACGGCCTGACGGCAGATTCTCGTCGCCGTCGATGATGGCCTGCTCCATGTGATCAAGTTCATCCTCATATTTCTCCATGAGTCTTAAGTCGTCTTTTACGATGTAGTCCAAAAAGTCGTAGAGGAAGCGCTCAAGGCTCGGCAGCTTCCACTTCTTGGTGCGCTGGATGCCCTGAATGATCTTCTCTGCAGTGTCGTTGTCATCAATGAATACGATGCCCTTCTCATCCAGAACGAATGCAAACTTGAGGTCGTCGGCAGAAGGATTGTTCCTGTCAGGAACTGCAAATGAACCCGTGACGGAATCGTAGTTGACTTCTGCTTTTGTCAGGAAGATATCGTTCGGATCGGGATCGATGTCGATTCCCATCTCGAAGCTGTCCTTGGCCTTCAGCCATTCATCGAAAGTAAGGACTGCGACAAACTGCTTGTCCCTGCTCTTAATCTCATCACGCGACACTTTGCGCAATGTCTCTTCAATCAAGTAATACACGGCACTTTTCCCTCCGAATAACTTTACCGTCAATAGAGTATATTAAAATCGCGAAAATAACCACTGTAAAGAGTGGTATCATTCCCTTGTGTTTACATGGCGGGAGGAGCTTCATGGAAGAGCAGGATAAGAAAACGCCCGAAAATCAGGTCGGCAAAGATAAGCGTGAGCTCACAGAAGCCGAGAAGAAAAGGGTCGAGAACTTCAATAAGATTGTCGCAGAATTAGAGGGCAGCGGTTATAAGCGCGTCGATCTTACGATCAGTCTTATTACGGCAAACACTGTAGGTCTCCTGGCAACTCTCCCCTTCATCGCAATTGTTATTGCTTTATATGTGCTGCATAACGGTACGGATATCTACGGCGGATTTGAGACGATGCCCTGGCCCGTGCCTGTGAGCTTTATTATCGTGATCGTAATCATGGCGGTCGGCATCGTGGTACACGAAGGAATCCACGGCCTGTTCTGGTCTTTTGGCACCAAGAATCACTTAAAAGACATCGAGTTCGGATTCGTCGTGCAGATGCTTACACCCTACTGCACCTGCAAAGTGCCGCTCTCAAAGCCCATCTACATTCTGGGCTCCATGATGCCCATGACGATCTTGGGATTCATTCCGGGAATAATATGCGTCTTCCTCGCCAACCCGATCCTGATGATATTCTCAGTGATCATGATCCTCGGCGGCGCAGGCGACATCCTGATCTCGGCACTTCTCTTCAAGCACAGGACCAAGGGCAAAAAAGTCGTGATCTTAGATCACCCGTATGAATGCGGATTGGTGGTTTTCGAGAAAGACAAATAAAGCTTTATTCCTCGTCAGCATTTTAGCTGACAATTTGCGGCCAAAAAGTTGGACAAAAAGTTGGATTTTGGCAAAATCCAACTTTTCAGCTAACAAAATGGCCGATAAAAGTGAGACAAAATGCAGACGCTGTTTGGGCGGACGATTTTTGATAATAAAACAGAAGAGGGGCTGTCACTTATCGGGACAGCCCCTTTGTTTTTGGGGGAGGGTATGAGAACTAATTTGTCGTTCCTGATGATTGAATTATCAGACCCGAAGTTGAAATCAACCTGAAATGATTTAAGGAATTTTGTTTTAAATCATCATCTCGTAGATCTTCGCGCAGTCGTTCTCGTCAAGAGTTACGAAGCCTGAGATGGAACCGGTCCTGCCATCGCCGTAGCAGAGGTTCTTAACGAGTGTAGGAATGTCTTCCGCCTTGCCGCCGAGCTCGCCCAATGTTGAAGGCATGCCAATTGAGATCAGGAATGACTTGAATGCTTCGATTCCCTCTTCGGCTGTCTCAACACCCCAGACTCTCTTTGCAGCCTGCTCGAAACGAGCAACGTCGTGATCCATTACGTACTTGAAGACTGCGGGCATCGTGACTGCGAGGCCTGCGCCGTGAGCGCAGTCGTAGAGAGCGGAAAGCTCGTGCTCGATGTTGTGGCTGTTCCAGTCCTGTGATCTGCCAACACCGCATGAATTCGTGTGAGCCATAGTGCCTGCCCACATGATGTTTGCGCGTGCTTCATAGTTATCGGGATCTGCGATTACCTTGGGACCTTCGTTCTTCATCGTGATGAGGAGAGCTTCGATAAGTCTGTCGGTAACTTCGACGTCCCTGGAATTTGTGAGGTAACGCTCATAGAGGTGAGCCATGATGTCAGTGATTCCGCATGCAGTCTGATATGAGGGAAGAGTCTGTGTAAGTTCAGGATTCAGAATGGAGAACTTCGGGCGGATCCCTTCGCCGCTCGCACCGCGCTTATACATGCCTTCTTCCTTCGTGATAACGGAGTCGCCTGAGCCTTCGCTGCCTGCAGCTGCGATGGTGAGAACGGTGCCTACGGGCAGAGCCTTCTCGATTGGCTTGCCGCAGTAGAAGTCCCAGAAATCGCCGTCGTATACAACGCCTGCAGCGATCGCCTTGGATGAATCAATGGAGCTGCCGCCGCCTACTGCGAGGACAAAATCAACACCCTCTTTTTTGCAGAGGTCGATGCCTTCATAAACGAGTCCGCTTCTCGGATTAGGCTTAACTCCTCCGAGCTCGACATAGGGGATTCCTTCCGAATCAAGAGATGCCTTTACCCTGTCCAAAAGACCTGAACGGACAACGCTTCCGCCACCGTAATGAATGAGGACTTTGCTTCCGCCGAAAGCCTTAACGAGCCTGCCTGCTTCAGCTTCAGTGTTCCTGCCGAATACGAACTTTGTGGGTGAATAGAAAGTAAAGTTTTCCATGCGGTTCTCCTTTGTGTTCTTAATACTTGAGGCTGTCTACTGCTTCTTCGAGGGTCATTCCCGCGAAGTCCTGTGCGTGGAATATCTGACCGTTTACAGTGTCGTCAACAAATGCTCCGACGAGGACACCCGGGACAGCGCTCTCCGGTGCGTTCGGAGCATTGGGGCCGCCCAAGTCAGTTCTGCACCAGCCGGGATCTGTGAGGTTCATTGCAACGCCCGTTCCTTCGAGCCTTGATGCCATGTCCTTCGTGATCTTATCGAGCGCTGCTTTTGCAGCTGAATATCCTGCCTGCTCAGGCTCTTTGTCGATACCGCTCGTCGTGTTGACGATACGGCCGAAACCATGTTCGATCATCTTCGGAAGATAGTGATAGCAGATCATGGCGGGAGCGATCGTATTGACGTTAAAACTTGTTGTGTAATCGTCGACAGGAGTATCGTAGTAATCCGTCCTGTATGCGATCTGAAGTCCTGCGTTGTTGAGTACGATGTCAACATCCACACCGATCTTGTCGATCTCTTCGAGCATCTTCTTTACTGAAGAAATATCGTTCAAGTCGCAAGCATAAGAGTAGCAGAATGCACCCATATCCTGGATCTCATCTTCGAGTGAAGCGGTGTGCGCAGTATCTCTGCTCTGAAGGATCAGATTGCATCCTCTCTCTGCCATCGCCTTGGCAGCAAGTCTTCCGATGCCTCTGGATGCACCTGTGATGAGTGCCCATCTTCCCCTGAGATTTAACATGACCTGACCTCCCTAATGTGTGCTAATAGGGATTATAGCAACTTCGGGAAAGCGGCTTAGTAATATATGAGTGATTTATGCTCGATTTTCTATATAGTTTTTTCGTATATAACTATATACTTTTTACGAATGTAACTTTTTCCGGGCGCTCGAAACTTGACCCCGAAAACCGGTTCCGGCTGACTTCCTTGGGTTCCTTGAAGCCAGTCTTACGCAAAAGCACAAACTAAAAGGACCGCTTCAAAATCGAGGCGGTCCCGGGAATAAACTGCATTATTGTTCTCAGATGTAATATACGCGGCCTTCGTTGCGCGGTGCGGCTTCCTTTGCAGGCTCTGCTGCGTAGCCCAGTGCGAGGTGGCCGATGCCTTCGTAGTCGCCTTCGATGCCGAGCTTGGCGAGGATGTTCTTGCCGAAGTCGGAGTCGAATTCCTGCTTTGCTCTGTGGATCCAGATGCTTGCGAGGCCGAGGCTCTCAGCGGCGGTCATCATATTGCCGAGAACGAGTGAGCCGTCGTAGACATATGTGGGTGCTTCCTTGTTTGCGATAACGATGATGATGACGGGCGCGCCGTAGAATGAGTCGTGCTCCCAGCCGCCGATCTTGCGGTTCTCTTCGGCGATCGCATCACGCATCTCCTTGTCGGTGACTGCGATGATGATGGGGCTCTGGAGGCCCTTGCCGTTGGCTGCATATGTGCCTGCCCTGACGATTGCCTGAAGGTCTTCAGTGCTGACCATGTCAGGCTTGAAGTTTCTGCAGCTTCTTCTTGTTTCCAGGTTCTTTAATACCTCATTCATTACGTCTGTCCTCCTGTTATCAAGTGATAATTTATTTTCCACGATAACAGCAAAAATGTATATCAGATGGGTTGTTTTTTATTCTCCTAAGGCTTCTTTTCTGTAGGGATTATCTTCAGTGGCATCAAAGCCCGCCAGGAGGTATTCATCCTTCATGTATTCGTGAACGTCAACATCCAGGGAATAATTGCAGAAGGTTATGCCGACATAAGTGATCTCTGTGTTGTCCGCAGTATTTTCGGGGATCATGGCATAGACAAAACCGCTGTAATCATCGGCCTTCATGGCTACGAGATCATATCCGTCAGGCTCGCCGGTGACAGAATAGTAATTGACGTATTCACCGTCCACGCCGATCTTGGTAAGCCTTGCAATTTCCTCGTCGTATTGGTCTTCATAATCCAGCGTCATGTATACAATGTACTGGGGATCCCAGGGGTTATAGTAGGTGAAGTGGAATTCTTTGACTTCAGCATCCAGAGTCTGGGGGAATACATCATAGTCTTCATAATTACCCATATGGTATTCGTTTGCTTCCTGGTGGTGGAAATACGTGTTGTAATCACCGGGGTCTGTACTTACTTCAACTTTCGCGCTGTAAATAGATACTGCGAACAATCCGATAATAACCACTACCATGAGCACATAATGGGCGGCCAGGGCCATGAGCACTATGGTGGTTATCTTTATGGCCTTAACGAGCTTTCTGTGTTTGGTTATCTTCTGCAAAAGTCCTGTTACATAGAGCGTGATCATTCCCATGATGATAAACGCTATAAAAGTCAACAAGACCGCAGACGATCTTCTGATATCCGGTTCATAACTTATCGTCTGCAGGACAAGTGCTATGAGCGTTATCAGCACTCCCGCTATTCCCGCTATCTGGATAGATCTTAATAACTTGCCTTTCTCGTTGCCTGCATAGACCGCCATCTTATCGGCGACCTCTCTTACCTCTTTATCCATCATCTCGCTTTTCCTCTCCCCGTCGATGATCTCTCTGACATCAACATCGTAAAAATCAGCTATCTCAACCAGCAGTGAGATGTCAGGAAGATTCTTGCCCGTCTCCCATCTCGAGACAGATCTGTTGCTGACATTAAAATGCCCGGCAAGTTCTTCCTGGGTTATTCCCTTCTCATTGCGGAGCTTCTTGAGAAACTGCCCTATCTTCTTCTGATCCAAAGTCCGGCGCCTCCTTTCGGTCAATGTCAGATTACGCCCGGCCCTCGAAAATTAACACGACACAAAGCGAGAATTGCCGTTTTACGGGGCTTTGGACACGGGGTGTCCGGCTCATTTTCTAATTATATTACTTTCCGCCTTGATGTTTTCGCGAACTCGAAAACAGGACGGATCGCGTTCAAAAAATCTTGATTTGCCGCCCAAATAATATAAAATATTCAGCAATGGAATAAGCTGTTATCACAAAGGGGATAAGGGGAAAATCTATGGCAACTTTATGTAGGAATTGCGGTCATGCGCTGGTCTTCGATCCGCAGTCTCAGATGTTATGCTGCGGCGCATGCGGCGGATCATTCAGACCTGATGAAATCCAGGCTGAATCCAAAGAATATAGACAGGATCTGAAGGCAAAATCAGCTCAGGAAGTTTATAACTCCAAAGAAGAGCAGCTCATGGACTGCTACGTTTATCAATGCAGCGAGTGCGGCGGTGAGATCATCATCAACGGAACCGAAGCATCAACGACCTGCATCTACTGCGGCAATCCCAACGTCGTATTCAGCAGGATCGCAAAGCAGAAGTGCCCCGAGTTCGTGCTCCCCTTTTCTGTCACAAAGGAGAGGGCGATCGAACTCGTAAGAGAGAAGGTCGGCAAGGGTATCTTCGTTCCCAGGGAGATCAAGAATTTCTCGCCTAACCTGGTGCGCGGAATCTACATTCCGTACTGGGTAGTAAATGCCGATTTTGCAAACGCCGTCGTCATACAGGGACAGGTAAAGAGCGGCAAGAATTCCGTCACCAGATACTTCGGCCGCGCGGGCAAAATGAAGCTCAGGAATCTTCCGATCGACGCATCAGAGGCATTATCAGATGAGAGCAGCTCGAGACTTGAGCCGTTCGACCTCACACGCTTAAAGCCGTTCGACGATGACTATCTCGCAGGCTTCTATTCGAATATCTCTGACGTTACTTACAGCGACTTAAGACATGCAACTCTTCTTCGCGCAACAGAGTACTTCGACAACGATGCTATAGGCAGCGTTAAGGCCAGCGCTAAGAAAGTCATCAGCTCGAGCCCTTCTCTTAAGCTCGACAACGACATGGTCTATGCGATGCTTCCTGCATGGTTCATCACGTTCAAATACAAGGGCAAGCACAACACGATCCTGGTCAACGGCGACACCGGTAAAGTTGTGTGCGGAATTCCGTGGAACAAGATACTCTTCTATACTCTTCTTGTTGTCGTCGGAATCGCTGCAACGATCGGATTGTTCTTCGTGTTTAAGGCAACCCTGCCGTTTATATTTGAGAGCCGTTCTTCGAGATCGAGCAGCAGCAGCGACAACACCGGAAAACTGATCGCAGTTCTCATCGCGGGAATCATCGCGCTGTTCTCAACGGGAATCCGCAAAGTAGTCAAGGTTATAAAGAATATCAACCTTACCCAGGATAAGGCTATATTCAACTTCACGAAGAAGAGACAGGGGTGACAGGCATGGTTGATTTTCTGGCTCTTCTTTTTGCATCAGGTTTGGGATTCGGTCTGTCATGCTGGATCTTCGGAACCATATTGGAAAAATCGAATAACATCGGCGACAGCCGCGGTGACAAGAATCAGTACGGCGCGTTTGTTGTCTACTCTGATCAGAAAGACCGTCTGTCCAAAGACGAGAGACAGTCTTACGTTTACCGTAATTCGATAAGAATCGACGATCCGGCCGGCGGTCCTTCCGGAAGCGAGAAAGTAAGAAGACTTACCGAAGAAGAACTCGCGCAATATGAGTCTACTGCAAGGACCGGCGTTTCAAACGGTTATGCGTATGCTCCCGCCCGGGCAGGCAGTGTTTCAAATGGCGTCGAAGACGAATTTGCGGCTTGGGAGAGACAGCAGAAGAATAACGATTTGTCCGGCGTTTTTAAACCGCTCGACAATAAGTGATCCCTGTTTTTGGAAATAGCGAAAATCTATAACCGAGACAGACTTTTCGCGCATTGAAAAAAAGTGATACTTTGGTAAAATTTTTAGTGAGAATTGATGATGAACCGCATCACGGGTGATCACTTTTTTGAATCTTGGGATAACACTTATCCCGTCCAAAATTCAGGAGGTTTATATGGCTTTTGGAATCAAGCAGGTAAAGGTAGAAACAAAGAACAGCTACTCAGTTGAGTCTCTCTATGAGGCAATCAAGGATCATGAGTTTACCCCCGGTAAGCCTCAGCTTGTAAAGCAGGGATTCGCTTATGTTATCGCATTCCCCGCAATCGACAGAAACAATCAGTGCCAGATCACACAGGGCTGGTTCGGCGGCAAGGAAGGCAACAAGTTCACAGTCATGAGATCAGAGCAGGCAGGCGTTGATAACCTGGTTAAGAATGCTATCCTCGACGATCTCACAGGCGGTATCTCAAGCCTCGGTAAGCTCGGCGGCAAGAACAACAAGCTCGCTCAGGAGCAGGTTGACGCAGTTGTTGCAGAGCTCAAGAAAATGGATCTCTAATCAGGATTTTTCTGAACGATTACTAAGCATCAGGAGTTGTCTCATGTGAGGCAACTCCTTTTTTGTGTGTGGGCGGGCTGTGAGGTTGTCTTGCGGGGGCGGCTGCAAAAACTATGGTAAAAAGTATGGTCTAAGCCATATGTTTTGCCATAGTTTTCGGGGTTTTGAGGCGATTTCTATGGTAAAAAGTATGGCCTGAGCCATATGTTTTACCATAGTTTTTTCTGAGTGCGTTTTTGGATGCGTATAGGAACGCATCGAAAAACGTATTTTGGCGTGTTTTGGGCTGAAAATACGTTTTTGAATACGTATGGTTACGCATTAAAAAACGTAATTTAGGCCGTTTTTGGCGAAAAATGCGTTTAAAAGTACGTTTGCCTACGCATCGAAAAACGTATTCTTGGGACCGGGCAGAAAACTCCGTTGAAAATCCCGCTTACTAACGGGAAAATCAACGGGATTTTGAGCGGGTAAAGCAAAAATCCCGTTAGAAATTCCGTTATGTAACGGGAAAACTAACGGGATTTTTAAGTGCTCTGAAAACTTCAGTCAAAAGTTCCGTCATGCGACTGAAGTTTTGACTGAACAAATCCGTCACCCCATCTCCACGCGCCCGTCGGCCACGCTCTCGACAAAGGCGCGGTCGTGCTCGACAAATAACATTGTTACATCGCTGTTTTTGATCAGGCGCTCGATTTCTTTACGCATATATACGTCAATATAGTTCAGCGGCTCGTCCCAGAGATACACGTCTGCGCACTCGCACAAAGACATAGCGAGCATGACGAACTTTTTCTGCCCGAGAGACAGCGCGTCGACGTCGCGGTAGAGCATCTCTTTGGTAAAGCCCATCTTGACCAGGATCGTAGAGAACTGTGTCTTATCACAGCCGCGCTCGTCGGCGATATCGTAGATGCACCCTTCGAGAACTGACGTGTCCTGGCCGACATAAGAGATCTTGAGACCCTTTGCGATGTGGATATCTCCATCTGCAGTGATGCTCTCATCAGAGCCCGTCAGGAACTTTATGAGCGTGCTCTTGCCGCAGCCGTTGGGGCCCTCTAACGATATCTTCTGCCCCTGCTCAACGACCAGATTGATGCCGCTTGCAACGACGTCTCCGTCGCGCATGACGGTCACGTCCTTAAGGATTATCGGCTTCTTATCATGATGCGACGAACCGAATATCTTAAGCGTCTGCTCGCGCTCCAAATCCTTAAGCAGCGACTGCTTTTCTTCTAACTTGCGCTCGTTGCGGTGCTCCAAGTTCTTCGACAGAGACATGAGCTTACTTGCCTTCTTCGCCTCAAAGGCCCTGCGGAAATGGTCTTCCGAGCCCTGCGGATTGTTGCGGCTCTTACTTGCTTCGGCTTTGCTCGACCACTGCGCATTTTTCTTCATGGCAGCATCGATCGATGCCATCTCTTTTTTGATCTGGTTGTTGCGCGCAAGCTCTGATTCCTGACGCTGCTCGTTGTTCTCCCACCATGTGCTGAAGGTCGCGTTCACGAGCTCGATACCCGAACGCGTAATGACCAGTGTGTGATCCGTACAGCGGTCCAAAAATGCGCGGTCATGAGAGATAAGGATGAAGCCTTCTTTGGACGCAAGATACGAAGCGACTGCTTCTCTGCCCTGACGGTCCAAGTGGTTCGTGGGCTCGTCGATGAGCGGATAGATGCCGTCTTCGGCGAAGAGATATGCGAGCATCAGCTTGGTGCGTTCGCCGCCTGATAAGGTCTCCTGCGGGCGCCACATGATGTCGGGGTCAGCGCCCATGAGATTCAATTCTTTGCGTACTCTCCACTCTTCTGCGTCGGGCAGTTCATCCATCGGGAATTCGATGACAGGCGGTACGCCCGTGATCGTTCCGGCGTGGTCTAATTCGCCTTTTAAGAGCTTGAAGAAAGTGGTCTTGCCTCGGCCGTTGCGGCCGGCGAGAGCAAGCTTCCATGTTGTATCGATAGTCACGTTGACATCGCTGAAAAGTGTTATGTCTGAACCGTCGTAACCGAAGGTCAGATCCCTGATGTTTATCATTGGCATAAAGATTCCTCCTAGATTTCGAATCTTCGCCGGATAAGCCTATATTAAGCGAATAGCCGCGGACAAACGGCCGCGGCTAAACATATTCAAAGTAATATAAATGAACACTAGAAAAAGAACTTATCCGCGAGAATTAAAATAATCAGCAGATAATCTTCCTCATTGGTGTTCCTCCTTTTTTAAGTTTTCGCGATAATGATACAGTATGTCCCGCAATTTTACAATACGGCCTTAAGACCGTCCCTGATCACGACGTTCTCCGCGTCGGAAATGCCGTAGTCGAGACCCTTGTAATTCCAGAGCGCGCAGCCGATTCCGTACTTGTGGAATACGGCGTGGATGTCACGGATCCAGCGCAGAGCGTCTTCCCTGGGTGCGAGATCGATGACTCCGTGTTCGCCGCAGTACATGGGGACATCGTCCTCTGTTGCTTTCTTAATCGCGGGTTCGAAAATATCTTCGAAGAACTTCTCGCCTATCTCGCTGATGCCTTCAACATAGATGGCGCCTGCAACTTCGGCATCGAGCTGGTCGCTCGCTTCGCGGTATTCCTTTATCGTCTTCGGATAGCCGATGCGGAAATCAGCGGGCATGCTCTCGATCCAGTGAGCGCCCTGATGCGTGAATATCATTGGCTCGTAGCAGTGGAAGTTATAAACGATGTGATCGTCGACCGGAACGTTTATCTGCGCAACGGTGGTTACGCTGTTATAGCAGACGCCGCCGACAACGATGTAAGCCTTGGGCGC
This sequence comes from Saccharofermentans sp., assembly GCA_024695565.1. The sequence goes on along the minus strand of JAILHX010000051.1, from coordinate 27,696 downwards.
GATGCTTCTGATGAGCGCGATATATCTTCCGAGAAGAGCATTCCACGCTTCTGCAACATCAGGGGGTACAACTTCGTTTAAGGGCTCGAAAGCAACATGATCCGTGTAGTCGGCAAACCTTGTTGCGATCTCTTTCCAGAGGTTCAAAAACCTTGCCTGAAGATCCGCGTCGTAGAAGAACTTTTTCTTGTCTGTCTTCTTCATGGGATCGAATGTATAACCGTATGCTTCGTGAAGATCGATGATCATCTTGAGGCCGTACTTCTCACACCATTTTCTGCAGTCTTCAAGATGCTTAAATCCGCTCTCGATCAAGGTACCGTCCTCTTCTTCCAGGACCATGTAATCAACTGGTACGCGGACGTGATCGAAGCCGTATTCTGCGATAGATCTGATGTCTCCTTCAACTATGAACGTATCGAAGTGTGTATCACTTAAATATCTCTCGTACTGAGATATCCAACCGCCGATATTAACGCCTTTTTGAAATCCTTCGAATACTCGCATGGTAAGTCCTGCCTTTTACTTAAAACTTGCTTCATTATACAGTATCGGCAGTTCCGAGCGCTATTCAATACTTGTCATCTTTATTCAAAAGGACTGCAACAAAAGTTCTCACTTATCTGTACTTAAGATATAAAGCCTAACCGGGAGGGATATAGGATGAAAAAAGAATTAAGGCGCATCTTATGCTGCAGCACGGCACTAACGCTTGCTCTTACAGCATTTGCAGGATGCAACACAGACGTCACGATGCCGTTTACAGAAATGACAATGCCGCCAATGGGAACAACAACAGATGCTGAAGACGCCGAAGAAGAAACTACGACTGATGCTGATCCGGTCGCTACCGATACTGCTGCTCCTTCTGAAATCAGCGATAAAGGAACCATAGGCGGCCTCGATTATCAGATCGGACTTGCCGTGTCAGGACAGTCTCCTGAGCGTGGGTTTTATGTCCGAAACACTGATGACAGCGATCTGCCATTTGCTGTCATCATCACTGCAGGCGAGTTCAGCACGGGCGGATACAGCATCGAGATCACAGACGTCCGCTATGACGGTTCCGAACTCGTTATCGTCGTCAAAGAGACCGCTCCGGGACCCACGGATATGGTAACTGAAGCATTCACTTATCCGTGCTGCGGCATCAGCCTGAGTTTTCTTCCCGAATCAGTCAAAGTGATCGATATGAGCGGCAACGAATTTAAGAGCCTCGATTTTACTCTTAATGATGCAGAGATCGAGGACGGCTGGATCGCGGTAATAAGCGACGGCTCAGGCGAGATCGTATATGAGACTTATGTATATGAGACCGCTGACGGCAGATACAGGTACGTCAATGTTACGGCAACTACCGTAAGCTGGGGCGCTGCCAATTGGAACAGAACGATCGATGAAACAGGCACCGTCGATACCAGAGATGACATCGCTGATGTCGCAGCTGCTCATAACTCTGCAGGCTTCGTCCGCATCCCGGGAGATAGCACCGTCTATTCAATGGATGATTTCATCTCCGGCGTAATATTCTGACTCTCCTCCTAATTAAGTTACAGCATAGATGCTAGGGGGCTGCCTTGTATAAGCGGGGCAGCCCTTTAGTATTTCCGGGAACCTGAAAAATGCCTTATTAATATTTTCAGTTAAAAGCCCTTTTGTTATATTATTAGAGATTATGAACGGGGGAAACAGAATATGAATAAGGCTATTGAGAGTATTCTCATTGAGGTAAAGAAAGCTATCTGCGGCAAGGACCACGTCATAGCGCAGACTTTAACGGGAATCCTGGCGGGCGGACACATCCTGATGGAAGACGTTCCGGGTGTAGGTAAGACTACTTTGGCGCTCGCGTTCTCGAAAACAATGGGACTTGATTACGGCAGAGTCCAGTTCACTCCGGACGTCCTGCCTTCTGATATTACGGGTTTCTCGCTGTATGACAAGAACAGCGGAACCATGAAGTACCAGCCCGGTGCCGTTTTCCACAATCTGTTCCTGGCAGACGAGCTTAACCGTGCATCTTCACGTACGCAGTCAGCGCTCCTCGAGGCAATGGAAGAGAGCCGCGTCACAGTCGACGGCAACACATATCTGCTTCCCAAGCCGTTCACGGTAATAGCTACGCAGAACCCTGCGGGATCTTCAGGTACATCCCTTCTTCCTGACTCACAGGTCGACCGATTCATGATAAGGATCTCCATGGGCTATCCGTCATCTTCTGCAGAGAAGGCCATGATCGAAGCCCGCAAGAACGGCATTAACCCGTTAGATGATGTCCAGACTGTCTGTGACGTCAATACGCTCCTGCAGATGCAGGATCAGGTAAACAGAGTTTTCGTTGATGAGAAGGTGATCAACTACATCGTTCTCCTGATCAACAAGACCAGAGGCCATGCTGATCTCGAGAGAGGCGGAAGCCCGCGTGCCACATTGGCGCTCACCCAGATGGCAAAGGCTTATGCCTACATTATGGGCAGAAATTACGTTACGCCCACCGATGTCCAGAAGGTATTCATGCCTGTCATCATCCACAGACTCATCCTGACACCTGAAGCTGAAGTCAACGACAAGAACCCCATCGATATAGTTAACGAAATACTCAAGCAGGTTCTTGTTCCCAAGATCTGATAAGACTTATGCTGAGGACCTGGCTCGTATACTCAGTATCACTTTTTGCAACCGTCATCTTCTTCCTGTTCTACAAGATGTGGGTGGCTTGGTATTTGCTGATCGCGCTCCTGATCCTCCCATTTATCTCGCTCATTTTGTGCCTCATCGCCGGCTCCAAACTGGGCTTCGAAGTCGATGCTCCGGTCAATCCCCACATCGGCAACAAGTCTTTCATCAAGCTTAAGATCTGGGGCAAGGCTACATATTTTTCTTTTGCCAGAGTCGAATTCATCGTTACCGATTACATGGGCGGCACCACCAAAAAAGTGCTGATCCCGATCCACGACAACGGCACCACGCTGATACCCGTCGATACGACTCACTGCGGCGCATATTCGTACAAACTCTCGAACGTCGCAGTCTACGATCCGTTCGGATTTTTCAGAAGGAACTTAAGGGCAAATACCACGCACGAAGTCGTCGTAAAGCCCGTTCCGCTCATGCCCGAATTCATGCCGGACATGTTCGGATTCAAGGCCAAGAACCTTCGAAAAGCAAAGCAGCCGAATTCCGAGATCTACGACATCAGGGAATATCAGGCCGGCGATTCGATCAAGACCATTCACTGGAAGATATCCGCAAAGAAAGACAGGATCTTAATCAAGGAGCCTCTCGAAGAATACGGCGGACATTCGCGTATCCTTCTAAAGCTCACGGAAGACAGGACCGTGTTAGACGAGCACTTGGGACAGATCCTCTTTACTTCAAGATTCTTTTTAGACAGGGAGATCTCCCACAAGATAAGGATCCTGCCGCCTGACAGCAGCGAGATCGCATTTGACGTTGAATCCGCAGCAGACCTCGAGAGAGCTCTGCAGAAGATATTAAGGATCAGGATCCCTCCGGAGGTTTCACATGCAGACTGAGAAAAGAAATGCAGTGATCGAGAAGGCCTCTCCGGATAAGTTCTCGGTGCTTCTGGCGATAATCGTATCGTCACTTCTGAGCATCGGTTTTTCGCTGATGTACGGCACAGCATTCAAGTTCGGATTCAATCTCATTACCGTCCTTCTGTGGTCGATATTGGGATCCGTATTTTTCGCGCTGATCCACTGCATTAAGAATAGATATGTCACGATCGGTGCATTGGTCCTGCCGCCATTGGCGCTCCTGATAATGATCGCCTTCGACTGGTTTGATGCCAAGATCGGATGGGTCGCATTCCTGTACTATGTCCAGAAGAACGCCTTCTACAATATGCCCGGCGAATACAGGGCGCTCACAGGTTCCAAAGAACTGCTCCTCATGATCCTCATGATCTATAACCTCACGGCGATCAGCATCACGACATGCACAATAATAATGCGCAGGTGGATCCCGGCATCACTGATTCCCTATATCCCGGAGTTCATTCTCGCAGTCATAAACGTAACACTGACGCCTCAGCAGGCACCGGTTATCTGCACTGCCACGGGCGTTCTCGCACTCCTTATAGTTCACGCTCTGCGCAACAAGAAGCGCGCCACGGCGGAGAAGATGCTGCTTATTCTTCTCGTACCGTCGTTTGTTTTCGCATTCGGATTGGGACTGATATTCCCTAAGAAAGGTTATACGCAGGATCAGATCGCAAAGACGTTCCTATCTGACGTCAAAGAATTCGTCGGACACGTTACGAGCTTCAGCGATAACCCGGTATTAAACTTCATCGACACCGCGATCAACGGTGTGCGCGACCCTGATGCAGACCGTGAACAGGTATCGAGCACCCAGTTCGTCGCACTCTATCCTTCGAACAAAGACTTAAGCAAAGTAGGTCCTTTTAATCCTGCGCAGGGAAAGATACTCCAGATCTATAAAGACACGAATGAAGATTACGACACCTCGATCCCCTACTACGACGGACCATGTGTCTATCTCAAGGTAGAGTCTCTTGACACGTACAGGAATAACACGTTGAGCCGTGCAAATCTCCGTATCGATCCGTACAAAGAAGATGCCGGGATAGAGGCTGTGAACGGTAAATACACTTACACGATCACACCGCTTACGGATTCAATGGTCAGCATCGTGCCTTACTATAGTGACTTCTATGCGTCAGGCTTCGCAGGTTATTCAACGGTCGGCTGCTACAACACGATCGACATTGACGAAGACCGGTCTTACGTCGCATCGTCGGTCCCCGTAAAGGGTGACTTCTACACGGAAGAATATATTGAAGACTATGTCTACGGCGTAGCGCTCGAAGTCCCTGAGAGGACCCGCGACGCCATAGCCATGAGCGGTGATCTGCCCGACTGGTACATAGAATGCTACCGCGGCAGAAGCGACATGTCCGACTGCGACAAGGTCCGTGCAGTCACCCAATTTGTCAGCGAACTGCACCCCTACGACAGACACACAGAATACACACCGCACGACGTTGACTTCGTTCCGTGGTTCATAAGCGATGCCGAGACGGGTATCTGCGTCCACTACGCAGCAACCACCGTCGTGCTCCTCCGCATGATCGGAATCCCCGCCAGATACGTAACCGGATTTATGGACACCAGAACATATCCTGATTCCATGAACATCGTATATGCCGAACAGGCTCACGCATGGTTCGAATTCTTCGTCCCGGGATACGGCTGGATAATGGGTGACGCTACACCCGGCAACAGCATGTTCGCCGCAAACTTCAATATCGATGCGGTCGCCAGTGCTTACCCCGAGATTGAGGAAGTATCCTTCTCACGCAACAGATACGGCAATTCAGATCAGTCGGCCGTGCCGACAAATACACCTGACAGCGATCCTACAGCGCCTTCAGCAACTTATTCCGTCGATCCTTCAGGCAACCTGATCGACGAGAACGGAAATCTTGTTAACATTGATCAGATGGAGATGGAAGTTATCTACGATGATAACGGCAACATAATCGGCGTGCGGCAGCCGGGCGGCGGAGGTCCCGCGGGAGGCCCAGCCGTCGATTGGGAAGCGTTCATAGATAAAGCTCTCCAGATAGCCCTTGTGGTTCTCGAGATAATCCTCGTGCTCCTCGCATTCTGCGTCATCAAGGGAATCTACACATCCTTCTGGATCGTCAAGTTCAAGACCGGAAGCATGGGAGACCGCATCATCGCATACTACAGGTACTACAAGTTCGTAAACGGCCTGCTCCGCAAGAGACTCCCCGTGCGAGCCGTCGAAGTCGTCGAAAAGGTTGCCTACAGCCATGAAGAGATAACCAAAGACGACCTTGCCACGTTCGTTAAGGCATGCAAAAAGAGCACGAACATGCTCGTCAGAAGACTTCCTGTTTATAAGAGGTTACTGTTCAGCTTCGTACTGATAAAAGCGCGCCACTTATATTAGCGGCGCGCTCTTCTGATGTGACTGATCTTTATAAATCTCAGATGTAAGTAACTGTTTCTGATACGGGCTTCCTGCTGTTGTGATTTGCAAGAGGGCCTGCGTCTTCCGCGGGGTATCCGAGATCTAATATCATCAGGACTTCTTCGTTCTCAGGAAGGCCGAATTCTTCAGCAACTTTATTGAGGTCGATGCAGTTGAGCCAGCAGCTCTCGACGCCTGCGTCCTTTGCAGCGAGCATGAGGTGCGTAGCAACGATCGATGCATCCTCGACACCCGAATCCCTGCCGCCGCTCGGATATGTATAAACGTTGTTCTTGTCGAAAGCAACGATCAGGCAGGTGCCTGCGTTATATCTGCAGGGCGTGCACTCATCGATCCTGGCAAGTCCTTCATCAGAACTTACAACATAGATGTGCTGCTCCTGAAGGTTCTTGGCGGTGGGCGCAAGTCTTCCGGCCTCAAGGATCAGATCGAGCTTATCCTGCTCTACTTTGCGTCCGTCGTAACTCTTGCATGAATAGCGGTTCTTAACTACATCTTTGAATTCCATAAGAATGCCCTCCGGAAGTATTTTTGTTTATCTAATCATACTCTTACGGAGGGCAGATTGGTTTATCTCTTACTGCTATTTTTATATAGGATTTATCCTATAAATTTCAGACTCCGAAAATGCGGGTTTCCGGAGTCTGATTTATATATCATATATGGTATGAAAATCAGCAATTGAAGAAGACCCTGATTTTCGATTACTTCTTATAAACCTTCGTGTACAGGAACACCATTGCGCCAAGGCACAGGGCCGTGAAGACAACGATATAGATGCACATCGCATTTACAGGCAGCGTGTGACCGAAGATCGATGCATTGAATGTCATCGCCTTCTGAATCTCCCCGATGAAGAGGCCGTTATCTACGCCGCCGATCGATTCATTCATCGCATCCGTGATGCCGCCGAGCAGAACGTGCCTGAGAAGAGCGCAGACCTGGCTCGCGGGAAAGATGTTGCAGAATGTCTGGATGCCTGAAGAGAACTGCGATATCGGAATATATGCGCCTATAACGAAGCCGGCTGCTGCAGACAGGATCCCGAAAAATGCCGCGGACGCGGATGACGACTTGAAGAATAATACGACGGTCATGAACAGCGCGCTTGATGAGAGGCACCCCAAGAAGACAACGCCGTATGCTGCAAGAACGCTTAACGCCGTGATGTGAAGGTTGCCCATGAAGCTTAAGATGATGAGTCCTAATGTCAGCAGGAATGCTGTCATTGCAAAAGATGAGATGACTGCCGAGACGAGATAAGAGAGTATTATCTGCCATCTTTTTACGGGCGTTGCGAGGATGTCAAAATCGACTTTGCGCTCGCGGTCTTTGACGATCGTCATGAGGCAGTTATAAGGGATCGTTATGGTCGCCGAACCAAGGATCCCGATCAGGAGGATGCAGTTGACGAACATGTCGGTATCGCTCTTGTTTATGAGCGAATCGAGGCCCATCATCGTGTTTTCGATAGCGCTTACGAACGTGCCTCTTAGAAACAGCATGTAGAGCGCGAATACTATCATCGACGTCAGCAGTGAGAAGATCACCGAGTAGATGTCTTTGAAATAGATCTTTACGTTTCTTCTTGTTAATCCGATAAAACCTTCCATTGTCTTTCTCCTTTTAATTCGCCATCATTCTTCCCGTGAGATTGAGGAACACGTCATCCATACTGCCCTTCAATATCTCGAAGTCCTTAAACCTCGCGCGATCCCTCATCAGAACATCTATAATGTCGCCGCTGAACAGGATGTTGTAGTGGTCGGCATCGTATGCGTAATCGGGATTGATGGAGGCTGCGGCGCGGTCGTTCTCTTCGCTTCTTGCCGCATACCACAAGAACTTTGACGAAGCGTAACTGCTCTTAAGTTCTGAAGGGGTCCCTCTCGCGATGACTTCGCCTTTATCCAATATCACTACGTGATCGGCGTCGCGCGTCTCCTCCATGTAGTGGGTCGTAAGGAAGATCGTCATGCCTTTCTCACGGCGGAGGAAATCAATGTGGTCCCAAACTATCTTTCTTGACTTCGGATCGAGCCCCGTCGTCGGTTCGTCAAGGAATAAGATCTTCGGCTTGTTAAGGAGCGCCCTTACGATGTCGACTCTTCTGCGCTGGCCGCCGGAGAGCTTGCCATACTTGCGCTTCATGATCTCCCCGAGCTCGAACTTATCGTAAAAGTCTCTGATGCGCTCTTCGATCTGCTTTCTGTTAAGACCGTAGTAGCTGCCTCTTGTGTAGAGATTCTCCCTGACCGTGAGGTTGTCGTCGAGGACTGAATTCTGGAAGACGATGCCGATATTCTCTCTGATCTTGTCGTCCTCTTTGCCGAGCTCATGTGAGCAGATCCTGATATCTCCTGATGTCTTCCCGAGGATCGTGCAGAGGATGTTGATCGTTGTGGATTTGCCTGCTCCGTTCTCTCCTAAGAATGCGAAAAGCTCGCCCTCCTTAACATCAAAATCGATCCCCTTGACCGCCTGATGTTCACCGTATTTCTTGGTAAGATTTCTTACTTCGATTGCGTTCATTTCTTATGCCCCTTTCGATTGGTATTGGTTGCGTTAGGCACATTCTTAAACCAATCCGGGCAAAAGAAAAGAGCAACGCGACCAAGTTGCAAAAAAGGCCTGCTAAGTTGCTCTAAAATCCTATTTCCGGGGACTTGAAGGATGGATTCGGGGACTTGAAGATGCGGAACAGATCATGTTTTCGAGAACTTGAGATGCGAATCAAATCATTGTTTCCGGGGACTTGAAAACAATAATTATTCCTTATCCCTTATGGCGTCCAGCGCGTTGTTTATCGCCTTGTCATCCTTCATGTAGATCCACGCCATCAGGACCCACGTGAATATATAAACGAACACGAAAATGCCCATAACGACTGCGTATCCGAGCAGATTCGAGTACCAGTGGAAGAGCCATCCGAGAAGAGAGACAGCGATGAATAAAACTATAAAATGAAGGACGAGCTTGAGCTTGAAGTGTTTTACGTTATCCCCTGCGAGGATCAGCGAAGGGAGCGAACAGAGAACGCTCGCCAAAAGAACACTCAGGATAAAATACCATTCGGGATTATAAGCGTCGCCGATCAGATGATATATAAGCTGGGCAATTCCGACACCCAAAAAGATGCCCGTCGCCATAATGCTTGCCTGAGTAATAAGCATCTTCAGTCTGCTCATAGTTCAAGCCTCCTTTTGATTTCTTTTACGTAGCCTCTGGAGATGACGACCTTCTCGTCGTTAAGAAGCGTCGCCTCCATCCTGCCGCTTAAGTCCGAGCGCACGCCCCTGATCTTCTTGAGGTTGACGATCATGGACTTCGATACGCGCGAGAAATACGCGCCCAGAGACTCTTCGAGCTCATATAACCTGAGCCTCGTCTCATAGCAATTCTGCTTTGTATATACGAAAGATTTCTTATCAACGGACTCGATATAGTAGATCGCAGCAGTCTCGATCAGAACATTGTGCCCGTCCTTGATGAGCGGGATCTTCTTTTCTCTTCCTTCGAGAAGTTCTATGGCAGCCTTAATGTCGTCAGTCTGTGACTGAGCCTTTATGACCGCGCCTTCTTCTGAAGGCGAATTTACCTGTTCAAATCTTACCTGCATTTCTACGCTTTCCTATCATGCCGTCTTATTCAAGACGTTAATTATTATATCTCGTATTTGGGATAAATTAATAACTCCTTAAGACGGCTTATAAGACCAAAAAGATCAACGGAAAAACCGCTAAAAGCAGCTTTTCCGTTGACCGTCTCTGAATCAACCCAAGGGGTAATAGATCACATCTCTTTTATGTACTTGTTCGCACGGTCGTTGAGGATCATAACAGTGTCATCAAGCGAGCGGTCGCCTGCGTAGTACGGCGAGATCTCTTCAATGAGGAAGGAATTGATGACCGGGTCATCGTAGTAGTAGATCGATATTGAAGCAAGGCTTGCCATCATCTGTTCCTCCATGTCAGATGTTGCCGTCTTGAATCCGAACATGTAAGCATCTTCTTCGATAACGCCTGACATATATTCGGACATCGCCATGTCTGTCTCGTAGGCTTCGTTGTTCTTCGCGGTAATTATGGATATGTTCCTTTCCATGATCTCCTTGTTGGTGACGATGTTCTGGAACTCACAAAAATCTCCGGTAAAGCCCGCGCCTGAGAACAGGAAATTAATGAATTTTTTGGCGCCTTCCTTCATGTCGGAAGACTTGGTTACTGAGACCGTCTCGACCGCCCTGAACCTCGGGCCCGATGCATCAACGGAAGGCGTGCCGATGATCGTGTAGCTGCCTTCGGAAGACTGGCAGGCGTAGATAAAATCGAGATAGGTGCCAATCCTCGAGTAGCGGCATCCGGTGCGCGCCTTGAGCAGTTCCTCGTTCCAGTCAAAATCAATAACCTTATTAAAGCCGTCCTCTACGAAGAGCTTGTCTGACCACTCGACCGCTGCGTAGAACTGGTCTGTGCCGAAGTCGACGCTGTCTCCTTCGATCGCGGATTTGGTATCGATGCAGGACAGGATGAAGTCCAGCTTGTAGTTATATTCAGACATCGGATAATCGTAGGGCGAGAAGCCGTCCAAGTCCTCACTGATCATCTTCTCGTAGTCTTCGAAAGTGATCCCCACATCTCCCGGCGCGATGAGATCCATGTCGGTTACAAGGCCTTCGATCTCGAGTGTTATCGGCAGGAAGTAGAGCTTGCCGTCGATCTTCGAAGCTTCGATTATGTTGGTGAACTGCTTTTCGAGAACTTCGGCATCAAGATATCCAGTCAGGTCTTCGAAAACACCATCCCTCATCGCATAATTCTTCTGGATTCCGATCGCGATGTCGGGAGCTTCCGAACCGTTCAGCTCCTGGATCATCGTGTAGAGTTTCTCGTCATCAGCGTTAAGGATGGACAGGTCTCTTCCTGCCTTGATCCCGGTCTTGTATTTGCTCCAGACCCTGATGAAATACTCGTCATCAGTTCTGTTGAATTCATAGATCGCATTCGATAAGTACTCTGTCATCTCCTTGTCGATGGGCGGCGCGATCTCGATGATCTTCTTGCCGGCGTGAGGATTCGTATCCGCCTTCTTAAGGATCGTTACACAGCCGTTAACGCTGGAGAACAGTAACGAGTAGGACGTCGTTTTCTGGGAATAGATGACAGCGCCGTTCTCATCGCAGTCGATGAGTTTGACGTCTTCTGCCAGATCGGAGAAATAAGGTGAGTACCAGTTATTATCAATGACGGTCTTTACTTCCTGCTCCACAAGATCCATGGCCGTGATGTTTCCGAGCGTATCGATCTTGCAAAGGGCTCCTGACACGACCGGCTTATAATCTGCAATATTTACTTCGTCTTCACTCTGCGAATCATAGCTGCCGGAGCTTACGAGTTTTCCCGTCTCGGGATCGAACTCCAATACCACCGGACCGTCGTGCGTAAACCCGACCGTGAATACGGTCTTGCTGTTAGTATCGTATGAGAATTCCTCGAGCGCATTTACAGAAGGAACGCTCGAGAAATCGAACTCGCATAAGTATTCGGAACCCCTGTACCCGTATGCGTGAGCAGACGTTCCGGTAGCATTCTCGAAGTCATAAATTACAGGGATATAGTATTCGCCTGCAACATACACCTCCGATACGCCTATCGAATCCTGACCGCCCAGTGACACTGCAAGAGTCTTGTCGTCCTTATCCTTGAACAGCCTGACATTGCTTGTCTCTCCAGTGGTAAGGTCTATGGTGACGATCGCGGTCTCAAAAGCTCCGGTGGAAAAAACACCCGCGATCGCTTCAGCAGTTCTGCCTTCGCTGTCAGGCTTAACACTCCGGATGCCATCGAGTGTGTAACCTGTCGGATCCGTGAGCTTCGTGCGGCTTAAGAGGTTGCCCTTCTCATCATAAGTATCGAGTATGGTCCTCCTGTAGTTATCGAAGTCAGTGAGATTGATGAGACTGTAGATGTTATAGATCTTGCCGTTGCTGTAACTTACGACAGAACCCTGCATCATCTCGCTCGGCAGATGCTCCTGGTCGAGCTCGAATCTTATGGATTCGTACCACGGATCGTCTTCTTTTACGACCGCTTCTTTGCCTGTCGCAGAGCATGACATGAGAAGCGGCTGCAGCATCGATACAGCCATTACAATTGCAAGAGCCTTTAATCTCTTCATAAGAAACCTCCCGGTTAACGCTAAATTCCTATTCCCTGATTTAACTATAAAGATTTTTTGTGAAATAAATATAGAACCGCTAAAAAAGACACGAAATCTATGCCAAATAGATGCCGGAAGTTAAGTCCTGATTCAGTCTGCCAGCCAGACGATACAGTAGAAGATAAATGATACGGCTGCAAATGCGACTGTTGCGCCCGTCGTAAAAGCCGATAAGATCCTCGGGCTGATGCTGCCCGACTTGCCGGAATAATACGCGCCCGCGATGATCGTCGGAACGATATATCTGAATGACATCGTGCATGTGTAAGGCATCTTGAAGCAGAAGATCACATAAGATACCAGCTCTGCCGCGATGAGGACCGTCATGACCATGTTGTCCATGCTGCGCTCTTTGATCCACGCTGCGATCAGATTCGCAAGTATCGTCAGCGTCAGCACCGCATAAGCCGAGAACATTATATAGCCGATCGCCGCGAGCAGCGGATAAGGCTGATAGTACCCGCCGTCGAAAACAGCCTCATTCAGCGTCTCGTTGATTATGTTGTAATTGACTCCCTCACCGAACGCGAAGAACCTCTTCCACGCGGGTATCATGCTGATATCAAGTCCCGGATTGAGCTCTAAGTCAGGCACCGCAACGTAGTTTATCGGCACGTTCCAGAGAACAAGCGACCTCACCTGATACCAGAGTCCCAGCGGCGCGCAGACGGCGAGGAACACGATATATTGCCAGATGAACCTGCCTTTTTTCTCTGCTTCGAAAAAAGCCTTCAGCATAATAAATGCGATCGGCACCGCAATGATTCCCGCAGAGAGCTTTGCCATCATGCCAAGGCCCACGCACACGCTTATGCCCATGAGTTTTAAGAATGACTTGCTTCCGTCCCTATACCAGATCAATACCAGATAGAGCGCTGCTATCGCAAACATGACAGACAGCGGATCGTTATTGAGCGCACCCGAGAAGATAATCAGCTGGGGGTGGAACGCTACCGTCAGATATGCAATAAGGGTGCCCTTTTTCGACAGCTTCCAAACACCTGCAAATCTCTTAGCAACTGCGAGCGTTACGAGTGAATAAAACAGCGACAGCCACTGCAGCGCGTCCCAGTTATGTGCAAGCGACGGCACGATCTTACGGTAGATTCCGAAGAAGACCGCGCAGATAATATGCTGGAGCGGCGGATGATAGAACTGCCAGTGCTTCGTGATGTCCTGGTCGAGCAGTCTGTGATTCTCGAGCAGATATTCAATATATTCAGCGTGATAATTAAGACCTAAATCAGAGTCGAATTCGCCCATGTCGTGCTGCCTGAGCTGTGCTCCCGTGTACAGAACATACGCGGTCCTTATGCCGATTGCAGCGATGGTAATGACCGCCATGATCCTGCCGGTCTTATCCCTGCCTTCGCTTCTGATAACGAGATATGAGAGCCCGATAAATCCTGCCGTCAGCACCGCGATCTGAAGCGGATTCATAAGCTTTATGTCACAATTTGAGACCACCAGGACAAACAAAGACCATACAGCGCAGACGGCTATATCAATGATGAGTTTTCTTTCCCTGTTTACCGCATCTCCCATAATTCAAAAGAATAAATTAGAGGCTTGATAATTGCAAATTGTGATTGTTTTCGAGAGCGTATAATCCGGCTAAGGGAATGTCCGGAAGATGTGCAAAATTCTGGGCGTATTTTGAGCAAGAAACGCCCGCGAAAATGCAAAATGGCATAAGATGGCGTTTTGGCGGGCGGAAATGACTTCAAAAACGCCCAAAAATCGCCCGCGCGTTGTAATCGAGTAGTTGGAAGTCGATTTACTTTTTTTCTGGCAAACTGAGCGCTGTTTTTGCCCAGTTCTGAGTAAGTTTGTACGGATTTACTTTTTTCCGGGCAAATCAGACACGCTTTTTGCCCGAATCTGAGTAAGTTGGCACGGATTTACTTTTTCTCGGGCAAACTGAGCGCGGAATTTCCCCGCGCCTATCCGGCGGTGACCATGCAGACGATGTCGGAAAACCGTTTGCATTTTTTGTACCTTTTTTGCCCTCCAAAGTGTACGGACCGCTGTAAATCGGCTTCAATTTACACTGAACCGTACACTTTTCGATGCCGGAAGTGTAAAAAAATGTACAAGCAAAAGGCCGGCCCAATCAAGAGCCGGCCTTAATAAGTCAGATCAAGAGACTATCAGTCAACAGTCTGGATCGTAACGCTGTCGAGATAGAACGGGTTCATGTCTACGCTCTCCCAGTAAACCTGGAGCGTAGCGCCTGCTTCTACAGCGTAGTCGCACTCAACATAGTGCCACTCACCGTCACCTGTTGTGACTTCTGCGATCGTAGGCCATGTGCCGTCGATATCAGCTGTGAGCTTACATGTAGCAGAATCGGACTTGATAGCGAAGGTGATGTGGATCGTGTGTCCTGCATAGTTGGAAACGTCCATTGCATAACCGTCGTACTCAGCGTAACCCTCGGAGTTCTCGAGGCAGTAGTCGCCCTCGTAAGCGTCACCGACGATCTTCTGGACTGAGCTGTATCTCGGGCCGCCGACGAAGCTCTGGTCCTCGTAGTCCTCAACGAAAGGTGTTGTGTCAACTACAGGCTCCTGATAGTCGTCAGGCTTGGCAACTTCGCCGCCGTTGATAGCGCACATAACGCCTTCGTATGCGGGCTTGGGTGAGAGGTTGCCGTAGAAGAGGAGGGGCTTGGAAGCGGACTTCCAGCTCATGTCGTCTGTGAGGCCCCAGACCGTAACGCACTCGAGCGGCAGTCCTTCGTCACATGCCTGGATGATGGCCGTGAAGAGCTTCTGCATGTAGACGCCCTGGTCGTACATGGGGTTCAGTGACTTGGGAGCTGCAACGTCGAGCTCTGTGATGTGGATGACAACGCCGAGTTCGGATGCATATCTCTTGGCAGCTGCTATGTAGTTATCAACGTCGAGGCCGGAGCTGATGTGGCTCTGCATGCCCATACCGTCGATGTTGCCTGCTGCTGCAATAGGAGTAAGCATTGCGATGATGTCATCCTGCTTGGATGTCTGATATTCGTTGTAGTCGTTGTAGAAGAGCTGGACATTGGCAGGTGCGTGCTTTCTTGCGAACTCGAAAGCCTTCTCTACGAAGTCGTCACCGATCGTCTGTGTCCAGTAGCTCTGTCTGATTCCGCCGCCGTCATCGATGCACTCGTTGCAGACGTCCCATGCATAGATAACGCCGGGATAGTTCTCTTCGCACCAGTTGATGACTGAGTCGATGTAGTTCTCCATTCTCTTGAGCATGAGCTCTCTGCTGGCGAGTTCGCCGTTGACATCGTAGTTCTCATAGAAGAACCAGGAAGGTGTCTGTGAGTGCCATACGAGAGTGTGGCCTCTCATGGGAATGTTGTTCTCCTTGCAGTAGTCGAGGATGGGCTTTGCTGCGTCGAAGTGAATCGCAGGGCACTCGTTGTACTTCTCGGGATCTGCAAGTGTTGTAGCAGCATCAAGAACGTTCTCGGGCTTGAGCTCGTTTTCAGGTGTAACTGAATTGAACTGTGTCTTGAGAAGGTCTCTGAAGCTCTCTGTTGGGTTCGTCATAACTGTTGCAGGAGATGCAACGCCGAACTTGAAGTAGTTGGAATATGCAGCTGCAAGAGATGCTGTAGCTGTAGGATCCTGAAGTTCTTCAACAGGTGTGCCTGTGAGGTTGTTGAACTCGCCCTCAACGCTGACTACGAATGAAGAAACAGTGTAATCCCTTACATCGTTTGCTTCGAGGTAGATCAGTGCATTTGTGGCGTTTGCAGGGATCTCGATAGTTCCTGTGATGTTGAAAATGCCTGATTCGTTAGGAGCACCAAAAGCGATGTTTACGTAGGAAACGTTTCCGTAGATCTCATATCTCATAGAGACTGTGAGAGACTCGTTCTCGCTTGATGCCTGAACTTCAGCCTTTACTGTGTTGCCTCTGTAATCAGGGCAGGGTACGGCGATTCCGCAGTTGCTAGCCGAACGCTCTGTGACTACAGCAGTGCCGTCTGTGAGAGTGACCTTGGCATCACCGTATGTGACCCAGTTGCCGCCTTCGTTCTCACCCTTCGTGAAGTCCGCAGCAATTGAGAGCGGAACATCATGATAACCTTGTGACTCCGTTGCTGTTGTGGTGGCTGTTGTGAGCGCATCACACCCGCCGAGGAGCACTGTACCGGCGATCACGCCGGCAATGATTTGGAAAAGTTTACTTTTCATATTACCTCCCGCGCGAAAAAATAATTTTTCGTTACTTTACCTGCGGTTAATGATACAGCAAGAATGGTTAAACAAACAAGCCGTAGGAGTTTTGGGATGTTCAATAAAATGAAGGGTATAAGTTTTGTGTTTCTGCCTTTGTTTTACATTTCTTGCTATTCGCTTCTGTCATTCGCAAGTTTTGTATTCTTTCGGGGCGGGCACCTGAAAAACTTGAGCAAGATGTTTTCGAATTGTTCGGATAGCGAAATAATTGTGCAACTTAAGAACTCAAATACTTATGATTTTTGCTATATTAGTAATATTGGGTGAGGTAAAGTACATACATGAAATTCTTTCTGTGGATCTTATTCATTCTCGTAACCGGGTTCCTGCAGTACTGGATGCTCTTATTTGTGAGCGCCTGTCTGGTAAGTTCGAAGCACTTCTATGACAAGCACAGCGGCTATTACAGATGGCTCCTCGTCAGTTCGACATGGTGGCTGATCTTCGTGGGCCGCGTTCATTTCCATACCACGGGCCTTGATAAGATCCCGCAGAACCAGAGATTTCTCCTGGTCTGCAACCACCGTTCCAAATTAGACCCAATTACCACCTGGTTCCTCCTGCAGGATTACGACCTCGCATTCATCTCCAAGGAAGAGAACTTCCACGTTCCCTGCTGGGGCAAGCTCATCAGACGCTGCTGCTTCCTTCCCATTGACCGCGAGAATCCCAGAGAGGCCATGAAAACGATCGACAAAGCTGCAGAGCTTATGAAGAACGACCAGTGTTCGGTCGCAGTATATCCCGAAGGCAAGAGAAACTTCGAAGGAGGACTTTTGCCCTTCCACAACGGCATATTCAAGATCGCGCAGAAGGCTAACGTGCCCGTCGTGATCTGCGGCATAAAGGGTGCCGAGAAGATGCCCAAGAACTTCCCTCTTCATAAGAGCGATATCTACTTTGACGTTCTGGATGTCATGTCCGCAGAACAGGTCAAGTCCATGCGCTGCAACGACATCGGCGAACACGCCAGAGAACTGATGTTGGCTTACGTCGAATCAAACGAGAAGGAGAACGAAAATGTCCACTTACGTACTGTATAACAGCCTGTCCGGCAACGGAACCGGCAAGACCAAGGCTGAGGAGATCAAACCTTTCCTCAGCGGCAAAGAACTCAAATTTGAGGATGTCACAAAGATCGATGATCCCAAGGGATTCTTTGCAGGTCTGAATCCTGATGACGAGCTCTATCTCTGCGGCGGCGACGGTACGCTCAACCGCTTTATCAATTACACCGACGGGATCGACATCGTTCAGCCCCTCTACTTCTTCCCCACTGGAACCGGTAATGACTTCTGGAACGACTTAGGCAAGAAGGTCGGCGACGCTCCCGTTCAGATCAATGAATACATCAAGGATCTTCCCTTCGTTGAAGTCAACGGCATGAAGAAGCGCTTCATCAACGGCATCGGTTACGGCATCGACGGTTACTGCTGCGAAGTCGGCGACCAGCAGAGAGAAGCAGGCAAAGAGAAGATCGACTATGCAGGCATCGCCATCAAGGGTCTGCTCTTCCACTACAAGCCCACAAATGCCGAGATCGAGATCGACGGACAGAAGCTCTCGTACAAGAAGGTATGGCTCGCTCCTTCAATGAACGGCCGTTACTACGGCGGAGGCATGATCGCCACCCCTGAGCAGGACCGTCTTGGCAAGGACAGGCTCCTGTCACTGCTCCTCTTCCACGGCAGCGGCAAGATCAGAACGCTCGCCATCTTCCCCTCCATCTTCAAGGGCAAGCACGTTGATCACAAGAAGGTCGTAGAGGTTAAGACAGGCCACAAGATCACGGTAACTTTCGACCGCCCGGTCGCACTGCAGATTGACGGCGAGACGGTACTGAACGTTACGACGTACACGGCGTATAAATATTAAGGTATAAGTATTCATATCAAAAGGCCCGGCGGTTAAGTGCCGGGCTTTTTCGTTGTGTTATTTGTTGATGTTTTCGTGTGTCACCCGAACAGCGTCAGCATTTTGGCTAACAATTTACGGGTGTTTTGTTAGCTGAAATGTTGGATTTTTGCAAAAGCTAACTTTTTAGCTAACAAAATCGCGAAAAAAGTTAGCTAAAAAGCTGACCGCCCGGGCAGTCTTTTAGAATATGTTTTCGGGAACTCCAAATCACCCGGTAAAGGAATCGTAGACACTCAGATCGTAAGCGGGAACTATTGCCACGTGGAAGTAGTATTTCTGAGCGACGAAGTCGTCGGAGATTGCTATATCAGGATCTTCGATGATGCCGAAGCCGACGTATTTATCAGAAACGATGAAGGCGTCAGATGAGATCTCCTGCAAAGACAGGTATCCGTCGTAACCTTTTATCTCGACTGCGATGCACACTGAGCTAAACGGGTCGAAATCACAGCCGCCGAAATAATAGAAATCTTCGATCTCCCTTAGATCGACACCCGTAAGGCTTATGAATTCATCGAGTTCTTTGTTATTGGTAATCAGCATGTGTGCATCGTCTGTTATATCCGCAGTGCACTCAAATGTATCGATGAATGTATCCGTGGGAAGGTAACATACGGGCACGGAATCAACGTCCAGAAAGTTGAAAAAAGTCCTGATGACAGACAGGGCTTTCCTGGCGTTGCGGTCCTCCAGCTCGCCCTGGCGGCAGCCGGACTCGCTGATCTTCATGTATTCACCATCGGAATTCAGGACCTCTATGTCCGAATAGCCTGCATCGTCCCATTCTTCGTCGCTGTATTCGAAGTCGGCACCGGTATCGATCTTCATCATGTTATTGTAGAGCTTTGCGATCTTGTCTTCATCCATCTTGCCGATGGGTTCAGTATATTTGCGGAGGAGCGTCAGCTCATCTTCATAGGAAAGAACGCTGTGATACTGATTACTGCCAAAACCGAAATTCGTTGAAGATGAGTAGACATTGCCGTCTGACATAATAAATGTAATGCTTCTGGCGTGACCCCATGCCTCGTTTTCGGAACGTCTGACGACGAGGATCTCATCTTCGGGGACCTCATATTCTTCCTCTTCTTCGTCATCTCTGCTGTTGCGGTTCCTTCCGGAGCCGCCGGAGCCGCCGTTATCAGCTGAGCAGCTGCAGCACAAAACGGACATGCCGACAGCCATGCATAGAACAGTTGCGATCGCTTTTTGGAATTTCATTAAGGTATCCCTCCGCTATAGCTTTATCTTATATACAGATAAAGACCTATAAATGTTGCGGTCAGGATTCGGGTTTAAAATATATCTTCGTAAGTGCGCACTGGTCGCCCGTGAGAGCAACGAAGACCTTGTCGTCATCGGTCCTTATCGTCGTGGTGCTCTTGAGCAGGATACCACCGTTCTCGGTCGTGACAGTAATCTTCTTGCCTTCACGCTTGAGCGATACGTGGCAGTCCATGCCGTCCTTGTTGAGCTTCTTCCACTGGTCCCATCCGTCGAAGCGGTCATTCTTGCTGATGACAACTTCATTGGATGCAAAATCGCCGCTCTCCCAGACCTCGCCGTCGAGTCTTATGAGTGCGAACTCGCGGTAGTCTTCGTCGGTAACTTTACCATTAGAAGAAGTGAACAGACAAATGAACGGGCAGTGCCAGATAAGTCTTGCAGTAGGAAGACTCTTGGTGTGGAAATCAAGTTCCATGGAACCATTAAGAGGAATGCCTTCTGTAGCATCCGTACGGTAGTTGTCGACCTGGACGTTGGGAACGTTGCCTTCTTCGCCGTCGATGTAAGTTACGAGCTCTGCGATTCGCGGAATGTAGTTCTCTGAAACAGGTTCATCGGCGCGCTTTATGGACGTGACGCTGAGGTGATAGTAAGCGCCGGAGAAGCTGATATAGCTGAATCTCGTGCTGTCCGGAAGAGCGATGACATATTCGACCATCTTATCTTCGCCTATGATCTTGACCAGCATGTGGTCCTTTAATCTGGCGATCTCGAGATCGTATTCGCCGCAGATCCTGCCTATGGTCACGTTAGCAGAGGATGCGGCCTTCATGTTCATGATATTAGGTCTTATTGCTCTGGCTTCGCCCTTGTTATAGGTGCCGTCGAACTTGAGCTCGACATACTCGGTGTAGAGCAGTTCTTCTGCGAGTTTGCCTGTCTCGTGGACTCTTCCGTCCAGGGAATCGAAAACAATGAGCGAAGGCGAGCATTCCTTCTCGTCGTGATCTTCCGTAGGTGCGATCCTTATGCGGATCTTTAAGTCAACACCCGGGAATGCGAGGATTCCTTCAGTATAAACAGCGCGGTTGACATCGAAGTTGAAGTCATCGTTTCCGACGAACTCTTTGACGTCTTCCTTCTCACGCATGTTGTATTCCTGATCCTGGTCGATCATGTGGATCATCTGCGTTGCGAAGAGAGGATCGAACTGCGCGCCCATCTCTTCGATGAGGATCTGTCTTACGGTTGCCTGAGGGAGCGGATCCCTGTAGCTTCTTTTCGAGGTCATGGCATCGTAAGCATCAGCTACCGCAATGATCCTGGCAAGCTCGGGGATATCGCTGCCCTTGAGCTTATCGGGGTAACCCTTGCCGTCGTATCTCTCGTGGTGGTGGTGAGCGCCGATGCTGAGGTAAGGGAACTCGACGATGCTCGTGAGGATCTGCTTGCCGATAACGGTATGCTGCTTGATGGCTTCATACTCTTCTTCGGTGAGCTTGCCCTTCTTGTTGATGATGTCGTCTGAGATACCGATCTTACCGATGTCGTGGAGTAGAGCTGCGAAGTAGATCTCGTCGCATTCCTTCTCATCCTTGCCGACCATCTTGGCGATCATCTTGGAGTAACCCGCAACTCTGGCGGAGTGACCATGCGTATATTTGTCCTTGGCATCGATTGCGCTCGCGAGAGCTTCTGCCGTCTGTTCGAAGAGTCTCTTCATACTCTGCTGCTCCGCCGTGAGGAGTTCGATCCTCAAGTCGTTTGCGTGGGCATAAGTCTCATTCATGTCCTTGAGCGCGAACAGATAAAGCAGCATCGCCATTGCGGCAATAGCCATGTTGATGAGTGACAGACCATAGAATACGGCCTGAACAATCGAAGCAATGAGCGGCAGGACAGAGAACAGGAGTAATGACAGACTGATGCTGCGGCTGAGTTTTTTGTAATTCTGGATGACTACGGAAACCTGGATCAGGAGCATCACCGCCGGGATCAGATAGCAGACGATGAATCCCGGACCTCTGTGATAAGTATTCGTTTCATCAAAGTAATAGTAAAGACCGTTAAACTGTGAGAAGATAAGCATCACTGCGCCGGCAACGCCGACATAATTAACGGCCTTGAGGCGCTTTATTCCTGCCGCATTACTCGTATTCTCATACAAAGAGATGAGATATGCATTGAACGCATAAAGAACGCCGATGTTAAAGAAGAAGACCAGAAAATTACTAATCCTGACTAAATAAAAACCGGTAGCAGACGGATCGCCTCTGTAAACATATGCCAGAAAATCAGCGACCATGACGATCATCGAACAGATCTCGACACACAAAAGCGCAGTGCGCCTCTTCGCCGGAAGCGACTTCATGAACAGCACGAATACAGCAATAACTGCACACGTACTGCTGAGAATCATCATGATATTCTGTTGGATGCTAATCAGAAAATCCAGCATATACCGACTGCCTTACTTGTTATATTCGTCTATCGCCTTTGCCAGCTGATCAGCGCAGGACGTACCCTTCATGTTGCAGTCGTTGCCTCTTAATACGTCAGCAACTTCCTTGGCATCCTTTCCTTCAATAAGTTTTCCGATCGCCTTGAGGTTGCCGTTGCAGCCTCCGATAAACTTGACGTTGTAGAGCTTGCCGTCCTCAATGTCAAAATCTATCTTCATGGCACAGACGCCGCGGGGACTGAAAGAAACATGTTCCATTTACAGTTCTCCTTATTTTATTCACTAATAAAATTATCAACCCCCGTTGATATATGGTCAAGTATAACAACTGTATAAATAATATTATTATTTTGTTTCGGAATGCTTTATTCATAAGCAGGAACAGGGCTGCCTGATGGTCCCGATAACAGAAGACCCGGCCTGTTATTGAGGCCGGGTCTTTATAAGCAGTTTAACAGTGTTACAGCGCCTTTTAGAAGCCCATAACGTTGATCAGCAGGAGCCAGCTCATGCCATAGTAGCAGCCGACTGCGATAAGGTCGTTGACCGTCGTGATCAGGGGTCCGGATGCGACAGCCGGGTCAACCTTGATCTTCTTGAAGAACAGCGGGATCAATGTACCGACGATGGACGAGAATATCATCGATATCAGGAGTGCCACGCCGATGCATCCGCTTACGGAGAATGCGAAAACCGCTTCGCGCTGCTTGATCACCATCAGATAAAGGCCGATCAGGACGATCGATGCGATTCCCAATATGAGACCGACACTGAGGCCGACTCTGGCTTCCTTGAACACGAGCTTGAACTTCTGTCCGACCGTCAGATTCTCGTCTGTCAGGACTCTGATCGTGACAGCGAGCGACTGCGTACCGACGTTACCTGCCATGTCGAGGATCAGTGACTGGAACGCCATGATTATCGTAAGATGTGCGATCACGCCTTCGAAAACACCGACCAGCGTAGATACGAGCATTCCGAGACAAAGGAGGATAAGAAGCCAGGGCATTCTCTTGCGGATGCTCTGTCCCAGAGGCTCCTTGATATCTTCTTCTGCAATGAGGCCGGCGAGCTTAACGTAGTCTTCACCGAGCTCATCATCGACTACTTCGACGATGCTTTGTGATGTGATAACTCCGAGTATCTTGTTGTCCTCATCAAGGACAGGGATCAAGTCCTCCGAATAATCCTTGAGCTTCTCGATACAGTCGTCGATCAGCTCGTTAGCATAAACATAAGGGAACGACGTAACTATAAGCGTGTTAAGATCCGTCGTGCTTCTTGCCGTGATCAGGTCCTTGAGCGTAAGAGCTCCGTAGAATAAGCCCTCGTCATCTTCAACGAAGAGTGTTGAGATGTTGTCGTTCTCTTCTGCCTGTGTAACGAGCGCGCTCATCGCCTGCTTCACCGTGAGATCAAGCCCGATCCTGATAAAGTTCGCGGTCATCTTGGAACCGATCTCATCTTCATCGTATGATGCGATGATGCTGATCTCCTGTCTGACCTCCGTATCGAGCGCATCGATGATGAGACCTCTTCTCTCCTTATCGAGTTCCCTCAGAACGTTTGCAGCGGTATCGGTCTCGAGTTCTGAGACGACTGCCGCAGCACGCCTGATGTCCATCTCGTTAAGGTATTCGCTTGCCTGGTCTTCCTCAAGGCACTCGAAAGCTTCCGCAAGCAGCGTCTTGCCGCAGACTCTGAAGAGCTTCTTCCTCTCGGTGTCGTTAAGCTCCTCTAAGATCTGTGCGATGTCACTTGCGTGATAATCTTCTAGTTTGTAATGAATTACCCTCGGGGAATCGTTACCCCTCATCAGCGAGATTATCTCGTCCTGATAATCTCTTCTTATTTCCTTCTCTGCCATTTGTCTCCTCCTAAAAGTAAACAAACGACGGGAACAAAAAACCTCCGTTATGCTTTGGGCAAACAGAGGTGACGATACATCATTTAGTCCTTAAGGTCCGATACGGTCATCGACTGGCACATTAAGGAACAAAGGATATTTCGGCCGCGTTTCCCTCGTTTGTCGCAACTGTCACCAGCGTCCACCGTATTCACCTCACTTTTTAAATGGGATTGGGGCTTATCTCCCCGTTCGAAATTTTAGCACGGTAAAAAGCATTTGTTAACCCCGAAAATGCTTGTTTTGCTATATTTTTTCGGGTGCCGGCAAGGTTTTTTCCGTCCCGGAAAGCAGATGATAAATCCGTGGCGGTATATACCGGCTATATCTGTGGTTTATGTTTTTGGTCGGTAGTTGATTTTGCATAGTGCATTCAAATTACCGACTAAATCCGTGTTTTAACATTTTAGTGGGTAGTACTGTTCATTTTCGAGCGCTGTAACTGAACCCAATTACCTACTAAAAACGAGAAAACAGATTTTAGTCGGTAGTCTGTTCATTTTCGAGCGCCGTAACTTGAACCAAATTACCTACTAAAATCGAGAAAACCAAGTTTTAGTCGGTATTTCCTTGCGTAGTCCGCAAATGACAAAAAAAATACCCACCGAGTCCGCAAATTCGCAGATTCGGTGGGCATATGCAAATTTCCAAATAATCAGCCCTGCGCTTCGAACTTTTCGACGCCTTCCTTGAGGATCTCGATGATCGGCAGGTGCTGCGGGCACACGCCTTCGCACTGGCCGCATCCGATGCAGTCTGATGCATGGCTGTATCTGTCCACAAGCCCGTTATAGAAGAACTGCGGCCTCATGTCGCCCGGGAATTTCCTCGCTGTATTGATCGCGCTGATGACATCAGGAATGCTGATGCCCATAGGGCAGCCTTCGACGCAGTATTTACAAGCCGTGCAGCCGATGAGCTCTACGCGGGACATTGCTTCAACGACCTTGCCGATCGCAGCCTTTTCCTCATCGTTAAGGGGCTCGAAATTCTTAAATGTGTTCATGTTGTCTGCCATCTGGTCTTCAGTAGACATTCCGCTTAAGATCGTAGCTACGCCGGGAAGGCTTGCAACGAAGCGGAAAGCCCAGGAAGCAACGGACTTGTCAGGACGGATGGCCTTAAAGATCTCTGAGCATTCGTCGTCAAGATTTGCGAGCTTGCCGCCCTTGCAGGGCTCCATGACGATTATCGGGATATTCCTCTCAGAAAGGATCTTATAGAGCTCTCCGGAATGAACGATCGAATTGTCCCAGTCGATGTAGTTAAGCTGAATCTGGACAAACTCCACTTCAGGGTGCTTGTCGAGGATCTTTACGAGGAGCTCGGGTGT
Organism: Saccharofermentans sp.; assembly: GCA_024695565.1. The sequence continues at coordinate 2,389 of JAILHX010000051.1, read as the reverse complement.
GCCGTGATAGGAGAAACCGAAGTGCTTTATCTTGCCTTCAGCCTTCTTCTGCATGCCCCAGTTGAAGCAGTCGTACTTCTCGTATGTATCGTAGTTATTTCCGTCCTCAATGCTGTGGAGGAGATAAAAGTCGAAGAAGTCTACGCCGCATCTTTCGAGCTGCTCATTAAAGACCTTGTCCCTGTCTTCCTCTGAATGAATGAACCATGCGGGAAGCTTTGTTGCGAGCGTGAACGAATCTCTCGGATGACGCTTAACGATAGCTTCTTTGACAGCCCTCTCGGAGTTGCCGCCGTGATAGACATATGCGGTGTCGAAGTAAGTAAAACCTGCTTCCAGATAGCTGTCCGCCATCTTAGAGACCTTGTCGATATCAATGACCCCGTCTGTCTCAGGCAGTCTCATAAGGCCAAAACCGATCTTCGGCATCTTGGATAAATCAATGCTCATAGCTTCCACCTCCCGATAATAGATAATTCGATTATAGCAATGGGGCGTTTGAGCTTCTGCCAGATTGCCGCTGATTTTTGTCAATTTGCGTTCCCCGTCTTATATTTTTTTCGCGAAAACAGGGGCAAAAAATATAAGATATCGCCTTTTCTTATATTTTCACGAAGAGTTTTCGTGCATTTAATATAAAACATTCTCGAAAACGCGCACAAAAAAACATCCGCTGCCCGACGGACAACGGATGTTTGGATTTCTATGGCATTTGTTTGTAACTGTTACTCAGCGAAAAGCGGAGTTGAGAGATAACGGTCACCTGTGTCAGGCAGGAGTGCAACGATTGTCTTGCCCTTGTTCTCGGGACGCTTAGCAAGTTCGATTGCTGCCCAGAGAGCTGCACCTGATGAGATTCCTACGAGAACGCCTTCGCTCTTACCGAGGAGCTTGCCTGTAGCGAATGCATCGTCGTTGGTAACAGGAATAACTTCATCGTAAACTGTTGTATTAAGAACCTCAGGTACGAAGCCGGCACCGATGCCCTGGATCTTATGCGCACCGGCAGTGCCCTTACTCAGAACGGGAGAATCTGCAGGCTCAACAGCTACAACCTTAACGGAAGCCTTCTGTGACTTCAAGTATTCGCCTACACCTGTAACTGTTCCGCCTGTACCTACACCTGCAACGAAGATATCTACTTCGCCGTCTGTGTCTTCCCATATTTCAGGACCTGTAGTCTCTTTGTGAGCCTTGGGATTTGCGGGATTTACAAACTGGCCTGCGATGATGCTGTTAGGGATCTCAGCCTGGAGTTCCTCAGCCTTTGCGATCGCACCCTTCATACCCTTGGAGCCCTCTGTGAGAACAAGTTCTGCACCGTAAGCCTTAATGAGCTGTCTTCTCTCAACGCTCATCGTCTCAGGCATTGTGATGATGAGACGGTAACCCTTAGCAGCTGCTACGGAAGCGAGACCGATACCGGTGTTGCCGCTGGTGGGCTCGATGATGACACTGCCTTCCTTAAGTCTGCCTGAAGCTTCAGCGTCCTCGATGATCGCCTTTGCGATACGGTCCTTAACGCTGCCTGCAGGATTGAAATATTCAAGCTTTGCAACAAGCTTAGCTTCGAGGCCCAAAGCTTTCTCAAGATGTGTTAATTCAAGAAGCGGTGTCTTACCGATAAGTTGATCTGCTGATGTGTAAATCTTAGTCATAATAAAACCTCCCGTATGACTGCTAAGTGTAATTATATATCAGATTGTGAGTTTGAGGTCAGATAGCTGCGAAGCCGTTCTCGAGGTCAGCGATGATGTCATCGATGTGCTCTGTACCGATTGAGAGACGTATCGTGCTCTGATGGATGCCGATGCTGTTAAGATCTTCCTCGGAAAGCTGTGAGTGTGTTGTGCTTGCCGGATGGATAACAAGGCTCTTAACGTCAGCAACGTTTGCGAGGAGTGAGAAGATCTTCAGGTTATCGATGAACTTGAATGCTTCTTCCTTGCCGCCCTTAACATCGAATGTAAAGATGGAACCGCCGCCGTTAGGGAAGTACTTAGTATAAAGATCGTGATCAGGGTGATCAGCAAGTGCCGGATGGTTTACCTTTGCAACCTTCGGGTGGTTTACGAGGAAATCCAATACCTTCTTTGTATTCTCAGCGTGACGCTCAACTCTGAGGGAGAGTGTCTCTGTGCCCTGGAGGAGAAGGAATGCTGCGAAAGGTGAAATTGATGAACCTGTATCTCTCAGAAGGATTGCTCTGATGTATACTGCGAATGCAGCCTTGCCTGCAGCTTCTGTGAACTTAACGCCGTGATAGCTCGGGTTGGGTTCTGAGATCCAGGGATACTTGCCGGAAGCTGCCCAGTCGAAGTTGCCTGAATCAACGATAACGCCGCCCAATGTCGTGCCGTGGCCGCCGATGAACTTTGTTGCTGAATGA
>JAILHX010000003.1 GCA_024695565.1 Saccharofermentans sp. | reverse complement strand
CGGAGCTACAGGCTTCCCGGGCAACCTTGACACAAAGGTCCTTTACTGCTGGCTTGAGGACAAGACTTTCCTTATCCTCTACATAGGCAAGTCTGACAAGGATACGATCTTTGCGCCTACAAACCACGCATATTTCAACCTGCGCGGTGAAAACGCAGAAGGCACGGTCAATAACGACCTCATCATGATCAATTCCGACAAGATCACCATCAAGGACGACATGAACGTTCCTACCGGCGAGCTTAAGGATGTTGAAGGAACAGTTTTCGACTGCAGGGAATACCGTTTCATCTCCGACCTTAATGACAGCGACGACCACCAGATGGTCATCTCCAAGGGCATCGACCAGAACTTCTGCCTCAATACAAAGGCGGGAACGTTCTCATTTGCTGCTGCTGTTACCGCACCCGAGTCCGGTATCACGATGGAGTGCCTTACCGACCTCCCGGGTATCCAGATCTACGCAGGAAACAACCTGGGAAGCCCTCTCGATCAGAAGACGACTAAGGCTTACGGCCAGTATGACGCGATCTGCCTTGAAGCCCAGATGGTCCCTAATGCCGTAAATCTTTCCGGATTTGATTCGCCGGTCATCAAGGCAGGAGAGATCTGCTATCACGCCTGCGGATACAGATTCGTATAATTTAGGGTTTTACAAGTATTCTCACAGGGGTATAATGCTTAGTTAATTATAGAAACTATAGAAAGAAGGATTGATTCTATGGAAAAGAAGAATCTCGATTGGTCGAACCTGACATTCTCTTATCAGAAGACAGATAAGAGATTCGTCGCAAACTACACGAACGGCGCATGGGATGAAGGCGCTCTCATCGATGACGACATGATCGTCATGAGCGAGGATGCAGGCGTTCTCCAGTATGCCCAGACCGTTTTTGAAGGCCTTAAGGCTTATGAGACAGTAGACGGCAGGATCGTTACTTTCCGTCCTGACCTCAACGCTGACAGACTTCATGACTCTGCAGTCCGCCTTGAGATTCCACCGATTTCCAAGGAGTTGTTCCTCAGATCAGTTCAGGAGACAGTTGCAGGCAACGCAGCTTGGGTTCCTCCGTACGGTTCAGGCGCATCTTTGTACTTAAGACCTTATAGCTTCGGTATTAACCCCGTTATCGGTGTTAAGCCCGCTGATGATTATCAGTACAGGATCTTTGCTACACCTGTAGGCCCTTACTTCAAGGGCGGCGCTAAGCCGATCGCAGTTAAGATCTCTGACTTTGACCGTGCTGCTCCGAGAGGAACAGGCAACATCAAGGCAGGCCTCAACTATGCTATGTCTCTCCACGCAATCGTTACTGCTCACCAGGAAGGTTTTGCTGAGAACATCTATCTCGATCCGGCTACACGTACAAAGATCGAGGAGACAGGCGGAGCTAACATCATCCTCACAGACGGTCAGGGCACACTCGTTGTACCTAAGTCTGATTCCATTCTGCCTTCGATCACAAGAAGATCATTGGTTTACGTTGCAGAACACTACTGCGGCATGAAGATTGAGGAGAGAGAAGTATACCTCGACGAGATCATGAGCGGTAAGTTCACAGAGGGTGGTCTCTGCGGTACAGCTGCAGTTATCTCACCTCTCGGAAAGATCAATGATCACGGCAAGGAATTCACATTCGCTTCCGGCATGGAGGAGATGGGTCCTGTCATGACAAAGCTCAGAGAAACACTCACAGGCATCCAGATGGGTACTGTAGAAGCACCTGAAGGCTGGATCATGGAGATCAACGTCTAATCTATCAATTTATTATCAAGAAGGGCCGTCTCAAAGTTATATTTGAGGCGGCCTTTTAATTTGAAATAAATCAATTAAGTGTGTTTTTGCCCCAAGTACCCGAAAATCATGAGTTTGGGGCAAAAAAGGCCAGTCGAGTTTTGCCCCCAATTACCGGATTTGCGAAGCTTGGGGCAAGTGATAATTCATTCTTTTGCCCCGGATTATTGAATATTCATGATCAGGGGCAATTTTCGAATGAATATTTTGCCCCAAACTCTTTAAAACATAATGTTTGGGGCAATTGTGCAGTGATAACCTCTTTGGAAAACAAGCTATAAAGGAAGCAGAAATAGAAATCTCAATAACCTATTGACATAGTAGGTTAATAGTGTTAAATTATCGCCATTACTTCGGAAGGAGGAGTGAGAGATGACCAGAACGATTAACAACACAACTGTCATGATGTGCTGTCGAATGATTAACTCCCGGGTGCGCACAATGGCACAGGGCACTGGAAGACATTCCTCACGCCTTGAGAACGATTGATGTTAAATCGATAATATGCAGCTAACATATGCCATGCGCCCGGGAGATAAAAATCTAACCGGGCATTTTTATGCCTAAACAAAACATATTCGAAGAAGAAACGGAGACGAGAAAGATGATTGGTTTTGAATATTATAATCCCGCGAAAATAGTTTTCGGTGAGGGGAGCGAAAAGAGCATTAAGGGCCTTCTTGAACAGTACAAGGTAACAAGCCTGCTTCTTGTATACAGCGGCGACTTTATTAAGACGCTCGGCATCTACGATGTGATAACTGATGCTGTAAAAGAACTCGGCATTAAGTTTTCCGAGAGCGGCGAAGTAGTTGCAAACCCTTCTATCGATCTCGTAAGAAAGCTTGTCGAACAGGGCAAGAAAGATAATGTGGACTTCGTTCTGGCAGTCGGTGGAGGAAGCTCTATCGACACCGCCAAGGCGATAGCTCTCGGTATACCGTACGATGCCGATGTCTGGGACTTCTTTGATAAGGGTGTTTCTCCCGAACACGTTCTTAGCATTGGCGTCATCGCGACAACGGCATCGAGCGGTTCTGAGACTTCCAACTGCGCAATCCTCTCACATGGAGAATGGAAGAAAGGTTTTGAAGACGACCGCATAATCCCGAAGTTCGCGATCATGAATCCTAAGTACACGGTAAACCTTCCTGCCTATCAGACCTATGTAGGAATCGCAGATGTCTTATCACATCTTCTCGAGAGATATTTTTCAGATGAGAAGAATTCGGATACGACAGACTATCTTATCGAAGGCGCCATCAGAGCATTGCTCGTAAATGCCGACAGACTTATCGAAGATCCCACGAACATTAATGCAAGAGCTGAGATCCAGTGGCTCGCTTCAGTAGCACACAACAATTTCCTCGATGCCGGCAGACGCGCCGATTGGGGATCGCACCGTATCGAACACGAACTGTCTGCTCAATATAACCTCACACACGGAGAAGGCATGGCAATCGTCTTTACGGCCTGGACCAGGTACATAGCAGACATAAAGCCCTGGAGACTGGCGCTTCTTGCCAGCAGAGTCTACGGCAAAGATCCGTACGACTATTCAGAGAAAGAGAGAGCACTTTTGCTGTCGGAAGAACTCGAGAAGTTCTTCAGGAAGTTAGGACTCAAGACTCATCTGACAGAGCTTGGGATCGATGATAAAGATTTCGTAGTAATGGCAAAACGTGCAACAGCCGGCGGCAACGTAGGACATTACGTTCCGCTGGATTCAAACAAGATAATTGAGATCCTGAAGATCGCAATTTAATAAAAATACCGAGTGAAAAACGCAAAGGAGAAACAAAAATGGCTAGAATCAAATTGGTAGAACAGAACGAAGCAACAGGTGCAGAGAAGGAGCGCTATGATGAGCTCGCAGGCCGCAACGCAGTAACAAACATGAAGAAGGGTCTTCTCAATGATGCTGCTACATATGACGCATATATGGCTTGGTACACATCATGGAAGAGACTTGTTGAAGTAATCGGTGAGAAGGATGCTATCCTTTATGCTCACAAGATCTCAACAACAAACTCATGCCAGCTCTGCTCACTTTTCTTCATCAGTGACGTAAAGGGCTTAGGTCTTGATCCTGCTAACCTTGTTTACGACGAGAAGGAAACAGTTCTTGCAGAACTCGCTGAGCAGTATGTAAAGAACCCTACAGCAGTATCCGATGAGTTTTTCGAGAACTTGAGAAAATTCTTCAACGATCAGGAACTCGTTGTAATCGTAGGCTTTGCAGGTCAGATGATCGCAACCAACAACTTCAATGCAGTATTTAAGATCGACGTAGATAAGCGCCTCCTTCCTCTGCTTGATGAATTCAAGCCTGCAACCTGGAGAGAAGCTATTAAGTAATATCTTATCCGGTCGATTCTGAAGATTCATACGGGCTGTCTCTGATTTGAGGCAGCCCGTTTTTGCATGGCTGGGTGTGTCTGGCAACCCGGTGCTGAAAAAGGACACGAAACACTGGTGATATCGTGTCCTTTTTTGACAATCATATACAGAAAGGCGCATTCCACTGAGATAAGCATGTGCAACAGCGCCAGTGACGAAATATTCACAAAACAGGAGCTTTTCGTCACTCCTACAGGAGTACTTCTTGAAACTGAAATAGGCCGCGCCCGGGAGCAATTCCCGGGCGTATTTTTTTCGAGTGCTTGGTGCCAGGTACGAAAAAGTGCAGAAATTCAAAGAAATCGTGTCGCCTACGTGCATTTTTGCGGTGTTTTGCACGAAATAGTGATGAAAACAGCTCATTTCGTTATTTTTTCGTACTTGGCAGAATCGACTAACACTCAGACATAAATTAAGCTGCCTCACAAACGGCAAACCCGCGTATGAGACAGCATATCTTTTAATGCTCTCGAAAATAAACAGGGAAGAGTATCAGAGCAGATCTGTCAGTTTCTTGCCATAGAAATAGTCGTGAACGATACCGTCAAACTCTTTCCACATAGGAAGTGTCTTGCAGATCTTCCTTCTGTCGCATTTATAGTTCTCGTCAGCCAGACATACGACTGAGTTAAGAGTTCCTTCCATGAGTTCCAAGATCTCGCCGACGATGTATTCCTCGGGTTTCTTGATGAGTTTATATCCGCCGCCTTTGCCGCTGGCACCTACGATGAGTCCGCCGCTGACCATGTCCTTGACTATGATCTCCAGATATTTCTTCGAGATCTCCTGCCGCTCGGCTATATCCTTGAGCGGAATAAATGAGCCGGTGTTATTCTCGGCGAGATCGATCATTACCCTTAATGCATATCTTCCCCGGGTGGAAATCATTTCCTGGTCCTCCATCATGTTTTTACCTATTATACCTAAAGGTAGGTGGGTAAATCAAGAAATACCTATTGACTTGGTGGGTTTATTGTCGTATTGTATCGGCGAGAATAAATTAACAAGGAGACACCAAAGGTGATTTACGCAGATAATGCCGCTACAACAAAGATGAGCGATAAGGCTATAGAGACCATGATGAGCCTTATCGGAGATACTTACGGCAACCCTTCGAGCCTCTACGAATTCGGTCAGAAGGCGAAGGAAGTATTAGAGCAGGCCAGGAAGGATGTTGCCGATTGCATAGGAGCAGATCCTAAGGAGATACTTTTTACTTCAGGCGGAAGTGAAGCCGATAACCAGGCTCTCATCACTGCAGCCAAGCTCGGAGCAGCTAAGGGTAAGAAGCACATCATATCAACGGCTTTCGAGCACCACGCAATTTTACATACATTAAGAAAACTCGAGAAAGAGGGCTTCGAAGTAACTCTTCTTGACGTTCACGAGAACGGAATCGTTCTTCCTGAACAGGTTGAAGAGGCTATCCGTGAGGATACCTGCCTTGTTACGGTAATGTATGCAAATAACGAGATCGGAACCATCCAGCCGATAAGAGAGATCGGTGCCGTATGCAGAGCGCACGGAGTCCTTTTCCATACAGATGCGGTTCAGGCAGTAGGCCATATCAAAGTTAATGTTGAAGAAGACAATATCGATATGCTCTCTGCTTCAGGACACAAGTTCCACGGACCTAAGGGAGTCGGATTCCTCTATGCCAAGAAGGGCGTAAGACTTGTTAACCTTATCGAAGGCGGTGCCCAGGAGAGAGGCAGAAGAGCAGGAACGGAGAATGTTCCCGCGATCGCAGCAATGGCTGCAGCTCTCAAAGAGTCAGTTGAAAAGCTTGATGCCTATAAGGCAAAGCTTACTCCGGTAAGAGATAAGATCATCAAGGGCTTATCCGAGATCCCGCATTCTGCGGTCAACGGAGATCTTAACAGCAGAGTTCCTTCAAATATCAATTTCTGTTTTGAAGGTATCGAAGGCGAATCACTCCTTCTCCTGCTGGACGATAAGGGGATCGCAGCATCTTCCGGAAGCGCATGTACGTCAGGATCATTAGATCCTTCACATGTTCTTCTCGCTATCGGCCGTGTTCACGATGTTGCCCACGGTTCGTTAAGACTCTCGATCGGTGAAGACATCACCGATGAAGATGCGGATTACATCATTAAGGCGGTCAAAGAAGTTGTTGAATACTTAAGAGGTTTCTCGCCGGTATGGAGAGATCTCGTTGCAGGCAAGACACAGTTTATCTTATAAGGGGGAATCATCATGGCTTTATATAGCGAGAAGGTAATGGATCACTTCAGAAATCCGAGAAACGTTGGCGTTCTTGAAGACGCAAACGGTGTAGGCACAGTCGGCAACGCAAAGTGCGGAGACATCATGAAGATGTATCTTAAGATCGAAGATGACATCGTAAAGGATGTTAAGTTCGAGACATTCGGCTGCGGAAGCGCTATCGCTTCAAGTTCGATGGCAACAGAACTCATCAAGGGCAAGCCCGTTGAGGAAGCAAGACAGCTTACCAACAAGGCTGTTGCAGAAGCTTTGGACGGTCTGCCGGATTATAAGATGCACTGCTCAGTACTGGCACAGGAAGCTATCGAAGCAGCGCTTAAAGACTACGAAGAGAACGGAAAAAACCAGTAATAGTAATTACCTATTGACATGGTAGGTTAATAGAGTTAAAATCACACCAATATCGGGAGAGGAGACAGTAACCATGAAGTGTATGTGTTGTTGTTGTATGTTGAATACACGGGCAATGGAAGATTGCTGTCTTAATCTGATTCGATGTAAATGAATCATTTAGAGTGCATGTTCTATAAGCCCGGAGCAGATAAGATGCCCCGGGCTTTTTATCTCAAAACATATCCGGAGGAAAATAAAATGAGCAACAAAGAGAACATTAAGATCAATTCTTTACTTATTCACGGCGGTATCGACGGTGATGAGACGACGGGTGCGGTAAATGTTCCGATATACCAGACATCCACATATAAGCAGGACGGTCTCGGCAAGAACAGAGGATGGGAGTATTCGAGAACAGGCAACCCCACAAGAGCTGCATTGGAAAAACTCATAGCAGATCTCGAGCAGGGCCAGTACGGTCTGGCATTTGCTTCAGGATTGGCAGCCATCAACACGGTCCTCTCGCTCTTTAAAGCAGGTGACAAACTTATCGTATCGGATAATATCTACGGCGGTACATTCCGTATCCTCGATAATGTTTTCAAGAACTTCAATATCACATATAAGATCGTAAATACATCTGATCTTGAAGCAGTCGAAAATGCTATCGATGACGACGTAAAGGCTATCTACATCGAGACACCCGCCAATCCGCTCCTTACGATCACAGATATCGAAGCAGTCTCCAAGATCGGCAAGAAGCATAACAAACTCGTTATTGTAGACAATACTTTCCTTACACCTTATCTTCAGCGTCCTCTGACGCTTGGTGCTGACATCGTAATTCACAGCGGAACCAAATACTTAGGTGGTCACAGTGACACTATCTCAGGTTTTGTCGTAGTTAATGACAAAGCACTGGCAGACAGGCTCTACTATCTGCAGAATGCGATCGGCGGAGTCCTCGCACCCTGGGACAGCTTCCTGATCATAAGAGGAATCAAGACTTTGGGAGTCCGCATGGACAGACACGTTGCCAATGCTCAGAAGGTTGCCGAGTGGCTCGTGGAGAGCGGCTATGTCAGCAAGGTTTATTATCCCGGTCTTAAGACAGATCCCGGTTATGAGATCCAGAAGAAGCAGGCAGACGGTGCAGGCGCTATGATCTCTTTTGTCCTCAACGAGAAGTATGACTACAAGGTCTTTTTCGAGAAGCTTCAGCTTATCACCTTGGCAGAGAGCCTTGGTGGTGTTGAATCACTCGTATGCCATCCCGCTACGATGACTCACGCTGCGATACCTGCAGATATCAGAAAAGAGGTAGGTATCGTAGATGAGCTCATCAGACTCTCAGTAGGTATTGAAGATGTTGACGATCTTATCGCAGATCTTAAGCAGGCAATCGAGAATTCGGCAAAGGCATGAGGCAGACATATGAATAACGTATATCAGGACATAAAGGAAATGATCGGCAACACTCCGATCCTCAAGATAAATCATATGGGCGTTAAGCCCGGAGTAAATATCTATGCAAAACTTGAATTGATGAATCCCGAAGGAAGCGTCAAAGACCGTGTAGGCGTTTACATGATCGAAGATGCAAAGAAAAGAGGGCTTCTGGGAGAAGGCGGAACTATCGTGGATGCCACGGCAGGCAACACCGGAATCGGTATCGCAGTTGCAGCGCTTAATCAGGGTATAAGAGTTATCTTTACCGTTCCCGAGAAGTTTTCTATCGAGAAGCAGAAGGTAATGAAGGCTCTGGGAGCCGAGATCGTTCATACATCACGCGAAGGCGGAATGCTCGGAGCAGAGCAGAAGGCAGAAGAACTCCTTAAGACTATTCCGGGTTCCATCTCGCTCCGTCAGTTCAGAAATCCCGCCAATCCTCTCGCACACTATGAGACGACAGGTCCTGAGATCTACAGCCAGCTCGACGGTCAGGTCGATTACTTTGTGGCTGGCGCAGGCAGCGGCGGAACGTTCTCAGGCGTGGTTAAGTACCTGAAGGAACAGAACCCTTCTGTCGTAGGCGTACTCGCTGATCCTTACGGTTCCACGATCGGCGGAGGAGAACACTTCGATTACAACATCGAAGGAATAGGCAACGATTTTATCGCAGATACAATGGACATCACACTCGTTGATAAGGTCATAAAAGTTACTGATGATGAAGCTTTCGAAGCTTCAAGGAAACTTGCAAAGCATGAGGGAATCCTCGCGGGATCTTCTTCAGGAGCGGCGCTCGCAGCAGCATTAAGACTCGCTGATGAGATCGACAGCGGCAACATCGTAACGGTATTCCCCGACAGGGGCGACAGATATTTAAGCAAAGGATTATTCGATTAATGAGGAATAAGGATGCCTATAAAGACCGGAAAAGCATGAGGAGGAGAAGACATGTCATTACATCAGAATATCGTTGATTACATCCGCTCAGGCGAGACGGACAACCAAACGTTAGGTCTTGAGATAGAACACTTCGTGGTGAACGGTCAGGGCATTCAGATAGGTTTTGATGAAGTTACTGAACTTATAGGGAAAGTTGCAAAAGAACTTTCCGCGGAAATTATATATATGGACGGATATCCGGTCGGCTATGTTACGCCCGGATATTCCGTTACTTTGGAGCCTGCCTGCCAGTTTGAGATAAGCATTGATCCGATGTCGGACATCGATGAGATAAAGAATACCTATAAAGAGTTTCTTTTGGTCTGGGTGCCGATTTTCGAGCAGCGCGGATATCACATAATAACCAAAGGCAATCTCCCTCTGGTTGAATCCGGCGAGCTCGATCCTGATGATATCCCGTTGTCCCGCAAGAAGCGTTACAAGTACATGGATGAATACTTCAGGGAAAGCGGAAAATACGGCAAGTACATGATGAGGGCATCTTCTTCTGTCCAGATCTCAGTTGATTACAGTTCTGAGGAAGATCTCGTCCGCAAGCTCCTGGTACTGCAGAAGATATCTCCCGTTCTCATGATCGCTCTCGAAAACAAGTCTTACGAGGGATCCGTCATTGAGAAGGGTTCAGATAAAACACACCTTCTGAGGATCCAGGAATGGAATGACCTGGATCCTGCCAGGACCGGTTTCTATCCGCATTCTTTTGATGATGACTTCGGTTACGACAAGATCGCTGACGTAATAACCAATACACCTTTGATCCTTCTTACCGATGAAGGTGAGACTTCTTATGTGGGAAGTTCCACAGCATCAGACCTCATTAGCGACGGCGTTGTTGAAGAAGACCCTCAGAGCCCCCGCAAAGAACGTCTGATCGAGCACTTCATCTCAATGGGATTCTTCCACTTCAGGATCAAGAAGTTCATCGAGATAAGAGTTGCTGACAGCGTTCCTCTCAACCGTGCACTTAGTTATGTTGCGCTCATAAAGGGACTCATCTATTCCGATGCAAACCTCAGCGAGCTTGAGACTGCGCTTTCCGGAATCAATACCATTGAGCAGATCGAGGATGCAGTAGACAGCATAATTGTTGACGGATTGGATGCAAAAATATATGATGACAGACCGGTAAGCGAATGGTATAAGTATCTGGTTGAACTGGCGGGCAATGCCCTCAGTGAAAAGGAACGGGAGTATCTGAATAATGTGTGAGCTGTTCGGCTTAACATCAGACAGGACGATAGATATCACCGGTGAGCTTAGAGAGTTTTTTAAGCACGGTGAGTTCAATCCGCATGGCTGGGGCATCGCTTCCTGGAATGATAAAGGCAGGATCACCATTGATAAAGAACCCGTTGATTCAACAAGGAGCGGCAGGATAGTCTCATATTTGTCTTCAGGAGTCAGCTGCCGCGGGATAATCGCCCATATCCGCAAAGCTACCATCGGATACGTTGAATACAAGAACACTCATCCGTTCATTGCTCACGATCCCAATTGGCGTGAATGGGCATTTGCCCATAACGGAACGATATTTGAATCTGATGAACTCCTTCCTTATCAGGATATTCAGGCAGGCTCTACAGACAGCGAGCGCATATTCCTTTATATGCTCGATCAGAATAAAGGGATTAATGATGCTTCGTCACGATATAAAGTCATGGATGACGTGTGTGTAAAACTCTCTGATAAGAACAAACTGAATTTCTTTGCTTTTGACGGACAGGTTTTTTACGTCCATAAGAATGAAGCTGGTACGTTGTACCGCAAGAATAACGACGGATATGTCTTCTTCTCAACAAGGCCCCTTGATGACGGAGCTTGGGAGGAAGTCCCCGGCAACAGACTTCTCGTCTACAGGGACGGAAAACAGGTATACGAAGGCACTGTTCACGATCACACTTACGTTCATGATGAAGAGCAGATGCGTATGATCTATATGGGTTATTCGGCACTCTGATTTTGTTATCTAAATTATACGAGGCTGTCTCATAAGCGGGATTTGTATCGTTAACGGGAATATCTGTTTCTTGAGCTTTTCGTTAATAATTTCAAGGAAAAATTAACGGCGGGATTGATTTTTCGAGCCCTTCGTTAACTTCTGCTTATAATTTTTACGTAGATCTCGAAAACAAGCACTCTCCGTTAAAAATCACCCATTCCCGTTTACGCGAATTCAGGATTTTACATTTCTTCGTTAACAACCTGTGGTACTGGAAAATGATAAGTTATCACAAACTGATTGATTTCTAAGATTAATGATAAAAATCCAAGTGGAATTTATCATTACAACTTGGTTTTCGCGGGCAAATGATAAAAACGGCATGTGGTTTTATCATTAATGTCTTTTTTCTTCCTAAAAATGATAAAAGCCCTCATCTAAATTATCATTTATCCCCGCTTTTGAGAGGTTTATGATAAACCTCGAAAAGCGCCACCCCAACAAGAATTAGGGCTGCCTCAACTAAGAGACAGCCCGTAATTCTTTCTGATACTTTGACTGCTATTACAGCATGTGAGCTCTTAATTCTTCGCCTGACAGAGGTGAGAGGAGAGCAGGAGCGATATCGAAGACCGTCTTGCAGCCGTAATCGCCCTTCTGTGAGAGGCGGTAGATGGCTCTTGCATAAGCTGTGAGAACTGAACCTGTGAATTCAGGGTTGGAATCGAGCTTCAATGAATACTCGATAACGTGCTTGTTCTCGCCGTTAACTCCTGTCTTGCCTGTGCGGAATACGAAGCCGCCGTGGTTGATGCGTGAATGATCTCTTGCAAACTCTTCTTCGGAGATGAAGTGTACTGTTGTATCGTAATCAGCGAAGTAGTTGGGCATCTCCTTAATCGTCTTCTCGATGAGAGCCAAGTCTGCGCCTTCCTCTGCGACTACGAAGCACTCTCTGGTGTGCTTCTGGCGTGTCGTGAGAACGGGCTCTGAACCTGATCTTACAGCTTCTAATGCTGCGTCAACAGGAATCGTGTACTGCTTGCCGTTCTTTACGCCCGGAACTCTTCTGATGGCATCGGAGTGCCCCTGTGATACGCCCTTGCCCCAGAATGTGTAATCCTGACCGTCGGGAAGGATGCAGCTGCCATAGAGTCTGTTGATGGAGAACATGCCGGGATCCCAGCCGCCTGAGATGAGAGCTGCGTGCTTGCTTGAAGCAGCTGCCTTATCAACGTTGGCGAAGTGCTCAGGGATCTTTGCGTGTGTATCGAAGCTGTCGATTACATTGAACATTGAAGCGTACTCGGGAGTCTGTGTGGGCAGGTCTGTCGCAGAGCCTCCGCAGATAACGAGAACGTCGATCTTATCCTTCCATTCAGAAGCTTCGAAAGAGGGAACAACTGCAACGCCTTCTGTAAGAGTCTTAACAGTTGAAGGGTCTCTTCTTGTGAATACGGCAGCAAGCTCCATGTCCTTGTTCTGACGGATTGAGAGCTCAACGCCCTTGGCGAGGTTACCGTAACCTAAAATACCTATTCTGATAGCCATATGGGAAATATCCTCCTTTAACTTAAAGTAACAAGCCTGTTACTCATAAATTTCTATTCGAACGCAATTATAACAAAAATCTGAAGGTTGTATTATAATGCACCTATGTCAAAACTGAGTTATTTGATAAGGCGCGTTACGCGCATGGATTATAAGGCAATGTTTGCCAAGATAAAGGATATCCATGAGAAGTCGGGCAAGAACCGTGTGTGGATATTCTTTGATATGGTCCACTGCGGAAGGAAGTTCGGCGCAGGCTACATGGATTACTGGCTCTACGAGATGTATAACCTCACAGATGCCGAGCGCGACACATATATCACACGCGGCCGCAACTATGAGCTCGTTAAGAGATATAACGATCCCAACTATACTGACCTTATCGACAACAAGATCGAATTCAATAAGCGCTTCGGTGAATTCTTAGGCCGTAAGTGGATCGAAATCAGGAAAGACAATAAGCAGGAAGTAATAGACTTCATTAATGATCACGATTTTCTTATGGCTAAGGCTGACTTAGGTTCATGCGGTAAGACCGTCGAGAAGATCGACTGCAAGGCTGAACCTGCCGAAGCTATCTATGACAGGCTCGTTGATCAGGAGAGACCTCATTTCTTCGAAGAACTGATAGTCCAGCATCCTGATGTAAGCGCCATTTATCCTTATGCGATCAATACAGTAAGACTTGTTACCATCCAGAGGGACGGTCAGGTTCATGTTGCCAGCGCATGCTGCAGATTCGGCAACTACGGCCACAGCGTCGATAACTTCAACAGCGGCGGCATGACGGCTCCTGTTGATGAGAAGACCGGTGAGATCACTGATTTCCCGATCGATAAGACCAAGGTCCTCTATGAGAAGCACCCCATGACCGGTGCGGTATTCAAGGGATTTGTTTTCCCTATGTGGGATCAGGTAATAGAGATGTGCACCAAGGCGGCAATGGTAGTTCCACAGGTCGGATTTATCGGCTGGGACGTTTGCTTCACGCCTGACGGTCCCGTAATTGTTGAGGGCAATGACTATCCGGGCCACGATCTCTATCAGCTTCCTGAGCATACCCACGATAAGAAGGGCATCTGGCCCAAGTATCAGTTCTGAAATTAGTTATTGCTATTAAAGCGGGACAAGTGTAAAATGCCGATTGTCAATCAAATTGTTAAGAAGGTTTACAATGTCTCGTACAAGCTCGAAAACATCCAAATCCACAAAGAACAGGGCATTCATATATGATCTCGTTCTGATCTCTATATCCGCAGCTCTCATAACCGTATGTTCATGGATCAGTATTCCGTTAGGTCCCGTGCCTTTTACGTTACAGACTTTGGGAATACTGGCAGTCATGCTTACCTGCGGCGGCAGAAGGGGAACGATCTCCATATTGGTCTATCTGGCGCTGGGTGCTTGCGGAGTTCCTGTTTTCGCAGGCTTTAAGGGCGGAGTAACAGCCTTTTTGGGAACGACCGGAGGATTTCTGATTGGATTTGTTTTCGCAGGCCTCGTATACTGGCTCCTTGAAGGACTCGTGTTCAGAAAGCTTATGACTAACACGGTCAAAACATGGATATTCGGGGCAGTTAATTCGGTTATCTTCGAAGTCGTTATGTATGTCATCGGTGTCATCTGGTTCATGACCGTCTATGCAGCGCAGACAGGTCCCGTCGGTCTTGCTGCCGTTATGACCTGGTGCGTTTGGCCGTTCATTATCCCTGACATAGTCAAGCTCGTTGTTGCCGTCATTATCGGCGAGCGAGCAGGCAAGCTTGTCAGACGCTGAGTTTCCGAGAAAGATCTTATTTTGATATAATGTACCGAACCGGTCCTCATAAGATCCGGTTAATAAGGGGAATAAAGGAGATAAGATCGTGTCGGAAACAAAAGATTATATTCTGAAGGTCACCGGCGTTTGTAAAGACTACGGCAAAGCACATGTCCTTGATGATATGTCATTTACTGTTCCCAGGGGTTCGATCTTCGGACTCGTCGGAAGGAACGGTGCCGGTAAGACCACGATAATGAGGATCATTGCCGGACTTCAGAAGCCTACCAAAGGTACAATCGAATACGGTTTTGATAACAAGAAACTCGGTAATGTAGGAGCGTTGGTTGAGCTGCCCTCTATCTATTCCAATGCCAGCGCAAAGGATAACCTGATCTATCAGTACATCAATCTGGGGCTTAAGGTCGATGATTCAGTCGACAGGAGCCTTGAGTTCGTAGGTCTTGGTGATACGGGCAAGAAGAAGGCAGGAAAGTTTTCGCTCGGTATGAGACAGCGTCTCGGAATTGCCATGGCAATGACGGGAGACCCTGAAGTTCTTATTCTTGACGAGCCTATCAACGGCCTCGATCCTCAGGGTATCATCCAGATCAGGGATCTGCTCGTAAGACTCAACAGGGAGAAGGGCGTTACGATCATAATATCGAGCCACATCCTTTCCGAGCTCTCAAAGCTTGCTACAGATTTTGCTTTTGTAGAGAAGGGCAGAGTTGTAAGGGAAGTTAATGCTGAAGCGGTTGAGAATGCAGGCGGTCTTGTATCGGAATTCTATTCGGGAACGCCTGAACAGCTGATACCAGTTCTTAATGCACACGGTCTGTCGACCACGATCGATCCCAAGACGGGAATCATTTATGCCAAGGGTTATTACAATCTCACTGATGTTGTCATTGCCGCAAACAACGCCGGTGTCAACATCGCCCGTGTCGTAACGAAGGAGACAGACCTTGAGACTTACTTCGTCAGCCTTGTGGGAGGTGAGTCACATGCTTAATCTTCTCTTGTTTGAATTCAGGCGCATGTCCAAGAGCCTTTTCTTTAAGATAATCGGCGCTTACTGCCTGGTGTGGCCGATCATAGTTGCACTTTTCTACCGCGGCATCATCGAACTGACCTTGCTTGACACAGACGCCACGTTTGCTGATTTCGATATGTCCGGTGATGAATTAAGGTTCCTGACCTGGATGG
The DNA here is from genome assembly GCA_024695565.1 of Saccharofermentans sp. The sequence continues at coordinate 1,251 of JAILHX010000003.1, read as the reverse complement.
TAGGCGTTGCTTTCGTTAATGAACTCCCGAAGTTTATCGCGCTGTTTACGGTGCTTCATATCGGAAGGGATTTCTCTGACGGAATCGTCAGGAATAAGATAACCGCAGGACATTCGAGGACCTCGATCTTTTTCTCCTACATGATCACCCAGATCTGTGCGACGGTCCTTATGTGTGTCACTTATATCGGCGGTGCATTGTTCGGTCTTACGATAGCCGGATTCGGCGTTGACCTAAACCGCGGTGAGATGTTCCTGCGTTTTGGAGTTGCGATCATGATCCTGCTCGTGCTGACGGTTACATTTACCGTTATCTCTCTCATGTTCAGAAGGCGCGCGATGCCGATCATCCTGTCCATCGTAATGGTCATGTTTATGTCTACTGCAAGTGCCATCATCGGAAATTTCAATCTTCCTGCAAAGGCGGTCGACGACTATATTGAGACCAGACACGAACGTTATGAAGAGATGATCGAAGACGGATCTATTGATGAGGATTTAGCTGAGGAATTAGAGGATATGTATGACAGAGACCACTATCTTGGCATTCCGTGGAAGATCTGCCATCCCGCATACCTTATCACCAATCTCGGTTTTAACGGCGATTATTCGACAGATCTGACCCAGGTGATCACCGGCGGTCTCGAATATTCCGATGAACTCGACTTCACGAACACCTTCGTTAGTGACTATGACTATTTCAACGCGGATATGTCCATGCTGACAGCTAAGGACTTCAAGCATACTGATTCCATGCATGTCTCATACACCCGCCTCAACCTCACTTACACACTCAGATCTGTAGCATGGATGCTCCTGATCGGCGGCTGGGGTTACGTAATCTTTAGAAAGAAGAACTTATTCTGATGTTTTATCTTGATCATCGTCTGACAATCATTATCGGTGCATATGGCAGCGGCAAGTCCGAGATTGCTGTCAATATGTCTCTTGCCCAGCGAAAAGCATTACCGGACAAGAAGCTCCTCATTGCAGATCTCGACATAGTAAACCCTTTTTACCGTTCTTCGGACTGCGCCCAAGTCCTTGAAGAAGCGGGAATAAGGCTTGTTACGCCCATGTATGCAGGCTCAAATGTCGATGCACCGGTCCTGCCGCCTGATATGTACGTTATCTTCGATGACGAATCTTACCAGGGGATTTTCGATATCGGCGGAGAAGACATGGGCGCACTGGTATTAGGCTCGCTGAAGAAGAGGATCGAGAACACCGATGCCGTTATCTATATGGCAGT
>JAILHX010000144.1 GCA_024695565.1 Saccharofermentans sp. | reverse complement strand
GTCAGCGAATGCTGAGAGCTGTGATGATCCGAAGAACTCTCTGAATGCAGCAGACAAAGGTCTTGTGTTAACGAGGCTTGTAGCCGTAACAACTTCGCCTTCCTTGCTGGAGATCTGGGAGATCCTGTCTCTTGTATTCTTTTCGACTCTCTGGATACCTGTACGGAGCTGGTTCTGGAGGAGCTCGCCTACAGACTTAACTCTACGGTTGCCCAAGTGGTCGATATTGTCGATGCGGCCTACGCCTCTGTGCAATCCGATGTAGTAAGAAACAAATGCATAGATATCATCAACTGTGAGGTTTCTGGGCATAAGGTCTTCCTTGCGCTCGCTAAGCGCTGCCTCAAGTCTTGAAGCAACGTCAGTCTTGCTCTCTGCCTTAACCTGCTCGATGATCTCTCTCAGGATGCCTGCTCTTACCTTCTCGTTGATGCCGGTCCTTGTGATATCGAACTTCTTGAATTCTGTCTTTGTAATGCTGTTAGCGATGAACTTCTCAGCGTCAACTCTGCCGTTGCCGATAACCTTGAGAGGCACATCCTCGAACTCATCCTCATCAGCTGCGCGAACGAGCTTTCTGGGGAAGATCTGAACAGACATAACGCCGGACTCTTCGATCTTTGCAGCGATCTCATCTGTGATGACTGTGTTCTTCTTGCAGATGAGCTCACCGTCATCGGTAACGACATTTGCAGCCGTCTTGCTTCCGATGATTCTTGCGGAAAGCTCGAACTTCTTGTTGACCTTGTAGATACCAACTCTCTCGAGGTCATATCTCAAGGAATCGAAGTATGTCTTGTTAAGAATGTTCTTAGCATTGTCTACTGTGAAAGGCTCATTGTTACGAACCTTCTTAAAGAACTCGGCAAAAGCTGCAGTCTGAGGATCAGCTGCATTCTTTGTCTCGTCCTTCTCAAGTGTCATTCTGAGGCACTCTTCGTCACCGAACATTTCGATGATCTTCTCGTTTGTATCGAGACCCAGGCATCTCAGAAAGACTGAAAGTGAAATCTTGTGGGACTTATCTACGACGATGTAGATAAGGTTGTATTCGTCGGGATCATTGTTAGCATCGGGAGCGCCGGCAGCCTTAAGAGCTCTCTCCTTTGCATTAAGCTTGCTCTCCTTCTCATCCTCTTCGATAAGGATCCATGATCCTCTGTAAGGGATAAGCTCAGCGGAAAGGAGCCTGTTGCCCATCTTTGATCTCATCTCGCTGTAGTAAGCGCCGGGAGATCTTACGATCTGATTGATGACGACACGCTCAGCACCGTTGACAATAAATGTACCCTGCTCAGTCATGATAGGGAAATTTCCTACGAAAGCTGTCTCATCAGTTACTGTTCCGTCAATCTTGTTGTGGAGTCTGAGCTGGATGCTCAAAGGAGCGGCATAGTTGCTGTCATTCTTCTTGCAGCTGTCAATAATTGCTGACTTGGTAAGCTTAACGGGAGTCTTAGGCTCCTTGCTCTTCTTACCCTTGCCTTCCTTCTCTTTGCCTGTTGGGTCACAGGGATTTTCTGAATCGAAAATCTTTCCGACAAAATAGACTTCGTACTTACCCTGATCATCAGTAATCGGCGATACTTCGTCGAAAATCTGCTGCATACCCTCGTCGATGAACCACTGATAGGACTGCTTCTGGTTCTCGATAAGGTTAGGCACCTCGATTACTTCTTTGATTTTGGAATACGACTGTCGCTCTGTCTTGCCTTGTTTTACGGAATGGACCATTGTTAACGAATCACCTCACACAAAGCTTAAAAACACATGGTTTAAGCGGTTTCTTGGTTGAAAAGTATTCTTATTTACCATAAAAATTCTTTTCCGTCAAGAGAAATAGGCATAGTTGCCCAAACCCATTACGACGCAGTAAAGAATTATATAGAAGGGGACAACTTTTGTCAACAACTTTTTTTGTGCGTCGTGGGGCAATTGCGTATAGTTGTTGATCAAACCCGATTTGCGTGAGGCCGGGATATCTTCCAGGCTATTATCTCACTCTTTCCTCAAAAGCAAATTGAAGCTTAATTGCCTATATGTTATTATTATATCGAAAATGTTATTATTGCGAATAGGAGGTGCTTTTATGGCAGCAGGAGCAAGCGCTGATATGTCCAGAATTGAGAGCAGCCTGATAAATGACTTCATTAAGGTCAGGAAGAAGAGGCAGTTGTCTCAGGCTGAAGTCGCCAAGAAGGCAAGTCTTCATCAGGCGGCTGTTGGCAGAATTGAGAACAAGAGCACAAGCCCCAGGCTTGATACTATGCTGAAGATGCTTGATGCGATGGGATACACACTGGCTATCGTACCCTCATATAAAGAACCTGAACATTCGATCAGCCTGGAGATTAACAACACTCTGAATTCTCTTGACGAGGAGAACCTTAAGAGAGTTAAGGCATATGCTGATGCCCTTCACGAAGAAGACGTGAAGAAAAGCATGGATGCCTTTAACGAGTTTTCGAAGTTATGCAGGCCTATGGATATAGATGAGAATTACAGAGCTATTCTGGAAGAGGAGTTGATCCGCAAGCATGGTAATCTTTATTGATACTAATATACTAATCGATGCAGCAGCTCGAAGAATACCGTTTTGTGAATCCTCCAATTCAGTTCTGGCTCTATGTGCCAGACAAGAAATCACGGGGTTTGTTTCATCTCGAACTTTCTGTGATATCTTTTACATCCTTCGCAAAGATATGAATGCGGATGAGCGTAAACTCCTGATAAAGAGCTTGCGCAACTTTCTAAGGACAGTGATTATCACCAACCCGATAATTGACCACGCTCTTGACAATGACAATATCTCAGACTTTGAAGATGCCATACAGTATGCATGTGCCGAAACAATTGGTGCGGATTGCATTATTACACGCAACACTAAAGACTTTGGTAATTCTGATATCAAGGCTATAACGCCGGATGAATTCTTAGAAATAATGGAATTAATTAAATAAGCAGACCCCGGAGGCGGGATTGCTCCGGGGTCTTGCCTTAAGGGGAATAAGGTTATTACCTGTTATCAGCAGTTATTAAGGAAATTAATAAGCATCTTCTTGCCTTCCGGGGTCAGGATCGACTCGGGATGGAACTGGACGCCGTAGATCGGGTAGTCGCGGTGCTGGACTGCCATTACCTCTCCGTCATCTGCAACGGCTGTTATCTGCAGGCACTCGGGGATCGTGTCGCGGTCTGCTGCCAGTGAATGGTAGCGGGCGACCTTGGTCCTCTCACCTATGCCTCTGAACAGGGGGCAGTATGCGTAGAGGCCGACGTCTGACTGTTTGCCGTGCATGAGGTGCTCGGCATAAGTGATCGTCGCACCGTAAGCCTTGCAGATGGCCTGATGGCCGAGGCAGACACCGAGCATGGGGATATCGTGGATCTTGGCTGCAGCTTCAACGATGAAGCCTGCATCTTCCGGTCTTCCGGGACCGGGAGAGAGAATGATGTGGTCAGGATTTAATGCCTTTATCTCTTCTACGGTCATCTCGTCGTTCCTGATGACCTTGATATCGGGATCGATCTCGCCGATCAGCTGGTAGAGGTTATATGAGAAGCTGTCATAATTATCTATAAGAAGAATCATTATTTATACCTCCTGTGCTAATGTCAGGGAATTTAAGACCGCCTTGGCCTTGTTGAGGCATTCTTCAAATTCCTTCTCGGGTACTGAATCTGCGACAAGACCGGCGCCGCTTCTGACGAAGACCTTGCCGTTCTTCTTGTATGCGATGCGGATTGCGATGCAGGTATCCATGTTGCCGGTAAAGTCGATATAGCCGATCGCACCGCCGTAGATGCCGCGCTTGTTGTTCTCGAGTTCACCGATGAGCTGGCATGCGCGGATCTTGGGCGCTCCGGAGAGCGTGCCCGCCGGCAGGACTGCCTCAATGGCGTCAAGTGCATCGCAGCCTTCGGCGATCTGACCGCGGACCGTAGAACCGATGTGCATAACATGGGAATAGCGCTCGATGCTTCTGAGCTTCTCGACTTCAACGGTGCCGAACTTGCTGATCTTGCCTAGGTCATTACGGCCGAGATCTACGAGCATGTTGTGCTCGGCAAGTTCCTTCTCGTCTGCCAGGAGCTCTGTTTCAAGGCGCTTATCCTCTTCTTCGGTCTTTCCTCTCGGTCTTGTGCCTGCCAGAGGGAATGTGTGGAGAACGCCGTCTTCAAGCTTTACCAGCGTCTCGGGTGAGGCGCCTGCGACTTCGACATCGGTTCCTGCGAAGTAGAACATGTAAGGAGAAGGATTAACTGTTCTTAATATTCTATATGTATTTAATAAACTGCCTTCAAAAGGAGCAGAGAGCCTGTTCGACAGAACGATCTGGAAGATGTCGCCCTCGTGGATGTAGTTCTTGGCCTTTTCCACCATGGCGCAGTACTCTTCTTTGGAGAACAGGGGCGTGACTTCGCCAAGGAGCCTGCCTTCGGGGTCTTCGCTTTTCGCGCCGTTCTTAAGAAGGTCAATGAGGTCCTCTAACTCTGAGATGGCTTCGCTGTAACCTGCGTCGATGTCTTCTAAAGACATGTTTGAGATGAGGATCAGCTTCTGCCTTACGTGGTCGAATGCGATGACCTTGTCGAAAAGCATCAGGTCAACATCCTTAAAATTCTCGGTGTCATTGACATCGCACCTTGCCGTGGGCTCAACGTAACCCAGATAATCGTATGAGAAATAACCGACAAGGCCGCCTGTAAATGACGGGAGGCAGTCGAGCTTCGGGCTCTTAAAGTGGGACAGGATCTCTCTTATGATGGCGGAAGGATCGTCTGTCTTCTCGGTCTTGCCGCCATAGGTGATCTCGCCGTTGATGCAGGTGATCTCAAGCTTGGGATCGAACCCTAAGAAAGTATATCTTCCCCACTTCTCATCGGATTGGGCGGACTCGAGCATATATGCGTGAGTTGACGCGTTCTTTAAGATGCGGATGGTCTCGATGGGCGTTGTGAAGTCCGATAAGATCTCGCAGCTTACGGGCACTACATCGTACTTTCCGGTTGCGGCAAGCTTTCTGACCTCTTCGATCGACGGCACTACTTTCATTTTAAGTCACCTCCATTTTTAAAGTTTGTCAGAAGCAATAAAAAACGTCCCTGACAAAAGATCTGATGATCTTATGTCAAGGACGAATAATAAGCTTATCCGCGGTGCCACCTTGATTTACGGTTTTGCCGTACACTTAGCAAGATACCAACATATCTCCGGCAAATTACGCATGCCTTACGTCGCAATATACTTGGGACTTACCCTTTCCCTCGCGCCCTCGGAAGTCCATTCGCCAGAAGGTCCTTGCTGTCCGGATCTCACCACCCCGGGCTCTCTTTAAACGGTGTCCCAAAAGCTACTCACTCTTCGTCAACGGTTTGATTAAATTGTCATAAACATACTATATTGATAGTTTGTTGTCAATAAATTAGTAGATGAAGAACTGCATGAGACCTGCATTAACTTCATAAAGAACATTACCTGTCGAGAGGGCAGCGTTCCATGCGTTGAAGTTAGTGTTGATCATGTCATTTCTTACCGCATTCTCCCAAGCTGTGTGTGAAGCTTCGAAGTAGTAAACATAAACTGTTCTCTGGTCGTCGGAGATGATGATCTTTACATCGCCGGGCTGACGGCCTTCTTCAAAGAGCCACACGCCTGCCTGAACCTGACAGAGCTCAAGAGGTGCATTCTCATCAGATGAAGCGAATGCGTCAGCTGTAACACCTGAATTGTAACCGCCGTCGAGCATTGCCTGACCGTATTCGGAATGATCCTTAACGATGTTGTAGAAAGAGAACGCATCCATTCCGTTTGTGCAGTATGTAGCTGCCTCAGCTGCAAGATCCTGAGCGCCCTGAGCGATTGCTTCAGGTGTAGCGCCTGTAACTGCTGCTTCGTTGGTAAGAGCGAGAACTCTGTAATCAACTGTCTGTGTCTCATCAAGTCTCTTGTCAGCGAGATAGATTACGAAGCAGCCTGTTGATGTCTCAACAACTTTTGTATCGCCAACCTTGGAATCGCTGTAGAAGAAGTCCTGGATGCCCTGGTCCATGTACTGGATGGACTCATATGTATATCCTGTGTTGTAGGTAGGATCTGCATCATCCTCGAAAGTTGCGAGGGAAGCCTCGTTGTTCTCTTCTGTGAGGTAGTCGATGACTGCCTGTCTGAAAGAAGCTGAATCTGTAGTGGCAGCAGCGATCTTGTTGGCAGCCTCTAAAGCCTTCTCGCTGCCGATGATGTTGCCGTCTGCGTCCTTCTCAGCCATGATGAAGTAACGGTTGAAGTCGTAAACGTAGTAAACGTAAGGATTCTCATCGAACTTAGCCTGGATCTGCTCGGCAGAAGGAACGACTGCGGGATCGAACTGCTTGAGATAGCTGCCGTATTCCTGAACGAGGATCTCGCGGGAATAGAAGTCTATATAGCTTCTTGTCGTCATGCCTGTACCATACATAGCAGCCATGTACTGCTGAGCTGACGGATAACCGTAAAGTGCAGACATACCCTCGATCGATTCGCACTCGACAGAAGCATAATCGCGGGCCTTGGAGTACTGCATGAAGCCTGACTCGTTAGCGGCACGCTCAACAAGAGCGAGAGTCTTCATCTGGTTAGCTGTCTCTCTGAGAAGCCAGTCTCTGTATGTCTCGCCTGTGCTCTCATTGTAAATGGTATCGAGCAGCTCCTCAGAAACCATGCCGTAGTTAGCATAGTTGCTGAATACTTCCTTGAAATGCATGTTTGTCTCGAGAAGAGAGTAGTTCCTTACGGTTCTTGTTGTTCCGTCAGGAAGGGTCTCAGTAATGGAGACACCCGTCAATGTGCGGGGAAGAATTCCGGAAATATATGTGAAGAAGCAGGCGATAACAAGGACAATAGCGACAATTGCGACTATCATTCCGCCTGAAACTACTTTCTTATTTGCCTTTCCGGACTTGGTGGACTTTGCCATTTTGCCTACCTACCTTAATTATTATTTATAAAAAGCACCAAGTATTATAATTCGGTCCCTTGGATAATGCAAGGAAGATATTCGGGAACCTCAATAATGTAGTCGGGTTTGAGCCCTTCTAACTCCTCCCTGTTCATCTTCGTCCACCCTACAAGTGCAAAATCAGCGCCTGCATCTCTGGCAGACAGGAGGTCCGGGACGGCGTCACCGACGTAGAGAACACGGCTCATGTCGGTTATTCCCATTGCTTTTGCCGCATGGATAAGAGGATCGCCGTGGGGCTTGGCCCGCTCGGTGGCTTCCCTAAAGACCATGGTGTCAAAATATCTGCCCAGTTCGAGAAGCTCTATGGTGATCATGGCAGACGATTCGCGTTTTGAGGTGACTACGCCCTGACTGATCCCCAGAGATCCGATTTTCGAGAGCATGTCATAGATACCGGGGAAGATCGGGACCGCATTCTCCTTGAGCCTTGAGCAATTATATTCGAGATAAGTGCTCATCAGGCGTTCCTTCGTCTGATCGTCATGCATCGTGAAGGTATCGCCAAGAGGTCTTCCGATGTAGCTCATGAGATCTTCGTCGGTCCTGTCAGTACCTCCGAGAACGATCTCATAAGCTTTCTTGAAGCATTCCATTATGAGCGGAATGGAATCCCAGAGCGTTCCGTCGAGGTCATAGAGAACGAGGTCGTACTTACTCATCGCCCTTTGATTTCTCCTCTTTGTCACCTTCTTCATCAGGCAGAACGGGATTGATGTGGATCAGGACCTTCGCGATTGCATTCTCCTCAACCTTGAGGACCTTGATCCTTAAGTTCTTGTAATTGACCACAGGGTGTTCCGTCTCTTCGGGAACACGGTCGAGCTGCGAGATTATAAGGCCTGCGATAGTGTCATATTCGTCGTCCGTAAGCTCAATGTCGAGCACGTCTTCCAAGTCATTGAGGGTCATGTCGCCCCTGACGATATAGTCGCCGTTAGACAGCCTTACGAACTCCTCGGCCTCGTCGTCGAACTCATCCGTGATGTTGCCTACGAGCTCTTCCAACATGTCCTCGATGGTCGCGATGCCCATGGTTCCGCCGTACTCGTCAACGATGACGGCCATCTGCATGCCGCAGTTCTTCATCTCGCCGAAGAGCGAGGATATCTTACGGGTCTCGTGAACGATAAGAGGCTCTCTTATAAACTTCTCGAGCTTGAAGGGCTTGTCTTCCGTGGGCGGCATGATGCCGATGAGGTCCTTGATGTGAAGGATCCCGATTATGTCGTCGATCGTATCCTTATAGACGGGAATTCTCGTAAACTTCTCTTCCCTGGCAACGCGCATTACTTCGTCGTATTCAGCGTCGATCGGGAGAGATATGATCTTCTTCCTGTGGGTCATGATCTCCGAGACTTCCTTGTCGTTGAACTCGAAAACGTTCTCGATCATCTCTTTCTCGGTATCTTCGATGTTGCCCGACTCGGATCCGACGTCGACCATCATTCTGATCTCTTCCTCAGTTACGGGCTTATCGGTCTGGTTGGGATCGATCCCGAACATCATGAGCACGAGGTTCGTGGACTTGGTGAGGAACCATACGAACGGCTTTAGGACTGCGCCGAAGAACTTGACGATGCCTGCAGCAGCGAACGCCCATTTCTCGGGCTTGTTCTGCGCGATGCGCTTCGGAACGAGCTCACCCAATACGAGCGAGAAGTAGGACAACACAATCGTTATCACTACTGTCCAGAGCGATTCGATCCAGGGGTGAAGCGACTCGGGATCTACCAGGAGCGCTAATCTGGAAGCGAAGCTGTTGGCAGCAAATGCGGATGACAGGAATCCTGCGAGCGTAACGCCTACCTGGATAGTCGCCAGAAAGCTCCCGGGGTTATCCAGGAACTTTAGTACGCGCAGAGCTTTCTTGTCACCTTCTTCTGCGAGCTTATGCATCTTCGCGTCGTTAAGCGAGATGACAGCCATCTCGGTGCCTGAGAAAAAGGCATTAACGAGAACGAAGAATAAGACCAGTAAGATTTCCAAAAATAATTGCATTACTTCATTCCATTAAGAATATCGATCAGGGTCTGCCTTACGACCTGATGATCCGCCTTGCCCTTCAGGGCGCGCATCGACTGGCCGATCAGAAATGTGAGGTTCTTCTCTTCTCCTGCGAGATAACCGCTTACGGCCTTCTCGTTGGCAGCGATGATCTCCCTGATAACGGGCTCGATCGCGCCTGCATCAGATACAAGTGCGAGGCCGTTGTCGGCAATATATTTCTCGGGGTCAGTGCCGTTGAGGAACGCTTCCTCCAATGCCTTCTGACCGGACTTTCTATTGATCTTGCCGTCGTTTACGAGGTTAATGATCTTACCCATGACCCTGCCGTCGAAGTTGATGTCGGCAGCCAGTACCTTAGCGTCTTTAGCAAGCTTTAAGAGGTCAGTCATGAGCCAGTTGGAGCAGTCCTTGGGGTTCTTTGCAACTTCGCATGCGGCCTCGAAAATCTTGACCAGTGCGGGTGTTCCCGTAATGATCTCAGCGTCATACTCAGGCAGGCCCAGTTCTGTTACGTATCTCTCGCGCTTAGCATCAGCGAACTCGGGGAGTTCTGATCTTACCTTGTCGAGGAACTCATCCGAGATATTGATCGGCATGAGGTCAGGATCCGGGAAATACTTGTAATCCTGGGCATTCTCCTTTGAACGCATGGAGTATGTGTACTCCTGCTCGTCGTCCCAGCGTCTTGTCTCCTGAACGACCTTGCCGCCCTCTTCGATGAGGTCGATCTGTCTGTCGCGCTCATATTCGATGGCGCGCTCGATAGCCTTGAGTGATGCGATATTCTTCATCTCGGTCCTGGTGCCGAACTCAGCCTGGCCTCTTGGCCTTACTGAGAGGTTAACGTCGGCTCTCATGGAACCTTCCTGCATCTTGCAGTCGGAGATGCCTAAGTACTGCATCGTATCCCTGAGCTTTTCGAGATATGCGATAACTTCTTCACCGCTTCTGAAGTCAGGCTCGGATACTATCTCGAGGAGCGGGACGCCGCAGCGGTTGAAATCGACCATGGTCATGCCCGTAACGGGATCGTGTACGAGCTTGCCGGCATCTTCCTCCATATGGATCTCGTGGATGCCGATTGACTTCATACCCTCAGATGTCTTGATGTCAACATGACCGTTCCTGCAGATCGGATAGTAGAGCTGTGATATCTGATATGCCTTCGGAAGGTCGGGATAGAAGTAGTTCTTACGGTCGAACTTGTTGTTTCTTGTAATCTCGCAGTTAAGCGCAAGTCCTGCCTTAACGGCATACTCGACTACCTGCTTATTTAATGTGGGAAGCGTTCCGGGCATACCGGAGCAGACTTCGCAGACGTGTGTATTGGGCTCGCCTCCGAATTTTGCAGAGCATCCGCAGAAGATCTTTGATTCTGTCGAGAGCTCGCAGTGTACTTCGAGACCTATTACCATCTCATAATCCTGCATGACTTAGCCCTCCCCTCTCAAAGCATTCTCAGGGATCTTGTTCTCGAATCCCATATCAGCCGTTGCCTTCTGATAGCCTGAAGCAACACCGGTGACAGTCTCTTCAGAGAATCTGTTTCCCATGATCTGAAGGCCTACAGGAAGCCCTTCAGAAGTAAAGCCGCAGGGTACTGACATCGCGGGGATGCCGACGATGTTTACCAATACCGTGCAGATGTCGCCTAAGTACATCTTGAGAGGATCTGAGAGGCTCTCGCCCTTCTTCAGAGCCGGTGTGGGAGCAACAGGTCCCAAGATCGCGTCATACTTTGTAAATGCCTCGTCAAAAGCCTGCTTGATGAGGTTCTTAACACGAAGCGCCTTGTTGTAGTAAGCATCGTAATAGCCTGATGAGAGAACGAAGTTGCCGAGCATGATCCTTCTCTTTACCTCAAGACCGAAGCCTTCGCTTCTGGACTTGATATAGAGCTGGCCTAAGTCCTCAACACCCTCAGGTCTGTAGCCGTACTTAACGCCGTCGTATCTGGACAGGTTCGAACACGCCTCAGCTGTGCAGATGATGTAATAAGTAGGGATCGCATACTTGATGATGGGCATCGGGAATGTCTCGACTGTGGCGCCCTTTGACTTGAGGACTTCAACTGCGTCGAGGACCGCCTTCTTAACGTCCTCATCGATACCGTCGCCTATGTATTCTTCGGGAATACCGAACTTCTTGCCCTCGAGGCTGTAATTCTCAACAGCATCAAGGTCGATCTTCGAAGACTCCAGTGAAGACTGGTCCTTCCGGTCCTTGCCGCTGATCACGTTAAATACTGCAGCGATGTCTTCGGCCTTCCTGCCGATAGGTCCGATCTGGTCCAAAGAGGATGCGAAAGCAACGAGACCGTATCTTGATACTGAGCCGTAAGTAGGCTTAAGTCCCGTAACGCCGCAGAATGAAGCGGGCTGTCTGATGGATCCGCCCGTATCTGAACCCAGGGCAACAGGTGCCAATGCAGCAGCTACGCATGCGGCAGAACCGCCTGATGAACCGCCGGGGACCCTGTCTGTATCCCAGGGATTTGAAGTAATTCCGAAGAAGCTCGTCTCGGTCGTGGAACCCATGGCGAACTCATCCATGTTGGTCTTGCCGAGAATGATCATTCCGGCATCTTCTATCTTGCGGATGACTTCTGCATCGTAAGGGGGAATGAAGTTCCCGAGCATCTTGGATGCGCATGTCGTCTTGATCCCCTTTGTGCAGATATTGTCCTTGATGGCGATCGGAACGCCTGCCAGAGGACCTGTCAGAGTTCCTGCCTTGATAGCTTCGTCAGCCTTTGCGGCCTTTTCAAGAGCTTCTTCTCTTATAACGGTGATGTATGACTTGTAGTCGCCGTCATATTTTTCGATGGCATCCAAAAAAGCCTTCACAGCATCAACGGAAGTGATTTTTCCTTCCTTGATGGCAGCGCCTATCTCAAGTGCGCCTAATTTTCTAATCTCGATATCAGTCATATGCACACTCCTTAATCAAAGGTCTTCGGCACAAGGATCGTACCGTCCTTTGTCTCGGGCGCGTTGCTTAAGACCGCATCCCTCATATCTTCGTTGGTGATAACGTCTTCACGTGTGACGTTCGTTACGCCTGCTGCGTGGCTTAAGGGCTCAACACCTTCGGTATCAAGCTCGCTCAATTCGTCAAAATAGCCCAGAATGTCGCCCAAAGCCTTCTGCGTCTTCTCTTCATCTTCAGGGCTCAGCTCGAGACGCCCGAGGCTCTCCAAGTACTGAACCAGTTCTTTGGTAATCTCCATGGAATTACACTCCTAATCCATTTTCGATAGAAACTTAATCATAAAATGATAACATGCCCTTTATTTTAAGTAAATAAAGGGCATGAACCGGTTTATTAAGCTGCTTTCAGGATCAATGCTTCTTCTTGTTGTTCTTCTTTTTGGAAGAATTTCTGTTGTTATTGTTCCTGTTTGAATTGTTCTTATTGCCGTTATTTGAACCCTTGCTGCCGCCGTTTGAACCCTTATTACCCTGGTTCTTATTGCCGGAAGAATTCTTATTTTGAGACTGATTCTTTGAAGGAGCGGGCTTTTCATCCTCTTCCTCATTATCTTCAGGCTCTTCTTCAGAAGGCTCTTCCTTTTTCATTTTCTCGAAAAATGCATCGAACTCATCTTCATCGCCAAAGTCATCGTCATTGTAATTCCCAGGTGAAGGTCTGCTTGTTGTGTTATTGTCATCGCCGCCCTTGCCGTTCTTAAGAGCGTAGAAGATCAGGATGATAACGACTGCGATAACTGCAACAGCTGCAAGCGTGATGAATACTACTACGAGAACATCAGCAGTAGACATGGGTGCGCCTGTCTGAGTTGTTGTTCCTGCTGCAGGCTGTACTGCACCTGTGGGAGCAGCATCGAATGAGAGGCCGTCAGCGATATTGGTAGGGATAGCTGTAGCCGTAGGACCTGCAGGTGCAGGATTATAAACATCGTTGGTATAGAATTCGTGAACTTCTCCTTCGATCTCGGCTTCAACCTCAGCTGAGAGGGCATCCATTGCCACCTGGCTGTCACCGATAAGTCCCAAATACCCTACTACGAAGTAACCGTATTCAGGAGCATAGATGATATCCATCTCGCCTTCGTAACGGTCTTCGCCGTGTGCCCATGCTTCGAAGTCAGCAACTGTCTTTCCGATAGGAACTGAGATATCACCCTGATCGTAAACGATACCTGTCTCCTGACCTGCCTCGGCAAGACCTGTGATGTCATCAATGGATGCGCAGGCGTCGAGCATCTCCTGTGCATATCCGAGAGCTGAGTCCTTATCTTCCTGGGATGCCGTTTCAGGTGCATAGAAGAGAGCATATCTGATGTTAGGATACATCTCGGATTCTTCGAACTCATAGTTCTTTGCGTACTCATCCATGTATGCATAAACGAGGTAGTATCTCTCGAGGACCTGTCTGAATGTAGCCTCATCCATTCCGGGACCGTAGTAGAGCTGGAAGTACTCATCAAGAGTCATTCCGGAACTTGCTGCAGAACCGTTTCTGATGTTGTCGAACATTGCATCGATATCAGCCTGCGTATCGTCAGAGAGCTTTACGCCTTCTGCATCAGCTCTTGCTGCAACGATGCAGGAATAAAGGAGCTCGTGCTCAGCGTAGTAGAGGTAGTAATCACCGTATGTTGTGTAATCAGCACTCTCACAGGCTGCCGCAAGGTCGATGTACATTGTATTTGTCATGGGGTAATAGCCCATGTTCGCATAATTGCTCAGATCAAGGAACGAGTTGATGAAGTAGAAATTCGACTCGAAGACCGAGATCGCCTGACCGTCAAAATAGTACTGGTGGTCAAGATAGTTAAGGAGCTGGTCACCGTAAACTTCCGCGAAAGTCTGGGGTGTTGTGGGCTCGGTGGCATAAGGATCTGCCGTAGCTTCCGTGAGGCCTGAAGTAGCAGCAACTGAAGATTCTGACGGTGCAGAAGCCTCACTGCTGCATCCTGCGATCATCGAAGCTGCGATGACTGTTGCCAAGATAATTGAACTGATTTTCTTCATTTTCCTGTTATCCTTCTGTAGTCTTCTTTGCATGCGGCGATGGTATCGTCCATGTCATAGTATTTGTATTTTCCGAGTCTTCCGCCGAATTCAACGTTCTCATCAGCTGCGGCAAGCTCCGTATACTTCTGATAAAGCTCGTTATTTCTCTCGTTGTTGAGCGGATAGTAAGGCTCGTCGCCCGGCTTCCACTCTGCGGGATACTCATGGGTAATAACCGTTCCCTTGCCCTTGCCGAACTCGAAGTGCTTGTGCTCTAGGATCCTCGTGAACGGTGTCTCGGCGTCGGTATAGTTTACTACCGCATTGCCCTGGAAGTCATCAGTATCAGGCAGATATTCCGTCTCAAACCTCAGGCTTCTGTACTCGAGCTTGCCCAAGGCATAATTATAATATTCATCTATCATGCCTGTATAGATGATTTTCGTGGCAATTTTATCCAAAGATTCCCTCTCTGAGAGGTAATCCACGCCAAGTCTGACCTCAATGCCGTCAAGCATATTCCCGATCCACTTGGTGTATCCGCCGACAGGGATACCCTGATAATTATCATTGAAGTAGTTGTTATCGTAAGTAAGTCTTACGGGGAGTCTTTTAATGATGAATGCAGGGAGCTCAGTGGCTTTTCTGCCCCACTGCTTCTCGGTGTAACCCTTTACGAGCTTATTGTAGATGTCAGGTCCTATAAGTGAGATTGCCTGTTCTTCTAAGTTCTTCGGCTCATCGACCTTGCCAAGAGCGATCTGCTCGTCAAGCTTTGCCCTTGCTTCGGCAGGAGTTACTACGCCCCACATCTTATTGAATGTATACATATTGAAAGGCATTGAGTAGAGCTCGCCCTTGTAGTTTGCAACCACGCAGTTCGTATAACGGTTGAATTCCGCGAATCTGTTTGCAAATTCCCAGACTTCCTTGTCGCTCGTGTGGAAAATGTGCGCACCGTACTTATGTACATTGATGCCGTTAACTTCTTCAGTATATACATTTCCCGCAATGTTCGGTCTTCTGTCGATCACAAGGCACTTGTAACCGTCATCTGTTGCAAGACGTGCGAAGGTCGCTCCGTACAGTCCTGCACCGACTATCAGGAAATCAAAATCACTCATAAAATTCCTCCCGTTCGTAAAAACAGTGCACTTACTATACACTATTTGAGAGAAATAGCCTAATTTGAGCGAGATTTGGGCAGTTATCCGGGCTTAAACCTTCCTGCTGCCGCAAGGAAGTTCTTCAGTAACGATGTGTCCGGACATACCTCGCAAAGCTTCTTATTCGGCGTATATCTGACCATGGATACGAAAACCATGAAGTCCAGACCCGCCTCTTCACAGTCTTTGCGCAGCGCGGCAACGAGGTCTTCATACTCTGCTATATGACCGAACGTCCACTCAGGTCCGCACCTCAGTTCTTCTGAACCTTCAACATATATGCTTCCCGCAGGGATCAGGTCCAGCACGCCCCTGACACTTAAGAACAGTTCGTACTTACCTCCTTCTATGAGGAACTTGCCATAGCCTTCATCAAAGTATGCAAGTTCGTCCTCGTCAAATGATACCGTCACCTTCTTACTGTCATCAGCCTTTATCAATGTTTTCGAGAACCCCACAAGCCTCACAGGTTCACGGGGCGTAACAGGCATAGTCTTGGAGACATAGAGCTGGACTATGGCCTTGCCGTCAAGCTTGCTCTTGTTCGAGATAACTGCCGAGACGCTTACCTTGCTGCCCTTCTTAGATGATGATATGTCTTTTACGGCAAACTTCGAATACGACAGGCCGTAACCGAACGGATAGAGGGGCTTAACATCGCGCTTCATGTAACCTCTGTATCCGACATAGATACCCTCTCCATATGTGCAGGTATTGCTGTCGGGATAACTTAAGTAAGCGGGCGTATCCTTATAAGACTTTGGGAACGTACATGTCAGTGCCCCCGACGGATTTACCCTGCCGGTCAGGATATCTGCCATGGCCCTGCCGCCCATCATGCCGGGATAGAACACTGCAAATATTGAATCTGCCACATCCTCTATTCCGTCCAGCTCGACGGGACCCGGGACATTAAGTATCAGGCAGATCTTGCCCCTGCCCTTATCCTTTGCGAGATTTCTTATAAGCGACACCGTCTTCTTATTCATCTTAAGATCAGGTCTGTCAGAGCCTTCGCGGGAATCGAGCGTCTCAATAACTATTGCAGTCGCGCCCTTGCGGAAACTATCCATGTCATCCCACACTACGTTATCCAGTTCAGAAGACAGGACCGTTGTTCTGTCGGTAAATACCTGTGCGCTGCCTGCGCCGTAGTCTTTGAAACGGTCAGGGTGGTTCTTGAAGAACACGACCTTTGAATTCTTCTTAAGAGGCAGAGCGCCGTTATTCTTAAGCATGACGATACCTTCAGCTGCTGCCTTGTACGCAGCCTTATCGCCTGCGCTCTTATATTTGGCTGACGTTAATCCTTCAGGTGCCTTAACATCTGCAAAGCAGTCGATCAGCTCGAGGATCCTTAATGCTGCTTCATCAAGGTCATTAATTGCTAACCTTCCGTCTTCTGTTGCCTTTACGATGTCAGAAGGATCCCAGGGACCTGGCATGAAGAGGTCCTGTCCGCTCGCAGCAGAATCACCCGTCCTGCCAAGGCACGCGCTCCAGTCCGTAACCGTGACGCCCTTATATCCCCAGTCTTTTCTTAAGACATCTTTGAGCAGCCATGAATTCTCGCAGCATGGCCTGCCGTTGACCGCAGGATAAGAAGTCATGAGGGTCGACGCCACTTTGCTGCACGCTTCAAATGCCGGGAAATATATCTCCCTTAACGCACGCTCCCTTACAAGTTCATTTATAACGTTTCTGTTGATCTCCAGATTGTTGCACGCAAAGTGCTTAACGTTCGCTGCGGCGCCTAATGACTCAACGCCTCTGCACATCTCGGGCGCGAGGGTCTTTGCAAGGAACGGGTCTTCGGAATAACCTTCGAAGAACCTGCCGCATCGGGGATCTCTTAAGATGTTGACGTTGGGAGAACCGAGAAGAACGCCGAGGCGGTATAAGGCAGCTTCCATTCCGAGAGCCCTGCCTGTCTCGTAGACAGTCTTGGGATCCCAAGTTGAAGCGAGCAGGATCCCCGGCGGATAACATCCGGGCGCAGCATCTATTCCGCAGCGGTATTCAGTGAGCTTGGTCTGGAGTTTGTCGCGAAGCTCGGTTTCCCTTTTCGAGAGCCTGGTATCCTCATAGAAATAGTGCATAACGTTGTCGATCTCTTCGGGAGAATAGTCCCCGGAGATATCGGTGTGGAAATATGTGAACAGCTGCTCGTAATTGATGCCCGTGCCGCCGTCCTGCATGTTGAGCTCGGGGATGGGACCTGCAGCAGATTCAAATCCGCCGATGGAAAAAGACGTTGTACCGCAAAGAAGTCTCGCCTTATCGGCAACGGTCATTTTATTGAGGAATCTTTTTGTATTCATAGCTTGGGGCCCGTCCTTAAGTCTCAAGTATCCTCTTTCCCGTCTCCATGATGCGGTCATCGAGGACGCAGAAAGTAATGGCAATATCGTAATCAGGGTTGCTGTTTATAAAATCTCTGCACGCAGTGACTGCCCGCTCCCATGCGCCTTCGAGCGGATAACCGAAGATTCCTGCTGAGATCAGGGGGAATCCAATCGAATGGATGCCGTTCTCTTTTGCCACTTTAAGTGAAGACATATATGCACTGTAAAGCAGTTCCGGCTCATTATTGCTGCCGCCGCTCCACCTCGGGCCGACTGCATGAATGACGTATTTGGCAGGAAGCCTGAATCCGGGAGTGATGACAGCCGAACCGACATCGCAGTGACCGATGGCATCACATGCCCTGGTCATGTCAGTGGAACCTGCGTCACGGAAGATAAACCCGCACACGCCGCCCCCTTCCCAAAGGCCTGAATTCGCAGCATTAACGACTGCATCAGCAGTAAACTTTGTGATACTTACCTTTTGGATATTGATGCTGCTCATAGATAACCTCCTCTGGACTCTGCTGATAAGATTCTAATGCTTCATGGACTTATTAATCAAGGAATAAGGACTGCATCAGATCTGAGTGGTTCCTATTGCGATGTTTTCCCGGCATATGTACAGCAAAAGCACGGCGGGTGTTGTACAAATGTGTGTACAAAACGTTGTTTCCCGGGCATATGTACAGCAAAAGTAAGGCGGGTGTTGTACAAACGTGTGTACAAAACGTTGTTCTATAGGTGAATGTACGGCATAAGCCGGAGATGCTTTTCGAGCAGACAAAAAAGGCCGTCTCACAAGCGGCAGACCCGCTCATGAGACAGCCCTCAGGTACTCATAAATTTCAGCTATTACGAATTAGTAAGGATAGCAAACTTCAGTGTTGCCTGAACTGCGACCTTGCCGTTAACTGTTGCGGTTGCTTCGCCAAGACCTACGGGACCCTTGACTGCCGTGATCCTTGTCTCAAGTCTTACTGTGTCGCCGGGAACGACGGCCTGCTTGAACTTGCACTTGTCGATGCCTGCGAAAACAGCGATCTTACCCTTGAAGTCCTCTCTGGAGAGGATAGCAACTGCGCCTGCCTGTGCAAGGGCTTCAACTGTGATGACTCCGGGAACGATAGGCATCTCAGGGAAGTGTCCTCTGAAGAAATACTCATCGTATGTGAAGTTCTTGTAAGCGATGCAGTATTCACCCGGCTGGTAATCCTCTACCTTGTCAATGAGAAGGAAGGGGTGTCTGTGGGGAATGATCTCCATGATCTCAGTTGTGGTAAGCGCATTAGCCATTATTAGGATCCTCCTTATTCTTCGAACTTCTTAACAATAAGTGAAGCGTTGTGTCCGCCGAAGCCCAAGTTGTTTGTCATAGCATAAACTATATCGCGATTCTTCGGTTCGATAAAGGTGTAATCTAAGTCCATCTCGCCTTCAGACTCCTTCGAGCCTGCAGTAACGTGAACGAATCCGTCCTGGATCGACTTGACGCATGTGATGAGCTCAACGCCGCCGGCACCGCCAAGGACGTGGCCGATCATGGACTTTGTTGAGTTGATCGAGATGTTATTGATATCTTCCTTGAACGCATACTTCATTGCGCGTGTCTCGAAAAGATCGTTGTGGTGAGTCGATGTTCCGTGAGCGTTGATGTAGTCGATATCGGAAGGCTTGATGCCTGCTTCCTTCATCGCGATGATCATTGCCATGCCTGCGCCGCTTCCGTCTTCAGCGGGTGAAGTGATGTGATATGCATCGCATGTTGCACCGTAACCTACAAGCTCTGCGAGGATGTTGGCGCCTCTTGCCTTTGCGTGATCGTAAGATTCGATAACGAGGACGCCTGAGCCTTCACCGATAACGAATCCGTCTCTGTCCTTATCAAACGGTCTGGAAGCTGTCTCGGGATCATCGTTTGTGGAAAGCGCCGTAAGAGCCGCAAATCCCTGAACGCCTGTCTTACATACGGCTGCTTCGCATCCGCCCGTGATCATGACGTCTGCATCACCGTACTTGACTGCCTTGAAAGCATCGCCGATCGAGTGAAGACCTGTAGCGCAGGCTGTAACTACGCAAGTGTTGATACCCTTCATTCCATACATGATGGCGATGTTTGCCGATGCCATGTTGGCGATCATCATAGGGATGTACATGGGAGCGATCTTGCCGGACTTCTCGTATCTGATCTGCTCTCTCTCGTGAGCCTGCATTGAACCGATACCGGAGCTGACGATGACGCCTACTCTGTAGGGATCTTCCTTCTCCATATCAAGACCGGACTGCTCGATAGCTTCCTTAGCTGCTGCTACTGCAAAGTGAGCGAAGGGTTCCATACGCTTCATTGTCTTGAAGTCCATATAATCCGTGGCTTCGAAGCCCTTGACCTCACAGGCAAGCTTTACCTTGGAATTGCTTGCATCGAACTTGGTAATCGGGCCTGTTGCCGCCTTACCCTTCTTAAGACCTTCCCAAAAAGTCTCAACGTTGTTACCCAGCGGGGTGATCGCACCCATGCCGGTTACTACGACTCTGTTTGCCATTTATAAATCTCCGTTAGTGTTTATTTTCGTGATGCTCCCCAAAAAGCATCATTGATTACATATGCATTCCGCCGTCAACGGAAAGAACCTGACCTGTGATGTAAGAAGCATCTTCAGAGCAGAGGAAGTTGACTGCGTTAGCGATGTCTTCGGGCTGACCGTATCTCTTGAGAGGGATAAGATCGAAGATCGCTTCCTTCTGCTTGTCAGTAAGAACTGCAGTCATGGGTGTCTCAACATAGCCGGGAGCGATCGCATTGAATGTGATGTTTCTTGATGCGTACTCTCTTGCTGCGGACTTTGTGATACCGATGATGCCTGCTTTAGATGCTGAGTAGTTGACCTGGCCTGCCTGGCCCTCGATGCCAACGATGGAAGAAATGCTTACGACTCTTCCTTCCTTCTTCTTCATCATGTAAGGAGTTGTGTGCTTGATGAAGTTGAATGTGCCCTTGAGGTTAACTGCGATGACAAGATCGAAGTTCTCTTCTGTCATCTTGAGAAGGAGTCCGTCTCTTGTGATGCCTGCGTTATTTACGAGGATGTAGATGCCGCCGAAGTCTTCGTTGATCTGTGCAACTGTCTCTGCTACCTTGTCAAAATCCGCAACGTTGCACTCATATGCCTTGGCGTCTACGCCGAGAGCCTTAACTTCGTTCTCAGCTTCTTTGCTCATCTCGAGGGGGCATGCATCAACGATAGCGATGTTGTATCCGCTCTTTGCAAGCTTAAGAGCGATGGCCTTGCCGATGCCTCTGGAAGCGCCTGTAACGATTGCTGTTTTTCTTGTATTGTCTGACATGATCTTTTCCTCCTTAAATCAGCCGAGCTTTTCTAGTAGAGTGTCTATATCTTCAGGTGTTGATACACCGATAACTCTGATCGATGAGACTGTCTTTCTGACGAATCCCGCGATGGTCCTGCCGGGACCGACTTCCACGATGGTATCGATGCCCATCTTCTCTAATTCATAGAGGGTCTGCTCCCACATAACGGGGCTTGATACCTGGGCTTCGAGAAGACCTTTGATCTCATGCTTGTCTGTAATTACCTTCGCATTTGCATTTGCGATATAAGGGATCTTGAGGTCTGATAATTCAACGCCTTCTAATTCTTTGCCGAGCTTCTCGCCTGCACCCTTAAGAAGAGGTGAATGGAACGGGCCTGAGACCTTGAGCTCAACAGTCTTGAGAGCGCCTGCGTCAGCGAGCCTGGGCATAGCCTCAAGAACAGCTTCCTTCTTACCTGTTATTACGATCTGGCCGGGGCAGTTGAAGTTTGCGCACCAGACTCCGTCGATATCAGCGATCACGCCTTCGATGGTCTCCTTATCAAGACCGATGATCGCTGCCATCGTGCCTTCGCCTGCAGGAACTTCGGATGACATGAGTCTTCCTCTTGTTCTTGTAAGTCTTACTGCGTCTTCGAATCCGAGAGCACCTGCAACATAGAGGCTGCAGTATTCACCGAGTGAGAGACCTGCCGTTACGTCAGGCTTAACACCTGCCTTGATAAGCGCATCAGTGATGATGCAGCATGCCGTAACGAGAGCGGGCTGTGTGTACTCTGTGATGTTGATTTCTTCGTTCTCCTCGAAAAGGAGTTTTCCCATATCGATTCCGGATGCTTCGGATGCCTTTGCGATCATGTCGGAATAATGTGCATCGGACTTAACGAATCCTTCTGCCATTCCGATCTGCTGAACACCCTGACCCGGGTAACAAAAAGCTATACTCATTATGCTTCGAGCTTCCTTCCTAAAAGTCTGTCTGCTTCTTCAAACATCGATTCGATGATGACCTTTGCAGGTCTTACTTCCTTGACAAGACCAGCGATCTGTCCTGCCATGAATGTGCCTTCCTTGGTGTCGCCCTCGACTACTGCTTTTCGAAGGCTTCCAACGGTAAGTCCTTCGAGCTCTTCGAAAGTAACACCGCTCTGCTCCATCTCAAGATACTTGTTGGAGAGGGCATTTCTTATCTGTCTTACAGGGTGGCCGTAGGATCTGCCGGTAACTCTTGTTGAGTTGTCCTTTGCCTTGATGACCATATCCTTGTAATTCTGGTGAACATTTACTTCGTCGCATGCGCAGAAAACAGTTCCGCACTGAACGCCCTCGGCACCGAGCATGAAGCTTGCCGCAACGCCTCTGCCGTCAGCGATACCGCCTGCAGCGATAACGGGAATTGAAACAGCATCAACGACCTGGGGAACCAATGTCATCGTTGTAGCTTCGCCGATGTGTCCGCCGGACTCCGTGCCCTCTGCGATGACTGCATCAGCACCGCACTGCTCCATTCTCTTGGCAAGAGCAACGCCTGCTGTAACAGGAATAACGATGATGCCTGCTTCTTTCCACATATCCATATACTTCTCAGGTGAACCTGCACCTGTGGTAACTACCTTAACCTTCTCCTCGGCAATGACCTTTGCGATCTCAGGAGCTCTGGGATTCATGAGCATGAGGTTTACGCCGAACGGCTTATCCGTAGCTTCACGGCACTTCTTGATCTGGTCGCGGAGCCAGTTCTCGTCTGCACCGCCGACACCGATGATTCCAAGACCGCCTGCCTCGGATACTGCAGCTGCGATGTGCCAGTCTGCAACCCATGCCATACCGCCCTGGAAAATAGGATATTTGATTCCGACTAAATCTGTAATTCTTGTCATGGTGTGAATCTCCTTGATTATCGAATTGCCTTAGAAAACAATGTAATTTGCATCCCATGTAAGACCTGCACCGAAGCTTGCCATAACGAGCTTCATGCCGGGCTTTAATCTTCCGTCCTGCTTCATCTCGGTAAGGAGCATGGGAATGCTCGCAGATGAAGCGTTACCGAAGTTCATGATGTTCATGGGGAATCTGCTTCTCTCGATGCCGAGCTTCTTTGCCGTGGCCTCGATGATTCTCGCGTTTGCCTGGTGGAGGATGTAATAATCTACGTCCTTATCAAGATCGAAGCTGAACTTCTCTGCGAGGTCTTTAATGATCTGCGGAACTTCAGATACTGCGAACTTGAATACTTCTCTTCCCTGCATATAGAAAGATGTAGCTGTCTTGAAGCCCTCTTCTTCCCATCTGTCAGGCTGTCTTGCAGCTTCGCAGTGGAGGCATCCGCCTCTTGCGCCGGAAGATCTCATGATGAATTCGTTTTTCTTTGCTGACTCGTCAGCCTTAAGTACTGCTGCGCCTGCGCCGTCTCCGAAGAGGATGCATGTTCCTCTGTCCTCGTAGTTAGCAAAGTTTGAGTTGCACTCTGAACCGATGCACAGAGCAACCTTTGAATTGCCTGATTCGATGAAGCTCTGAACGGTATTCCATGCTGCGACGAATCCGGGACAAGCCGAA
>JAILHX010000137.1 GCA_024695565.1 Saccharofermentans sp. | reverse complement strand
ACTATCCTTGCTCCTCAGATGGCTCCTATCCAGTTCGAGATGGTTGAGTCTGTATTCCATAAGCACGGATATAAACTAAAGCTCTTGAAGCAGGCAACACGTGAAGACATCGAGTGCGGACTTAAGTACGTTAATAACGATGCATGCTTCCCGACGATCATTGTTATCGGTCAGATGATCAACGCTATCTTAAGCGGTGAGATCGATCCCGATAACACGACACTTGCAATCACTCAGACGGGCGGCGGGTGCCGAGCTACCAACTATGTTGCATTCTTAAGAAAAGCACTGAAGGAAGCAGGTTATCCGCAGATCCCTGTCATCACGATCTCTGTTCAGAGATTCGAGAAGAATGAAGGTTTTGATTACACGATCCCATTCGCGCTCGATGCTATCAAGGCACTCTGCGCAGGCGATATGCTCTCCACACTGCTCCTCAGAGTAAGGCCTTACGAGAAGGTCGAAGGATCAGCTAATGCCCTTTATTCATACATCAACAGGATCGGCAAGAGATTATTCAATCCCAAGATGGTTAACGAGGACCTCACGGAGAGATATGACGTTGTTATGCCTAACAGCTATTTCTCCAAGTCGATCGAGCAGAAGAAAGAGATCCGTGAATGTCTTCTCTCAATTGGCGTAGATCTGGATAACATTCCTGTTATCACGAAGTACAAGGAATTCGTTAAGTTCGCAGTAGCTAAGTTTGACGCACTGCCGCTTGCGGACATTCCCCGCAAACCCCGTGTAGGACTTGTAGGCGAGATACTCGTTAAGTTCCAGCCTGATGCTAACAACAATGCCATCGATGTTATCGAGTCAGAGGGATGTGAGGCTGTTCTCCCGGGCGTATTGGACTTCTTCTTATACTGCGCATATAACCCTATCTGGCAGGCACAAAACCTCGGAAAGAGTAAGAAGACAAGTCATATCATGAATATGGCAATAACTTTCCTCGAGTCTTTGAGAAAGCCTATCAATAAGGAATTCAAGAAGACTAACGGCAAGTTCATGCTCACAGAGCGTATTCAGGAACTTGCAGAGAAGTCATCTACGGTATTAAGCTGCGGTAACTCCTGCGGTGAGGGATGGTTCCTTACTGCCGAGATGATCGAGCTTATCCAGGACGGCGTACCGAATATCATCTGTGCACAGCCGTTCGCGTGTCTGCCTAACCATGTAACAGGCAAGGGCATGATCAAGGAGCTCAGAAGACAGTATCCGAATTCGAACATCGTTCCTATCGACTATGATCCGGGTGCTTCGGAAGCTAACCAGCTCAACCGTATCAAGCTCATGATCAGCACGGCTCACGCTGTAAGGGAAAAGGAAATCGAAGACGAGAAAGCAAAGGCTAACGGTTGATTATGAGTACACTCCTTCTTGTTGACGGCAATTCGATAATGAACAGAGCTTACTATGCCGTGATCGGCAGAGCTCCCATGACTGCACCTGACGGAACTCCGACGGGCGCCGTCAACGGATTCTTTAATTCTGTTTTAGGTGTCATGAAGGAATATAACCCTGATCACATGTGCGTTCTTTTCGACCGCCGCGAACCTACATTCAGACATAAGATGAGCACGGAATACAAGGCTAACCGCAAAGGCATGCCTGATGATCTCGCAGCTCAGATGCCTGTAGTTAAGAACCTCTTGGATCTCTATGGAATCTGCCGTATGGAGCTCGCAGGTTATGAAGCAGATGACCTGATCGGAACGCTGTCCAAGCAGGGCGAAGAGCAGGGCATGAACGTCTTTATATTCAGCGGCGATCACGATGATTTCCAGCTTATCTCAGATAAGGTATCTGTCATTATGCCGCAGTCCGGCAAGGGCAAGGAACCGCGCGTTCTTTTTGACCGCAAGCTTTTCGAAGACACATACGGAGTAAAGCCTGAAGTATTCATCCAGGTCAAGGCCCTTATGGGTGATAATTCCGATAACATTAAAGGCGTAGAGAAAGTAGGCGAGAAGACTGCATTTAAGCTTATTGCGGATTACGGTTCGTGCGGGAATGTTATCGCAAATGCAGATAAACTCTCTCCCGCTTTAGGCGAGAGGATCAGGAATTCGGGTGAACTTCTTGATCTCAATATCAAGCTCTGTACTATCGACAGAGAGTCTCCTGTTGAGTATTCTGCTGACGCAGCAGTTTATCCTTCATCAACGAGGGACCTGCCTGCGATGTCAGGAGTTCTTAACCGACTGGCATTAAGATCGCTTCTTAAGAAACTTGATCTTGAGAATGTTAAGCCTGCAGGATTTGAGCCTGACGTTGAAGTCGACGAGAATATAAGTTCCGTAAGCCGTGAGGCAGAAGCAGCTCTTAAGGCAGGGATTTCTGTTAAGTATGAGGTTCCTTCATCTATCTCATTTGATTCTCTTAACTGCGGTATAGATTTTGTTGATATTCCGTCAGGCCCGAAGGTTATGCTCCTTGACTGGGCAGGCAAGTGCGCTTATGTTATTACTCCCGAGGAGTTTGATTCCCTTACGTCTTCGAAAACCATTTTCCCCGTTTCATTCGGATATAAGGACAGGTCGAAGATCATAGGTGAACCCCTAAGGGCTGTTGAATCTGTATTTGATATCGAGATCGCAGGCTATGTATTAAACATTCTCTCAGGCAAGTCTGATCTTCAGAGATTATATGAGAGCGTAATGCTTTCAGCTTATCCTGTTGAAGATAAGAGGGGACCTGCAAAGCAGCTCTCGCTCTTTGATGAAGTAGTTGAAGATGACGGATCTTCGAAGGTTCTAGAGTGCGCAGATAAGCTTTTGGTCATAACTGCCATTGCGCAGGTCCTGTCTGCTGAGATCGAGAAGGACGAAGATATCAAAAAACTCCTTTACGAGATAGAATTTCCGCTTGTCATCACACTCGATAAGATCGAGCGTAACGGAATGCATGTTTCAGGAGAAAGACTTGCTGAACTTCACAGTGAATATACGAGACGTCTTGAAGACATCAGCGCGCGTATCTACGATGAATGCGGAACGGAGTTTAATATCTCTTCGCCAAAGCAGCTTGCAGATGTCTTATATGGAGAGAAGTATCTTAATCTGCCTTCCGGCAAGAAGGGCAAGAGCGGTGATTATTCCACCGGCATTGATGAGCTTAAACGCTTGAGGAAGTATTCTCCTGCGATCGACTACATCATTAAATACCGTGAGATCTCCAAGCTCGATTCAACTTATGCATCAGGTCTTGCGCGTTCCATTAAGTCTGACTCGCGTATCCACACGACGTTTACACAGGCAATGACCAACACGGGAAGATTATCTTCTACTGAACCTAACCTGCAGAATATTCCTGTAAGGACCGAGGAAGGTTCACGTCTCCGTCAGGCATTTACTGCCGAAGAAGGCAAGATACTGGTTGATGCCGATTATTCCCAGATCGAGCTGCGTCTCCTTGCGGCTTTGAGCGGTGATGAAGTAATGTGTTCCGCATTCCTTGAGGGCGAAGATATTCATAAGAGAACTGCCGCCAAAGTATTTGGCGTATCTGAAGATATGGTTACCCATAAGATGCGTTCAACAGCCAAGACAGTTAACTTCAGTATTATCTACGGTATATCTGATTATGGTCTGGCAACAGATCTCGGCATCGGTTATAAGGAAGCTGCTGACCTCATTAAGGAATACAACAATCAGTTCCCGGGCGTTACTTCATATCTTGAGAAGCTCAGAAAAGAAGGTGAAGAGAAGGGCTTTGCCGTTACAATGTACGGCCGTAAGAGAATCCTTAATGAACTTAAGAGCCAGAACCGTAACATCAAGAACTTCGGTTACCGTGCTGCCATGAACACACCTATTCAGGGAACAGCAGCAGATATTATCAAGATCGCCATGAACCGCGTATCCATGGCTTTGGCAGAGAGATTTCCTTCCGCAAAGCTTGTCATGCAGGTTCACGACGAACTCATATGTGAGTGTAATGAAGAGGATAAGGACCTTTGCGCATCCATTCTTAAGAGTGAGATGGAAGCGGCTGCCACTTTGAGCGTACCGCTCCTTGCAGAGGTCGGATTTGGAAAGGACTGGCTCGAGGCAAAGTAATGTTTGTATTAGGAATTACAGGCGGAATCGGAAGCGGTAAGAGTACTGTCAGCGGTATTCTTGCAGACAGGGGATTGCTGGTGCTTGATGCTGATGAGATCTCCAGAAGCGTAACGGGCCCCGACGGCAGGGCAATGCCTGAGATCGCCGAGACATTCGGCAATAAAGTCGTTACTTCTACAGGCGCCCTTAACAGACGCGTTATGTCTGATATTGCTTTTGGTGACAAGAAAAAGCTTGATGATCTGAGCACCATAATTCACCGTCATGTTTTCGAGCAGATAATAGATACTCTTGATAAAGAGAAGCAGAAGGGATCCAAGTGCGTCGTTCTTGATGTGCCGATCCCGGTCAATAAGTTCCGCGAACTATGCAATCAGATCTGGGTCGTGACGTGCGACAAGGACGTGCGCCTGGCAAGACTTCAGAAGCGCGGAATGGATAAGGAAGAAGCAGAGAGAAGGATCGCCGTTCAGATGACCGATGACGAGTATTGTGAAATCGGCGATTACTCTATCGATAATTCATGGGGAATGGAAGATCTTAATGATAAGGTTGAGACACTGATCAGGGAACAGCTCTATGAGAGGGGTATCAGGATATGAACACGTCTGCCGTAATAGCAGCAGGCATTTTCCTGTTTGTCTCAATAGCTGTTCTGGTCTATTTGTTTATCGGCAAGGGACCGTTGGCATCAGATAGGAACAGGTTATTCTATCTTGCGGCATGCGGCGTTTATGCAAGCGGCGCGCTGCTCGTGTTTTTCTTCACGCTGATAATGCGCGGGCTGCCGGTAGCGTTTGTAATCATCTCTGACGCAACTGTCCTTTTTGTCTTCTGCTTTACATGCGGTCTTATCTATTTCACTTCCAAGACTATGCTCCGGATGGCGGAGAAAGCGAAGGCTGATAAGAATGATGGGATCAAAGAGAACAAAGAAGAAAAGTAAATTTGCAGGCGTTATCCTCAAGATATTCATTGTGCTTTTGGGACTCGCTGTGCTCGGGTTTGCATGTTTGGGAATATTGAATCTCCATGTGATAAACAGCTGTAAGCCTGTTTTATATTCTCTCGAGGATTTTGAATCATCTGAGGTATCCTCTGTGCACTACGATGCGGTAATTGTATTGGGCTGCGGTGTTTATAAGAACGGCGTTGCCAGTCCGATGCTTGCTGACAGACTGCGCACGGCAGCTGCAGTATATAAGACCGGATGCTGCGGTTATGTACTTGTGAGCGGTGACAGTGAGAATCCTGAAGATTACGATGAGACCGGACCCATGAAGGCTTTCCTCATTGAAGAAGGCGTTCCCGAATCAGATATCGTCTGCGATCCGCTTGGTCTGTCAACTTATGAGACGGCCGTGCGCGCTGCTTCTCTGTTTGATATAAAGACAGCTGTAGTTGTTACGACCGGATTCCATTTATCACGTTCTGTTTACGATTGCTCGGGGTTTGGTATAGAATCTGTTGGTGTGGAGGCAATTAATTCGGGATATGTCATTCAGCCGTATAACTATGTCCGTGAGTTCATTGCCCGCGGTAAAGACTTTGTCTTCATGATAGTAAGACCGGGCATCTGATCTGATTTGTTGAGGCTTATTTTATGAGTTCGAAAACCACCAGGAGAATACCTTCTTATATCGGCGGATTCTTTGCGGTCATCGCCGGTCTTTTCTTCGTTATATATCCGGAGATCGCATCCGGTGTAATAGGTATTCTGTTCGGCATAGTTTTATTCGTTGCAGGTATATCTGAAGTCATCGGATACATTCTGTCCATCAAGCAGTTCCGCAAAGAAAATTACGGTAAGGCCGCAGGAGCTGAGGTCGTTCTGGTATATTCGATCGTCATTATGGCTCTTGGCGTGTTCTTCATGGTAAGACCTGAAACGGTCCTTATGCTTCTGTCTACCGTTGTAGGCATTTTCTTCCTGATCGACGGTATCGTTAAGATGCGCCGCGAGATATTCACGTTCAAGCTCAAGAATCCCAATTGCTGGGTGCTGCTGATCCTTGCCGCTTTTCTGATCGTTGCAGGCATATTGCTCTTGATCAATCCGTTCGACGGCACCAGGAACGTGATCGTGTTCTCAGGACTCGCGTTTATAGTGAGCGGTGTAGAGAACTGCTGTCTGTCACTTATGAGAAAGGGCGACAGCAAAACAAAAACCCGCAAAGAATGAGTTCTTCACGGGTCCGTTTTTTGTTGATCTGCTTTTGATGTAAATATCAGACGTTGAATCTGAATACTACGACGTCGCCGTCCTTCATGACATATTCTTTGCCTTCGGATCTTACAAGACCCTTTTCCTTGGCAGCGTTATATGTGCCGTTAGCGATTAAGTCTTCGTAAGCTACAACTTCTGCTCTGATGAATCCGCGCTCAAAGTCTGAATGGATCTTGCCGGCAGCCTGAGGTGCTTTTGTTCCGTTCTTGATTGTCCATGCTCTTACTTCCTTGGGGCCTGCCGTAAGGAATGAGATGAGTCCTAAGAGGGTGTAGGAAGCGTTGATCATCTTATCAAGACCAGCGCTCTCGATGCCTAAGTCTTCAAGGAACATCTCGCGGTCTTCAGGAGAGAGCTCGCCCAATTCCTCCTCGATCTTGGCAGAGATTACGACTACGCCTGAGCCTTCTTTCTCTGCGATCTCCTTAACAACATCAACATAAGGGATGCTGTCCTTCTTGATATCGTCTTCTGCGATGTTTGCGCAGTAAAGAACCGGCTTCATGGAGATGAGCTGGAGTTCCTTTAAGTATTCCTGTTCGTCGTCTTCGAAGTCTAATGTTCTTGCAGACTTGCCTTCAACAAGGCAGTCGTAGATCTTCTCATATACTGCGAGTTCTTTTGCAAATGCCTTGTCGCCGCCTTTCATCATCTTCTTGGTGCGGTCGATCCTCTTTTCCATGATCTCCAGGTCAGAGAGGATAAGCTCTACATCGATGGTAGCGATATCGCCCGCAGGATCTGCATGACCGTTGACGTGGATAACGTCAGGATCGTCAAAACATCTGACAACATGAACAATGGCATCGCACTCTCTGATGTTTGAGAGGAACTTGTTGCCCAGGCCTTCACCCTTGGAAGCGCCTGCAACGAGACCTGCGATGTCTACGAATTCGACTACTGCAGGAGTGTACTTCTCGGGATTATATATCTCTGCCAATTTGTCTAATCTCTTATCAGGAACAGAGACAACGCCGACGTTAGGTTCGATGGTGCAGAAAGGATAGTTAGCTGCTTCGGCGCCTGCTCTTGTGATCGCGTTGAAAAGTGTGCTCTTACCGACATTAGGAAGTCCTACGATACCAAGCTTCATGTTTCCACCTCAAAATTCTATTTTTGCCTCAAAATTATAGCACATAAAAATGCTAATACTTTGTCGGGTATTTGTCGGCAATTGTATGGTGTTTGTCGGTTCGTTTGTTCCATTTTGCAATAAGTTGTCGCATTTTGCAGTTTTAGGGGCTGGTTTTTGTATGTTTTCTTGTCGGTTCCATGTCGCACTTTTGGAGTGATAATCGGTTTTCAAAAAGCATATGCTTAAGGTGAAAGGAGGCGGTATCATGGCATCTAAACCAAATGTTGCAAGGCTTTATTCATGTTTTACGACAGGAACTGATACAACGGTTTCCCTGATAGAAGTTTCAATATCTCCCGGTATACCATCGTTCTCGGTTATAGGTCTTTGCGACTCATCTATCAGGGAATCGCAGGGAAGACTTAAGTCAGCATTAAAGTCTGCGGGATTTAACATGCCTAAGGGGCATATAACTATAGGAATAAGTCCCGCTTATATGAGGAAGACAGGTTCGGGATTCGATCTGCCGATGGCTCTGGGGATACTTTTCGCTTCCGGGCAGCTTTATCTTCCTCAGGATGCGAAGATCTATGCTGAAGGGGAATTGTCTCTAGGCGGTGAACTTAAAGGAACTCCCGGTTCATGCATCAGGCTTAAGACTGTGCGTGATATGGATTTTGACTTTAGGATAATTCCTGCTGACGAATCAGTCAGCGCAGGTGTTGCTGCATTTACGGGCCAGGCTGTATCAAGTCTCATTGAATTAAATGAGATTTTTGACAGTAATTCCTATAAGGAAACGGAGTTCGGGTTTGATAAGAGTCCGGATACCGGCGGAATTCTAGACATATCAATGCTCAAGGGTCAGGAGAAGACAAAACGTGCTCTCTTGTTAAGCGCTGCAGGTTTTCACAATATCCTTCTTATGGGGAGCCCCGGGAGCGGCAAGACCATGGCAGGTAAGATATTGTCAGGTATACTTCCCAGGCTCGGCAGAGAAGAACTGTCTGATGTTTATTCACTTTTGGAACTTGTTGAAGGAGAACCTGCAGGAATTAATGATTTAAGGCCTGTGAGGATAATCGGACCGGGCATTACCGTCGGTAAGCTCCTCGGTAATTCCGTAAGTCTTACTCCGGGAGAACTGGCTCTTGCCAATCACGGGATCCTTTTTGCAGACGAATTACCTTTATATAAGACGGAAGTTATAGATTTTTTAAGAAAGCCGTTGGAAGAACGTAAGGTGAGCCTGGTAAAGAAAGGCAATCTTTATTCGTTTGACAGCAATTTCATTTTCCTTGGAACAGGTAATCCCTGTAAATGCGGCAAGTACTACGAGAAGAACAGCAAGTGCAGATGCACGCCGCAGGAGATACAGCGTTATCAGTCCAGGATCTCAGGTCCTTTTAGTGAGAGGATCGATCTTTTCAGTGAGATGAGGACCATATCGGGTAAAGATATGGCATCCGTTTATATAGACGATAAAGACAGTGAGAGCGGGATCTATAGGGAGATTGTTGAGAGCTGCTGGCAGATACAGCATGACAGATATCAGAACAAATACCTGAACGGAACTTTCCCTGATGAAGAAATAAAAGATCTCATGAAGATCCCCGATAGCGTGATCAGATATGCTTCTGAACTGTCAGAAAAAGGATTCTTCTCGGCCAGAGGATTTACAAGGACCTTAAGGGTGGCCAGAACTATTGCAGATCTTAAGCAATCTTACGAAGTGACGGCAGATGATGTGTCTGAAGCTGTCCAATTCAGGGTAAGGGGGAACTAGTTCATGGATTATCAGGCAATAAGAGACAGGGACTTTTTCTATTCGGCCATGATGCTGAATTCAGATATAACTTTCAAAACCATTAATGAGCTGACTACAAGGAAAGTCATAAGAAATTACAGGGATCTGTATAACATGGAACTCCTTAAGAGCATAGCGAACGGTGACTATGACCTGAACAATATAATCGTGACCAGGATCAAGAAGCTGATCGATTCATATACTGATATTTGTAAGATAGCAAACGGTTACAGAAGAATAGCCTCTGATAACAATATTGAAGTCGTATCCATAGAGGATAATTACTATCCTTATAACTGGAAGATCCAATGCGGAATGCCCAAAGTCTTTTACTTCAGGGGTAATTACAATATTCTTGAGAGAATGACACTTGGCGGTTCTGCGGCAGTTGTCGGTTCACGTAATCCGAGTAATTATGCCAAATATGCTACAGAAGAGATATGTAAAGCTCTGGGAGACAGTGGAATAACAATTGTCTCGGGAATGGCATACGGGATTGACAGAGCTGCTCATATGTCATCACATAAGACATTGGGCAGTACTGTAGCTGTTCTGGCAGGCGGGGTGGACAATATATATCCGCCGGCGAACAAGGATGTTTATGAAGCTCTGGTTCATAATGGGATCATCGTGTCCGAGATGCCGCCGGGGCAAAAGCCTTTAAGGCAGTATTTTCCTTCAAGGAACAGGCTTATTGCGGGTTTATCGGATTGTACTCTTGTAATGGAGGCAGGTACGGTATCAGGTACGCTGCATACGGCATCATTTGCAGCCAATCAGGGCAAAGAGATCTTCGTTCTGCCAAACAGTATCTATTATGAGAATTGTCTGGGCGGGTTAAAACTTCTTGAAGACGGGGCAAATGTGCTTCTTAACGTTGATAATGTCGTAGACAGCATAAGTCACAGCCTGATGTTTAAGAGGATGGCTATGGGATATAAGGAAGATGATGTTTTCAATGAATTCAGGAAAGAAGAGATATCAGATCATTTAAGCATTGATATGATCAGGGAGATCGCCAGGGTCAGACCGGAAGCTTTGGATGACGAACAGTGGAAGTGCCTGATCAAGGATGCGATAACCTTAAAGCCGCTTTGTATTGATGAATTGTGCGTTGTTACGATGCTGCCGTTTTATAAAGTGTCAAAGCTGTTGACAGAACTCGAACTTAGTGGGACAGTATGCCAGGAGAAGGGAAAGTACAGTTTGACATTTGTATAATGATGATATATTTTTAATTAAAAATATAGGGAGCATCCGATGAGTAAAAAATTAGTTATTGTTGAGTCTCCTGCCAAGTCAAAGACAATTGGCAGATATCTTGGAAGCGATTATGTTATTTCAGCATCTTTAGGACATATCAGAGATTTACCTTCCGGTAATCTGGGCGTAGACGTTAAGAACAACTTCAAGCCTTTATACATCACAATGAAGGGAAAAGAGAAGGTCGTAAGAGATCTTAAGCTCCTGGCAGCTGATGCCGATGAGATCCTTCTTGCAACCGACCCTGACCGCGAGGGTGAAGCAATTGCATGGCACTTAGCCAAAGTTTTGAAGATCGATCCGGATTCCAAGTGCAGGATCACATTTAACGAGATTACAAAGTCGGCAGTTCAGGAAGCTATCAAGAATCCCAGGACCATCAATATGAATCTTGCCAATGCCCAGCAGGCAAGACGTATCCTCGACAGACTGGTAGGTTATGAATTGAGCCCGCTTCTCTGGAAGAAGATCCGTAAGGGCCTTTCTGCAGGCAGAGTGCAGTCAGTAGCTACTAAGATCGTTATGGACCGTGATGCGGAGATCGATGAGTTTAAGCCTGAAGAATACTGGCTTATCAAGGCTCTCGTTACTCCGGGCAAGAGTTCTGACAAGTTCATTCTCGGTTACTATGGTGTATCCGATTCTGACGGCAAGGTTACCAAGGATGATCTTAAGTGCCTCGAAGATGCCCAGGAAGTATTGGATGCTGTCGGAAGCGGACCCCTGATCGTTGATTCGGTTAAGAAGGGTAAGAAGGAACGTAATCCTTATCCTCCGTTTACAACATCAACATTGCAGCAGGAAGCATCCAAGAGGCTCGGATTCTCATCGAAGAAAACAATGTCCATTGCCCAGCAGCTCTATGAAGGTGTTGAGATTGAAGGACAGGGACAGACAGCTCTCGTATCTTATATCAGAACAGACTCAGTCCGAATATCTGAAGAGGCAGTTGCAGCTGCCAAGGAACTCATCAAGGAGAGATTCGGTGCAGAGTACTGTGCTAACTTCAAGAGACAGTACAAGAACAAGAATTCTGCCCAGGATGCGCACGAAGCTATCAGACCTACGCATTTTGATCTTGATCCTAGGAAGATCAGATCCTCGCTCTCAAACGATCAGTATAAGCTCTATCAGCTTATCTGGGACAGATTCCTTGCAACTCAGATGACAGCATGCAAGCTTGATACGGTTACATGCCAGGCATCCTGCAATAACAGAGTGTTCAGAGCAACCGGTGAGACTGTTACTTTCAAGGGATTCCTCGTTCTTTACGATGATGTCGCTGAAGATACAAGATCAGACGATCAGGACGGCAAGGCTGCAATTCCGCCTCTTGAAGACGGCATGAAGCTTGAGCTTCTTGACCTTAAGTCACTTCAGAAGTTTACAACGCCGCCTCCGCATTATACGGAAGCTACGCTCATCAAGGCTCTTGAAGAGTACGGGATCGGAAGACCTTCAACATATGCTCCTACGATCTCTACTATCCTTGACCGTAAATATATCGAGAAGAACGGAAGACTTCTTCAGATAACGGATCTCGGTAAGATCGTTACCAACATGCTCTCAGAGAATTTCAGCGAGATCGTCGATCTCTCATTTACAGCTGAGATGGAAAATAAGCTCGATGAGGTTGAAGAAGGTAAGGAAGACTGGGAACACGTTCTCGAGAAGTTCTATCCTGAATTCAACACTCAGATCAAGGCTGCTCAGGAATCTATCGATAAGATCACTTTTGAGCCCGAGAAGACGGGTGAGGTCTGTCCTCAGTGCGGCGGTGAGCTAGTTTATAAGGAGGGCAGATACGGTAAGTTCGTTGCATGCTCCAACTTCCCTGAGTGTAATTACACAAAGAATATCGTAGTTTACGCCAAGGGCACATGTCCCAAGTGCGGTTCCGGACTTCTCGTACATAAGTCCAAGAAGTACAGGAATAAGTCATTCTATACATGCGATAAGCAGGGAACGGATCCCAACTGCGACTTTATCTCATGGGATCTTCCTATCGAAGGCAAGTTTTGTCCTGACTGCGGAGCATATATGGTGCTCAAGCATTTCGGCAGGAAGGTTTATCCCAGATGCTCAAATAAGGACTGCGTATCCAACATAAGAAAAGCCAAGACCTCTTCAAAGAGCAAGAAGAGCAACAGCGAAGATGAAGAGTAATCCGGTTGTTACGATAATCGGTGCGGGTCTTGCAGGCTCAGAAGCTGCCAAGGTCTGCTCCAGGATGGGAGTATCGGTCAGGCTTATCGAGATGAAGCCTGTTAAGTTCAGCCCTGCCCATCATTCGGAGAATTTTGCAGAACTCGTATGCAGTAACTCGTTAAGAGCTGCTGCAAGAGAAAATGCGATAGGTCTTCTGAAGGAAGAATTAAGGCGCCTTGGCTCACTTATAATGGAATCTGCCGATAATGCAAGTATTCCTGCCGGCGGTGCCTTGGCCGTAGACAGAGATGAGTTCTCAGGATACATTACAGAATCCATCAAGAACGATCCTCTGATAGAAGTTATACATGCAGAAGTTCCCAAGATACCTGAGGAAGGCATCGTTATTGTTGCCACAGGTCCTCTTACAGACGGTGAACTCTATGAAGATATCCTTAAGGTAACAGGTGATACTTCAGGTCTTCATTTCTTCGACAGCGCTGCGCCTATTGTCAGCGGTGATTCAATTGACATGAGCAAGGCTTTCAGGGCTTCCAGATATGGCAAGGGCGGAGATGACTACATCAATTGTCCTATGACAAAGGAAGAATATCTCGCATTCAGGGAAGAACTCGTTAATGCCGAGAGGGCAGAGGTCAAGAACTTTGACAGGGAGATCGTATTTGAAGGATGCATGCCTATTGAGGTCATGGCCCAGAGAGGCGTTGATACCATGAGGTTCGGACCGTTAAAACCCGTGGGTCTCATTGATCCTAAGACCGGCAGTGAGCCTTATGCATGTTTGCAGCTCCGCCAGGATGACCGCGCGAAGACCATGTATAACCTTGTGGGCTTTCAGACCAGACTTAAGTGGCCTGAACAAAAGCGTGTATTCGGCATGATACCCGGTCTTGAGAATGCGGAATATACCAGATATGGCGTAATGCACCGGAATACATTCCTTAATTCTCCATTGTATCTGACGTCTCACTATAATCTCAGAGCAAAGCCCGATATCTTCTTTGCAGGACAGATCACCGGAGTTGAAGGTTATATCGAATCAACGGCATCTGGATTCATGGCGGGTTTCTATGCGGCTCAGAGAGCGCTTGGGATCGAGCCTTCTTATGAACCTGATGCATGTACGGTTATCGGTTCAATGGCACTTTATGTATCTGATCCTCATATCAAGAAGTTCCAGCCGATGAATGCCAACTTCGGGATCGTTACTCCGATCGAGGGCAGATTCAAGGGCAAGACAGGCAAGAAGGATAAGAATAACGCCATTGCCGACAGGTCATTAGAGCATCTTAAGCTCTTCGAAGACAGCCTGAAGAGCATTACCGGTTAAGTCTATGGAATCTGACAGATCCGATGTCGATTTAAAGAAAGAGCAGAGAGCAAAAGGACCTTTTGCCCGTTTCTTCATATCCGGATGGTCAAATATCGTAAGACTCATGGCAGTTAATGCTTTGTTTCTTATATTCAATATTCCGTCTCTCGTTATATCTTACTTCGCGGCTATGGCCTTTATTCCCGTATTGGCACCTGCTCTTAAGTGGAGCAGCTTTATAACCATAGTTGCTGAGGACGGAACTGAACAGATCTCATTTCAGCTTTATTCATTGCTGGTCATATTTTTCATTATGACTCTGGTATCAAGCTGTCTTGTCTGCATCGGACCTTTTCAGGCGGGATTTGCCCAGGTATATAAGGGTTTGAGGACTAATAATTCAGTATCACTGATGGGTGATTTTAAGCGCGGGCTCAAGGAGAACTGGGGCAAAGCTCTTGTCTCTATGTTCATCGGAATCGTTATTACTGCTATCCTGTTACTTGCAATAAGCTTCTATCTGAATCTCGGAACAACGGTAGGACTTATTATCGGGGTTGTTTTCGAGATCTTGTTAGTAGCATTTATCCTTATCCAGAACTTTGTTTATCAGCTGATGGTATCTACGGATCTTAGTCTGTTTAAGATCTATAAGAACGCCATGTTGTTCCTGTTTGTCAGATTCGTTCCTTGCTTTACCGTAGCTCTGGTGGTCCTTATTTTCTATATTGCGGTTCCTTTTGTCCTTCTGATGTCTGCATCATATCTGACGCTCGGATTATACCTTTTCCTTTATTCTTTCCTGGTGATCTCATGGATGCAGTATTTCCTGGCATACTTTACCGGTTACCTTATCAACAGGTATGTCTCGGAAGAAAAAGATGAGAATTCTGTTGATAATGCGATAGAATTAGATAGTAACGAAGAAAACAGCGGTAAATAAAGGACAGATTCTCATTTAGAATACAGATATGTATGATTTCAGTATTTTGCCGAATGATACAATCGTGGCGCTAAACCTGGCTTTAGCGCTGTTCCTGTTTGCCTTTATATCGTTTTTTGTGATCATCTTATACGCGCTTATCAAGACAAATGTATATACCCAAAAGCATAAGGATAAGCTCAAGCTCATATGTGATGTGGCTTATTTCCACGAACGCGGCAAGAGAGAAGACCAGGAGGACTCGCTCTACATATCACCGATGGATAACGCCGAACTGACAGGCATTGTAGCTGCCTGCTCAGACGGAATGGGCGGACTTCTTAACGGTGAGGTCGTATCAAAATATGTCACCGATTCGCTGAGGGAGAGGTTCCCGTTTAAGTTCGATGACCAGGAAGAAAATGCTGCGATCATCTCAGAGATATCTAATAAGATCTATGAGGAATACCACCTGGGCGCCGGAGCGACACTGGTCATGGTACATATTTTCGACGACTACATGAACTTTTACAGCTTAGGAGACAGCAATATCATCCTCGTACGCAACAACCGTGCGACTCTCTTAAATTACAAGCAGAACTATATTACGCTGATGATCAGGAAGTTTGCCGAAGGCGGTATTGATACGACTGATGCATACAGAGATACAAGGGCGAAGGGTCTTATCGATTTTGTCGGCAATCTCAAGTGCAAGGTGCTTAAGACTTCCAAGCCTATAAGACTTGTTGAGAACGATATAATTATCGTAAGTTCAGACGGCGTTACGGATTCGATCCCGTTTAACAGACTGGTTAACCACATTCACTTCGACCAGAATGCTGCAGGTATTGCCAGAAGCATCAAATACGGAGTAAAGACCAGAAAGAATCCGAGACAGGATAACTATTCGGCCATCGTCATCAAGATGAAGAGGAGCTACGTTTGATAGAGTATTACACATTTAAGCACAGGGGCGACGCTTTGGATTATTTGGACGAAGTGTATCTTACCCTGATTCCGAATATGACCGTTGCGATATTCTACGGCAGTCATTTGGACGAAGGCGCCAGAAGCCAGAAGCTGCTTTTCTCTGAGATCTTAAATAGTGAAGAGGGCGCGAAAAGCATTCCGTATCTTAATGCCGTCATGGAAGAATGCCTCGATAATTCTTCTGAATACCTGCTCTTAAGATCTGTTGATAACGGAATCGAGTGTTACAGAAGGGGACAGGTCTCAGCAAAGATCATCAGAAACGGTCAGATAAGCATACTTCCCAACGGATTCTTCTGCCTGTCCAGTGATGACAGACTCGTGTGTGCAACATCAAACTTCTATAAGTATATTAACGACGAAGGGATCCTCGCTGATGCACTTGTTGCTGAATCCTGCAGCGAATGGATGAACATGATGATCAGAAGGATATCAGACCAGAATCAGCTTAAGTGCGGGAATCTCTCTGCCGTAACACTGAAACTTGATGCTTAATCTGAAACCAGATGGCTTGCAATAGCCAGTTTGATTATCCTGCGGGCGCTTCTTTCTATATCATCTCTTGTAATCAGACCTTTTCTGTAAGCCTTCATTATCTTCGAATGTATGAAGGGCGTTCCCGGCATTATGAGATCAGTTCCTGCTTTGCAGCAGAGTTCATCAAGGCTCTCGTCGTGTCCTGTTGCAAACCAGTCAGTCATGACGATACCGTCAAAACCCCATTCGTTCCTTAAGATATCAGTCTGCAGCTCGTAGCTTAGAGCTGTGTATACACCGTTGATCTTATTGTAACTGCACATTACGCTCTTAACGTCAGCTTCGGTAACGGCGATCCTGAATGCCTTAAGATAGATCTCGCGCAAAGTGCGCTCATCGAGATTGGATGAAGACTTATTGCGCCTGGTTTCCAGATTATTGGCTGCAAAGTGTTTGATCGTGGCGAAGCACCCTTTGTGCGACTGGACGCCGGATATAACTGCAGAAGCGATCTTTCCCGTAAGAAGCGGGTCTTCAGAATAGTACTCGTAGTTTCTTCCGCATAAAGGATTGCGGTGGATATTAACGGCAGGTCCGAGCCAGAATACGACTCCGTATTCAAGCATCTCAGCGCTGATAGCTTCACCCTGAAGTTTTGCAAGTTCAATATCCCATGTCTGTGCTACAAGGGTCTCGCAAGGCCATGAGGTACAGAACTGGAAGTATAAGTTCTTGCCTGACTTAGTCCCGTCAGCAGTGCCGGCCCTTGAGATCTTATGCGTGATCCTGAGTGACTCAGGCATTGTCGGGATAGCAAAAAGATTGTGCTTAGGTTTTTTGGATACTCTGGTGAGATTAAGTCCCTGAGGACCGTCTGCCATCGGCATTGAGTCGATCCCTTTATTAACGAACTTGGATGTTGTATATCCCACGGCTCCGAAAACCCTGTGATGGTAAGGCCCAAGATAAGTTCTTCCGACCAGAAGCTTTGCCATATCCTTAACGCTG
Source organism: Saccharofermentans sp. (assembly GCA_024695565.1). The sequence continues at coordinate 7,457 of JAILHX010000137.1, read as the reverse complement.
AGACCTAAAGTTATCTCATCGATCTTCTTATCGCTCTCGAACTTAGGAACTTGGTAGGTATGAGTTATGGTTTTAAATGCAGAAGGATCTGCCGTAAAGCGCCGAAGCGAAGGATAATCGGTTTTGCTTTGTTCGTATGATGTGTATTCGATCTTACGGTCTGCGTTAAACATCGGTTTGCAAACTTCAGTTGTGATATCGCTTTCAAGTTCAATAACTAAGACAGGGGAGTCACCGATGAACAAAAAATAGCTTCCTTGTTCAAGAATGAAACTGTGTGTCTCATTATCGAAGCCTGCAAAGTCTTTAAGGTCGAATTGAAGTTCAAGCTGTGCAGACTCTCCCGGAATGAGAAGTTCAGTCTTGGCAAATGCCGCAAGACTTCTTGCCTCTCTGATCAGTTTTTTCTCAGGACAGGATAAATAGAGCATAATGACGTTTCTGCCTGATGCTTTGCCTGTGTTGGTAATAGAAGCTGTGACTGTTACAACGGAACCGTTAATTGAAGTGTCTTTATATTCTGTTTTGAATTCCGTAAAGCTTAATCCGTAGCCAAACGGATATCTGGGTTTGATGTTCTTCTTATCAAACCATCTGTAGCCGGCAAAAATGCCCTCTCTATAGTCTTCCTGATATGTGTCGGGATTACGCTCTGAATAAGTATCTGCTGAAGGATAATCTTCATAGCGGTATCCCCATGTGTCAGCTAATCTTCCTGACGGGTTAACTTTGCCGGTCAGTACATCGGCAAGAGCATTTCCTGTTTCCATGCCGCCCTGCATAAGGAGGACGACAGCAGAAAATCTCATCTCATCAAGGAAAGAGAGATCGATAACTGAACCGGTATTGAGAACAAGAACGGTATCTTTATAATGCTTTGTTATTGATCTTAATAGTGAATTCTCTTCATCAGTCAGGTAATAGTCACCGGGGCGGTCTTTGCGGTCAGCGCCTTCTCCGGCTTGTCTGGTAAGTATAAATACGGCAACGTCAGAATCAGATTTAGATTCATCAGTAACCGGAGTTCCGGCAGGTAAGATGAACGGGTTATCTGCAGCATAATCCATGTGTTCCATCAGAGGAACTTTTTTCATCGCTTTGGATAACTGCTTTTTGTAAGATTCATATTCTCTGCCGAAGAGCAGGTCGTATTCAGCCAGCCAGGATTCTGTAGTTATGTTAAGTCCTGCTGCAATAAGACCTTCTTCGGGAGTTATGTTGTATCTGGGATTGTTCTCTCCTGAACCGGTTCCTCCGAACGCAGTATGCCGGGCACCTGCTCCGTAAAGCGCGACACTTCCTGTCTTAAGAGGGAGGATGCCGTTATTCTCGAGAAGCACGATTCCTTCTGCGCATATTCTCCTTGCAAGATTGCAGTGCGCTATCTCGCGTTCAAGTATCTCAGGACTTTGTGATGCGTAGAAGAGAGGCTTCATATCAGCCTAAACGCTCGTAGAATTCTTTTCTGAAGTCGCCTAATCTGTCTTCGGCAATGGCCTCGCGGATACGCTCCATGAGCTTTAACAGATAGTAGATGTTGTGATATGTGCAGAGCCTTAAGCCGAACATCTCATTAGCCTTGATGAGGTGTCTTACGTAAGCGCTTGAGAAGTTTTTGCATGCATAACAATCGCATTCAGGATCCATAGGGCCGAAGTCTTCAGCAAACTTTTTGTCTCTGATGATCTTCTTGCCGTAATCAGTGAGTATCGTTCCGTGTCTTCCCATTCTGGTGGGAAGTACGCAGTCAAACATGTCTACACCTCTGCATGAACCTTCGATAAGATAATCAGGAGTTCCGACACCCATGAGATAACGGGGCTTGTCCTCAGGCATAAGAGGTACCGTGCAGTCGATCATGTCGATGAAGAGGTCCTTTGGCTCGCCGACAGAGATACCTCCGATGGCAAAACCCGGCAGATCGAATGAAGTGACGGCCTCAGCGCTCTTTTTACGGAGATCCGGATACATGGACCCCTGAATGATACCGAACAGAGCCTGTTCATCAGATCTCTTGTGAGCTTCAATGCAGCGCTCGAGCCATCTTGTAGTCTTGGCCTGTGATCTGTCTGCATAAGCGTGATCGCAAGGGTAGGGGCAGCATTCATCGAATGCCATGATGATGTCAGCGCCGAGATCGTTTTGAACCTGCATTGATATTTCAGGAGTTAAGAAGAGTTTTCTGCCGTCAATGTGTGAACTGAACTTAACGCCGTCTTCTTTTACGTCCTTGGGCTTGGCAAGGGAGAATACCTGGAATCCGCCGCTGTCAGTAAGTATGGCGCCGTTCCAATTCATGAACTTGTGAAGTCCGCCTGCCTTGGCAACGATGTCGCTTCCGGGTCTGAGCCAGAGGTGGTATGTGTTGGAGAGCATTATGCCTGCGCCCATACCGGATACTTCTTCAGGACTCATACCCTTGATCGATGCCTGTGTTCCTACAGGCATAAATGCAGGTGTCATGAAGGTCCCGTGAGGTGTATGGACCTTACCGAGTCTTGCTCCTGTCTGAGCGCATGTGTGAATGTGTTCGTACCATACGGGATAAGACATATCAGTTCTCCAGATCTGTGATGAACATAGCATCGCCGAATGAGAAGAAGCGGTATTTCTCTTCTACGGCGTGCCTGTATGCGTTGAGTACATTTTCGCGCCCTGCCAATGCTGAGACAAGCATGATGAGCGTTGACTCGGGCAGGTGGAAGTTCGTGATAAGTGAGTTAACACATTTGAATTCATAACCGGGGTAGATGAATATCTGAGTGTAACCTGAAGCCGGCATCATGTCGGGATCGTTTGAAGCAACGGTCTCGAGTGTTCTGGTGGATGTTGTTCCTACTGATATTATCCTTCTGCCTTCGCTTCTTGCTTTGCGTATAATGTCAGATGCTTCCTTCGGGAAGTCATACCATTCCGAATGCATCTCGTGGTCCTCAATGGTCTCAGCCTTTACGGGCCTGAATGTTCCAAGACCGACGTGAAGCGTCAATTCAGCGATCTCTACCCCCATGTCTTTAAGCTCAGCCAATAGTTCTTTTGTGAAGTGAAGACCTGCTGTAGGAGCAGCGGCAGAACCGGAATCTTTGGAATAGACTGTCTGATAACGCTCGGGATCATCGAGTTTCTCATGGATGTAGGGAGGAAGCGGGATCGTTCCTGCCTTATCAAGAACTTCTTCCCAAACTCCGGAAAACTCAAATCTTATTATCCTGTTACCGCTCTCAAGGACACGTTCGCATTCGGCTTCGAGCTCTCCGGGAATGAAGGTCATTCTTTTGCCTTCTCTGACCTTTTTGCCTGGGCGGGCCAATGTCTCCCAGTGATTATCGTCAATTCTCTTCAGAAGAAGCAGCTCAACTGGGCTCTGTGTATCTGAGCGCACGCCTAAGAGTCTGGCCGGAATAACTCTGGTGTTATTAATGACAAGAACATCACCTTTTCTCAGGTAATTCTTGATGTCGGGGAAGTGACCGTCAATGGTCTTTCCGGTCTTTTTATCGAGCACCAGAAGGCGTGAAGCCAGGCGGTCCTTGGTAGGGACCTGAGCTATCAGACTCTCGGGCAGATCGTAATAGAAATCAGAAGTTTTCATATTCCAGCCTTTATTATTAATATAACGACAGAAGTTTATCACAAAATACAAGAAAATGTGGATTCACATATCGTTATTTGATATAGGCTCAGTCTTTAGTTTGATAAAATCAAAATATATCTGTTATTTCCAAAGGAGATTCATATGAGAGCATTATTTATCGGCGGAACCGGAACAATAAGCAGTGCTATCGTAAGAAGGCTTTCCCGGGATAAGATGTGGGAAGTCTGGCTTATAAACAGAGGCAACAGGGCAGATACAGTTCCTCAAAATGTTCATCAGATAGTATGCGATATCAACGATGAAGAAGCTGTGCTTAAGGCAGTAGGTAACATGAAGTTCGACTGCGTTTGTGAGTTCATAGGATTTACCGTAGATCAGGTAGAGCGTGACTTTAGGCTCTTCAAGGATAAGACAAATCAGTATATCTATATCAGCTCTGCTTCTGCTTATCACAAGCCTTCTGCAAACTATGTGATCACTGAGGGAACGAGCCTTGCCAATCCTTACTGGGAATATTCGAGAAATAAGATCGCTTGCGAAGAATATCTGATGGCCCGTTACAGAGAGGACAAGTTCCCCGTAACCATCGTAAGACCCAGCCACACATACGATGAGAGAAGCATTCCTCTTGGCGTTCACGGCAAGAACGGATCCTGGCAGGTCATCAAGAGAATGATGGAGGGAAGACCCGTAATCATTCACGGTGACGGTGAGTCTTTGTGGCACCTGACATTCAACGAGGATTTTGCAGTCGGATATACGGCTCTCATGGGTAACCGTCATGCGATCGGTGAAGCATTCCAGATAACAGGTGATGAAGTCCTTACATGGAACCAGATCTATCAGACGATCGCGGACGCACTGGGTGTAGAACTTAATGCATATCATGTTTCATCTGAATTCTTAACTGCTGCAGGTCCCGAATATGACTTCGAAGGAAGCCTTACAGGCGATAAGGCCGTTTCAGTTGTTTTCGACAACTCGAAAATAAAAAGACTCGCACCAGATCTTAAGACCACTGTACCTTTGCATAAAGGCGTCAGGATCGCATTGGAATACATCCTTAACCATAAGGAATGCATGACAGAAGATCCCGAGTTCGACAAATGGTGCGACAAGGTTATTGAAACCATTGAAAAAGCCAAGAAAGAATTCTGATGTTTTTATGCAAAAAATAATCTTTTGTTGTAAAATGAGTTAGATTTTTTCGAAGGGAGACAATATATGTCCGAGATTCCTTACAAGATTTATTTATCAGAGAACGAGATTCCTTCAGCATGGTATAACGTACGTGCTGACATGAAGACCAAGCCCGCTCCGCTTCTTAATCCAGGAACAGGCGAAGCTCTTAAGGCTGAAGATCTCTATCCCATTTTCTGCGAAGAGCTCTCCAATCAGGAGATGAACAATACAGACAAGTGGATCGATATCCCCGGTGAAGTTCTTGATTTCTATAAGATGTACAGACCTTCTCCGCTCGTAAGAGCTTATTGCCTCGAGAAGGCACTCGATACACCTGCTCATATCTACTATAAGTTCGAAGGTAACAACACATCAGGTTCCCACAAGCTCAATTCAGCTATCGCTCAGGCATATTATGCAAAGAAGCAGGGACTTAAGGGTGTTACCACAGAGACCGGTGCAGGACAGTGGGGAACAGCTCTCTCAATGGCTACAGCTTACTTCGGACTTGACTGCCAGGTATACATGGTTAAGGTATCTTACGAGCAGAAGCCTTTCAGACGTGAAGTTATGAGAACCTACGGTGCTACAGTTACACCTTCTCCTTCAATGTCTACAAACGTCGGCCGTAAGATCAACGAGCAGTTCCCCGGAACAGACGGTTCATTGGGCTGCGCTATCTCTGAGGCTGTAGAGGCTGCTACATCACAGGAAGGATACAGATATGTATTAGGTTCTGTTTTGAACCAGGTATTGCTCCATCAGTCAGTTATCGGTCTTGAGACAAAGGCTGCTCTCGATAAGATCGGCGTTAAGGCTGACATGATCATCGGCTGCGCAGGCGGCGGATCTAACTTGGGCGGTCTTATCTCACCCTTCGTCGGCGAGATGCTCAGAGGCGAGAACCAGTATGAGATCATCGCAGTTGAGCCTGCTTCCTGTCCTTCATTCACAAGAGGTTCATTCGTTTATGACTTTGCTGATACCGGTAGAGTTTGTCCTCTTGCTAAGATGTACACATTGGGCAGCAACTTTATGCCTGCTCCTAACCATGCCGGCGGCTTGAGATATCACGGCATGAGCACGATCCTCTCACAGCTCTATGCTGACGGATACATGAAGGCTACATCAGTTAAGCAGACAGACGTATTCGCAGCTGCTGAGCAGTTCGCCAGAGTTGAGGGAATCCTTCCTGCACCTGAGAGCTCACACGCTATCAAGGTTGCTATCGATGAAGCTCTTAAGTGCAAAGAGACAGGTGAAGCAAAGAACATCGTATTCGGTCTTACAGGTACAGGTTACTTCGACCTCGTTGCTTACCAGAAGTATAACGACGGCGTTATGGATGACTACATTCCTTCAGATGAGGATATCGCAGCATCCCTTTCCCAGTGCCCTAAGCTCGGCTGATAATTTATCAAAAACGTTGATTGTGGGGCTGTCTCGGTTTTGAGGCAGCCCTTATTATATGGATTGCTTCTTTTCGAGGCGGGTTATCATTAATTCATAAAAAACAGACAAAAATGATAATTTTTGCGGAGAATTTATCATTTCCCCTGAAGAATTAGGGCATTAATGATAAACCCATATGCTGTCTTTATCATTTCTCTCGAAAACCAGGTGGTTAGTGATAAAATCCGCCTGGATTTTTATCATTAATCTTAAAAAACAAGCCGTTTGTGATAAATGCAAACAATGCATTTTTATGAGCGGAAATACTTTTATGGATAATTTCAGAAAAAAGTAATAGAATTGCTTTAGTCTAATAAGGGAGAGACTTTAGATGAGTGATTTTGATGAGAATTGGCAGATAAAGGGGTCAAGCGATCCCGCAACACCTGACATTCAGCCTAATCAGGCATTTGTACCTCAACAGCAGGCTCCTCAGGTTCAGCAGCCCGTCTATCAGGCCCCTCAGGTTCAGCAGCCCGCCTATCAGGCCCCTCAGGTTCAGCAGCCCGTCTATCAGGTTCCTCAGGCACAGCAGCCTATATATCAGGCTCCTTACCAGCAGCCTGTATATCAGACTGCGCCTGTGTATCAGACAGCTCAGCCTGTTATGCAGGGCTATGGCTATGCAGTACAGCAGCCTACGATTTATCAGCAGCCTGTTGATTATGCGGCTTTTGCAGCAGAAAGAGACAAGAGTCTTGCCGAGTGCCAGAAGATGATAAATCACTTCTCGCCCAAGGTCGATATCTTCCAGAAATATGAGAAATTAAACCAGGATATTAACAAGCTCTCACAGACATCTGTGTCACCGCTTGTTTGGGGTATTATTATCTCCCTGTTCGGAATAGGTATTCTTTTAACAGGCATTTTTAACGTTAAATATGCAGACAACAGGACTGGATACTATGTAATGTCAGCGATTACGATGTTGGTCGGTGGCGGCTTCGTCCTTATGTATATTCTTAAGAAGATCCTCCGCAAGAAAAAGGTAGAGGCATACATTGTTGAAGCAGGGGAGCTGTCCACTCAGCTGTCGCTTATCTATAACGGATACGGCGAATGTCCTTTGGCACCGGAATACGTAGATCCCAGATTGATATTCAAGATCCAGCAGCTTATCCTGGCCGGAAGATGTGCGACCATTTCAGATTCACTGAATATGCTCATCACGTATCAGAGGAATTTCCATAAGATCGAAGCAGCCAAAGCACAGTTTAATGCTACTACT
>JAILHX010000132.1 GCA_024695565.1 Saccharofermentans sp. | reverse complement strand
TTGGCGCTCCAAGCAGGAATCGAACCCGCATCTACGGTACCGGAAACCGCTATTCTATCCATTAGACTATTGGAGCAACAGATGAATTATACTTTATCTTCTTCTGTCTTGTCAGCAGGTGTCCTGTTTTCTTCCAAGATCTTAAGAAGTCCTACGATCTCTGAGACTGTCTTATCCTGCTTTACGGAAGACGGTTTGAAGAGCATGTAAGGCAGAGACCCCGTGGCGTTTATGTTCACGCGGGCGCCGTAGAAGTGATCCCGCATGAGAGCGCCTAATGCCTGCATGTCGATCTGAAGATTGGGATTGAGATAGAGCCTTACACCTGCATTCTTGATCGATGCTTTGGTAAAGCCCAAGTTTGCTGCAGTTGAACGGATAAGCGATATTCCGGAGAGGATATAAACCTCCGGCGGAGCGTCGCCGTAACGGTCAGTAACTTCGTCTATGAAGTCGCTGTAAGACTCGTAATCAGAGATGTCTCCGATACGTCTGTAGCAGCTCATTCTGGCTGCTTCATCCTGGATGTAAGAAGCAGGAATATAAGCATCGTAATCGACTTCAACGGAGAAACCATTGCCGGTCTTTTCGGAGTGTCCAGCAACTGCATCGACATCAAGGATCTCGTCTTTGCCGGACTTGAGAAGACGGACTTCTTCATCGAGCAAGCGGCAGTAGAGTTCGTAACCGATGACGTCCATCTGGCCGTGCTGTTCGGCACCGAGCAGGCTTCCTGCGCCTCTTACTTCGAGATCGCGCATCGCGATACGGACACCGGAACCGAGTTCGGTGAATTCGCGGAGTGCGTTAAGTCTCTTGGTGGCTTCTTCGTTTAAGACTGCATCAGCATCGTATGTGATGTAAGCGTATGCCTGTCTGTCCGAGCGGCCGACACGTCCCTTTATCTGATAGAGCTGAGAGAGGCCGAAGCGGTCGGCATTCTCGACGATCAGGGTGTTGACGTTAGGCATGTCGACGCCGTTTTCGATGATGGTCGTGCAGACAAGAATATCGTACTTGCCTTCGATGAAGTCGGAGACGACGGTCTCAAGACCGTTCTCGGGCATCTGACCGTGTGCGTAAGTGACGCGGACGCCGGGCATAGCCTTTTCGAGTGCATCGGCAACCTTATCGATATCGGAAGTTCTGTTATAGAGATAGAAGATCTGGCCGCCGCGTGAGATCTCACGCATGCATGCCTGAACGATTATCTGCTCGTCGTAACCCATGACGTATGTCTGGACGGCGCGGCGGTTGAAAGGCGCTTCCTCGAGCGTTGAGATGTCGCGGATGCCGGCCAGAGACATGTGAAGCGTACGTGGGATCGGTGTAGCGGACAAAGACAGAACATCGACGTCGGTCTTGAGCGACTTGATCTTCTCTTTGTGATTAACGCCGAAGCGCTGTTCCTCGTCAACGACAAGAAGCCCCAAATGAGGCGGTTTTACGTCGTTTGAGAGCACTCTGTGCGTTCCGATGATTACGTCGATCTTGCCGTTCTTGATGTCAATCAGATTCTGCTTTATCTGCGCCTGCGGAACGAATCTTGAGAGCAGGCAGACGTTTACGGGGAAGTCCTTTACCCTGCTCATGAAGTTCTCGTAGTGCTGCTGCGCGAGGAGCGTTGTCGGCGCGAGCATTATTACCTGTCTGCCGTTCATGACTGCCTTGAACATCGCTCTGAACGCGACTTCGGTCTTGCCGAATCCGACATCTCCGCAAAGGAGCCTGTCCATCGGTCTCTCGGATTCGAGATCTGCCTTTATCTCGCGGACTGCGCGGAGCTGGTCGTCCGTCTCAACGAACGGGAATCTGTCTTCAAACAGCTTCTGCTGTTCCTCGTCTGGCGCGCACGCAAATCCTTTGTTGACGCTTCTTGCGGCATAGATCTTGAGTAGGTCATAAGCAACCTTCTTGATCGCTTCCCTCGCACGCGATACGGAGCGCTTCCACTCGTCGCCGCCGAGCCTTGAGAGCTTCGGTTCGCGTTCGCCCGGACCTACGTATTTCTGGAGCGAATCGAGGTTCTCCGGGAGGATATAGAGCGTCTCGCCCTTGGCATATGTGAGCTTAAGATAGTCTTTTCTTATGTCGCCGACCTTCATGTTGACAAGGCCTTCGTAGCGGCCGACGCCGTGAGAGTCGTGAACGACGTAATCGCCGGGCGCGATATCGCTGAAGAACTGGATCCTGCCTGCGCCCTTCTTCTTCGGCTGGCGCTTCTGTTCGGCACCATAGAGCTCCTGCTCGCCGAGAATCGTAATTCCGAGCTTCGGATAGGTAAATCCTGCCGGAAGCGGGCTGTCGATTATGTCCGCAAAGCACTCGTGATCTGCCAGACGCTCTCTTAACTGTTCATATCTTCTGCCGTGATGGGCAACAAGATAGACGTCCTTGTTCTTCCTGATGAGGTCTGACAGTTCTTCGGCGCGTCCGGAGAAGTTATCGGCCGGAAAGCCCGATACTGTATAGGTTTTGCCGCCCGGAAGGCCGTTGCCGGATGACTGGAACATGGACAATGTAACAATGTTATCCAGGGCATCCAGGTCCTTCATGAGCTTACTTAGGTTCACCATTGCCATCGGTGAGCACGTCGGAGCGATACCGATCTCGAATGAGTCGCGGCTTCTCTGGGCATATTCGCCTGCATAGGAATTCATTCTCGCATCGATGTCGACCATCTCGTCAGCAAAGAAGACGACGTCATCAATATTCACATAGTCTAGTGCCGTCTGGAAGTCTTTTAAGATCACGCCGAGCCAGCGCGCGATGCCCGTAGGCTCTATGCCGTTTCTTACCTTCTCTGCGTCGCCCGTGGCGGTCCTGGACAGGAGTTCAGCCGCACGCCTTGCCTCTCTGGTTGCCGTATTCATCTTCTTAAGGTCTTCCTGAACGCGCTCTAAGATGATGTCTGCTATCTCATCGCGCTTATCTTCAGGGAATGCGTAGACGCTCGCAGGAGATACCCATGTCTCTTCGAGCTGGCCCGTCGATCTCTGCGTCTCTCTGTCGAATGTCTTTATCTGGTCTATCTCGGTATCGAAAAAACTGACTCTCACAGGCTCCGTATACGAAGGAGAGTATATGTCGACGATGTCACCCCTTACGGAGAACTCGCCCTTCTCCATTACCTGCGGAACGTTCTCGTAGCCGTTAAGAAGGAGCATATTTACCAGTTCGTCGCGCTCTAATTCCTGGCCTACCTTAAGATCTATTACCCTCTTCGCGAAAACCTTCGCGGGCTCCAATTTATTTAACAGGGCACCCGCCGTGATAACGGCAGCCTCATATTCGCCCCTGACGAGCTCTGAGAGCGCGTTGGATCTCGTCAGCTCTAATTCTCTGGAAGAAGCCTCGGCGCTCACGAGAGACATCTCTGAGGGCATCAGAAGGGTAACAGGTTCATCCGTGAATGCCGCGCAGTAGGAAGCCGTGGAACGCGCCCTGGCCGCATCGGGTTCTATGAATACTGCTTTTCGACCACTAAGGCGCGCAAGAGCCATCGCAACATAGACCTTCTGCTCGTTGCAGAGGCCGGTGATGTTTAAGTGCTTCCCTGTCTTAAGGCTGAGGGAAAATTCGGAAACGAGCTCGCTGTCAGATTCGATCCTGCCAAGAAGCTCAAGAAGCTTTTTATCCATTGGAGATGATCTCCTCGACAGCCTCACAGGCTTTGACAAATGCGTCACTTAAGAGCTTGCGCTCGTCAGCAGGCACTTCGGACAGAACGTAGTTTACGAGTTCCCAGTTCTCGGGAACGGGACCCGTGCCGATCCGGACGCGCGGAAACTCTTCGGTGCCGAGGTGCTGGATTACAGACCGCATGCCGTTATGCGTGCCCGCGCTGCCCTTGGGTCTTACGCGGATCGTGCCCTTGGCGATATCGATATCGTCGTAAACGGTGATGATGTTCTTGGGCGGCACCTTATAGAAGCGGCTGATCTCGGAAAGACACTCGCCGGAATTGTTCATGAAGGTCGTGGGCTTGATGATGATGACATCCTGCCCTGCTATCTTACCCTTGCCCCAGAGGCCCTTATACTTCTCTTTGCCGAGGAAAATGCCGTGCTTATCCGCGAGCATATCTACAGCGAGATAGCCCATGTTGTGCCAAGTATAGATATACTGTTTACCCGGATTACCGAGTCCGGCAACTATCCACATCTTAAGACTCCGCGGTGATCAGACCTCAGAACGTCTGTCGTCGAGTCTTATGTAGTTCTCGCCTCTCATACGGCTCTTGTCTGCAACCCAGTTATCCTTGTTGAGCTGCTTGGATCTGCCAATCCCGAGCGATAATGCGGGAACGTCGGATGTGATCGTGGAACCTGCTGCGATGTAGCAGTCCTTGCCCAGGACGACGGAAGATACGATGTTGGAGTTGCCTCCGATGAATACGTTATCTTCGATAGTACAGCCGATCTTGTCCTGACCGTCGAAGTTACATGTAACGGTACCGCATCCGAAGTTAACGTTGCGGCCGACCTTGGAGTCACCGATGTATGTAAGGTGACGGGCACGCGTATACTCGCCGATGTCAGAACCCTTGACCTCAACGTATGCGCCGAGCGTAACGTGGTCGTCGATCCTGGATTCGGGTCTGATATGTGTATAAGGTCCGATACGGCAGTCCTTGCCGATCGAGCTTGAAGAAACGATGGAGTTATCCACGACCGTACCGTCGCCGATGTCGGAGCAGTCTATTCTGGTGTTCTCGCCGATGATGCAGTCTTCACCGATGTTGGTGTTGCCGATAAGTGTAGTGCCCGGAAGAAGTACAGTATCCTGGCCGATCTCAACCGCATAGTGGATCCATGTTGCGTTAGGGTCAACGATCTCAACGCCGTTAGCCATATGACGGTCAAGGATCCTGTGATTCATGATGTCTCTGACCTGAGCGAGCTGCTTCCTGTCGTTAACTCCCCTGGTATCGTCAAAATCGCATACAACGGCGCCTACGGTGTAGCCGTCGTCGATAAGGATTCCGATAGTATCCGTGAGATAGTACTCCTTCTGCGCATTGTTGGCGCCGATCCTGCCCAAAGCCGAGAGGAGCAGCGGTGTCCTGAAGACATACATGGAAGAGTTGATCTCTTTTGTTTTAAGTTCTTCGGGCGTGCAGTCCTTGTGCTCAACGATCTTGAGAACGTTGCCGTCAGCACCTCTGATGATCCTGCCGTAACCTGTGGGATCGTCTGCCTCGGCGGTGATGAGGATCGCAGCGCAGTTTGATGTAGCGGATTCAAAAGCGTCCAATGCCTTCTTGATAGTATCTGCCGATACCATCGGGCAGTCGCCGGGAAGAACGATCGTAAGGCCGTTCCTGCCTTCGAGGAAAGGTGCTGCCTGCATGACTGCGTGACCTGTACCTCTCTGCTCTTCCTGAAGCACATATGCGAAGTTCTCGCCTAAGATGCTTCTGATCTCACTCTGCTGTTCGCCTACGATATATACCTGATCCTTGCAGCCTGACTCCTGAAGAGCATCTGCAACCCATTGTATGATCGGTTTGCCCGACACCTGGAACACGACCTTGGAGTGCTTGGACTTCATTCTCGTGCTTTTACCTGCCGCCATTACAACCGCACATATTTCCATAAATGAACCTCTTTAATTAATTATTCGGGAATACCCTTAGTATTATAGCAAATCTTTGCCTTCTTATAAATGAAGAACCCCGCACTTTATAGGACAAAGTGCAGGGCTGTTGTTCTTGTTTTCGCGCTCGAAAAAGCTGAGAACAAAGCGTTCTGAGCTATCAGAGACCTTCTACGGAAGCGATTGCATCACGCATATTTGCCTCAGATTTCTTGAGGAGCTGGTACTCTTCGTCTGTAAGACGCATGTCGATGATCTTATCTACACCGTTAGCACCGATAAGTGCAGGAACGTCAAGAGTAACACCTCTGATGCCGTACTCGCCGTTGAGTCTTGTGGCAACTGTTCTGATCGTGTGCTCATCTTCTGTGATGCTTCTTAAAAGTGTTGCGGCACTTACTGCAATACCGTTGAACGTAGCGCCCTTGAGCTTGATGATCTGAGCGCCGGAAGACTTTGTCTGCTGTGCGATCTCGTCCTTGACCTCAGGTCCGAAAGGAATGCCTACCGCATCTGCGTACTCGTCGATGGACATACCTGCAACGTGTGTGTGGCTCCATGCAGGGAACTGTGTCTCACCGTGCTCGCCGAGGATATAACCGTGAACGTTTCTGACGTCAACGCCAAGCTTTCTGGAGATGAGGACTCTGAAACGTGCAGAGTCAAGATTTGTACCGGAACCGATGATCTTGTTAGAAGGAAGTCCGGACCATTCAGCAACCTTATA
>JAILHX010000038.1 GCA_024695565.1 Saccharofermentans sp. | reverse complement strand
CATGAGAAGGAAGTTGGAAGGGTTCTCTTTCTGACCGACCTTGGAAGCAACACGTGCTGCCATAGGAACTGCGGATACGCCTGCAGCGCCGATGAGCGGGTTGATCTTTCCCTTGGACAGGAAGTACATGATGTCACCGATGACAAGTCCGCCGACTGTAGCAAGAGCGAATGCAGCGAGACCGAGACCGATGATAAGCAGTGTCTCGAGCTTCAGGAAGTTAGCGCCGATAGCCGTAGCACCAACGGATGTTCCGAGGAATACGGTTACGATGTTGCAGAGAGCATTCTGAGTCGTATCAGACAGACGCTCCGTAACGCCGGATACTCTGAAGAGGTTACCGAGCATGAGGCAGCCGAGCAGAGGTGCGACTGAAGGGAGAATGAGAACGCAGACGATCGTAACGATGACAGGGAAGCAGATCTTCTCTACGTTGGATACGGGTCTTGTCTGTTCCATCTTGACCTGACGCATCTTCTTTGTCGTCATGAGCTTCATGAGCGGCGGCTGGATCATAGGGATCAGAGCCATGTAAGAGTATGCTGCGATGGCGATGGCGCCGAGGAGCTCAGGAGCGAGCTTCGATGTGAGATAGATAGCCGTCGGGCCGTCAGCGCCGCCGATGATACCGATCGATGCGGCACCTTCAGGTGAGAAACCGAGAAGGATGGCAACAACGAATGCGAATGAGATTCCGAACTGTGCGCCTGCACCCATGAAGAAGGACGAAGGTCTGGAGATCAGGGGTCCGAAGTCCGTCATGGCGCCTACTGCCATGAAGATGAGGCAGGGGAAGATATCCATCTTAACGCCGATGTACAGGAAGTCGAAAAGACCCGGATCGATGTGGTTGCCGGCAGCATCGTGATAACCGCCGCCTAAAGCAGCCCAGTTGATCTCACCATCGAACCACTCGGGGTGGAAGATTCCGCCGCCGGGCCACGGGAGATTCGTAAGGAGCATACCGAATGCGATAGGGAGTAAGAGCAAAGGCTCAAACTGCTTTTTGATTGCGAGATACAAAAGGAGGAACGAAACGAGGATCATTACGCCCTGCTGCCATGTCATGGTAGCAATACCTGATGTCTCCCATAGATTTTTTAATACTTCTAACATTACCCTGTTACCCCCTGATCAAGAAATGGATACCAAGGGTGTGCCGGTGTCTACTGACTGGCCCTTTGTAACGAGGACCTGGGCGATAGAACCGGAGCAGGGAGCATAGATCTCGTTTTCCATCTTCATGGCTTCAAGGATGCAAACGAGTTCACCTTCTTTAACTGCCTGACCGACGGCAACCTTGACGTCAAGGATCGTACCGGGCATAGGTGAGTTAACGGGTGTTGTGCCTGCTGCAGCTGCAGCAGCGGGTGCGGGAGCAGCGGCAGGTGCAGGAGCTGCAGCCGGAGCGGCAGCAGGAGCAGCTGCGACAGCTGTTGTCCTGATGAGATTGGCTTTGCCTTTCTCAACTTCTACCTCATAAACTTTATCGTTGATGGTTACGTTATAAATCATGGACTTTCTCCTTTACTTCTTTTCGACCAGCTTGATGGACTTGAATACGAGCTCGGAAAGCGGGATTCCGGTGTTGTCTGAAACGATGGCCATGATCATGGCTGCCGTCTTCTCGTCACAGTCCTTGAGCTTCAATGTTCCGGAAGAGAACTCTTCACCGGCAACGGCTGCGGCAACAGCGGGTGCTGCAGGAGCTGCGGCGGGTGCTGCCTTGGCGGGTTCTTCCTTCTTGCCGGCCTTTGTTACCGCTTCGATGATCTTGCCCGAGATGGAGATAAGGATGTACATAAGGAAAAGTACTCCGAAAACCACAAGGATAACGATCCCGGCATTCATGAACATCTCACCGGTTTCAAGGTGCTGTCCGCGCTCTACAGCCAACTGAACAACAGGATTCATAATTAATCCTCCTTCTTCTCGATGGTGTAGTTAACCGTGTTGGACTCTTTTTCTTCACGTGCTGCAAAGAACTTCTCTGCAACCTGAGGGAAAGCGATGTAAGAGAGAACGTCCTCGTCAGATCTTGCCTTGTCGCCAAGCTCTTTCTTTGTCTTCTCGAAAGCAGGCTCCAATGAATCTGCATATCTGCCCTGAACGAGTTCTTCAGGCTTCCAGCATCTGTCGATGAGCTCCTGGTTTACTTCGCCCGGTGCTCTGCCGTACTCGCCGCGGAGATAAGCCTTGATCTCCTTGGAGATGTTCTTATATCTTTCGCCCAAAAGAACGTTCTGGACTGCCTGGTTACCAACCATCTGTGAAAGAGGGGTAACGAGCGGGGGATAACCCATGTCCTTACGTACTGCAGGGATCTCAGCGAGAGCTTCGTCGAACTTGTCTAATGCGTGCATATCCTTGAGGTTAGCGATCATGTTGGAGAGCATTCCGCCCGGAACCTGATACTTGAGGATGTCAGCCTTGATGCCCATGACCGTAGGATTAAGTGTTCCGTTGTCGAGGAACTTCTTTCTTACGGGAACGAAGAAATCAGCGATCTCCTTGAGCTTGTCAGTATCAAGACCTGACTCATAGCCGAACTGGCCGAGAGTGAATGCCATTGTCTCTGTGGCAGGCTGTGATGTGCCGCCGGCCATTGTGGAGATGGCGCAGTCAATACCGTCAACGCCTGCCTCAACAGCCTTCAGGAGAGTCATGGGACCCATGCCTGTCGTGTGGTGTGTGTGGAAGAAGAGCGGGACTTTGATCTTTGCATCCTTGATGGCCTTGATGAGATCATAAGCTTCCTTAGGAGAGCAGATGCCTGCCATGTCCTTGATGGCGATGGAGTCAACGCCCATGCCCTCAAGCTCTTTACACATCTGAACGTACTTTGCGATCGTATGTACGGGTGAAGTGGTGTAGCAGATGCAGCCCTGTGCATGCTTGCCGCACTTCTTAACTTCGTCAATGCAGACTTCAATATTGCGGAAATCGTTCAGAGCATCGAAAATCCTGAAGATATCCATGCCGTTCTCTGCAGCCTTGCGGCAGAAGAGACGTACTACGTCATCCGGATAGTGCTTGTATCCGAGGATGTTCTGGCCGCGGATGAGCATCTGTAAGGGAGTCTTCTTGCAGACAGCCTTGATCTTTCTGAGTCTCTCCCACGGATCTTCGTCCAGATATCTGAGGCAGGAATCGAATGTAGCGCCGCCCCAGCACTCGAGTGAGTAGTAGCCGGCGTTGTCCAAAGTCTCAAGGATCCCCTCGAAATCGGAGAAAGGCATACGTGTTGCGATGAGCGACTGCTGAGAGTCACGCAGCACGGTTTCTGTGATTTTTACTTTCATATTGAAGTCACACTCCTTTATAATAAATAACCTTACCAAGTATAATGGCTTTGCCCTGATATGTGAATAGCAAAAATTATCATTTTATCTTGATGATTTTGCACTCAGGACGCTTTGTTTTCCGAAAAAATAACCGTTTACATTTAAAATAGGCGGGTGTATACTGAATTGCTCGCAAAGGGGACTTTGTGCCTCTATTGTTGCGCAAATCTTAAGAAAGGAGATGTATTGATGCCAACGTTCAATCAACTTGTCAAGACCGGAAGACAGGATAAGACCTATAAGTCTGCTTC
>JAILHX010000025.1 GCA_024695565.1 Saccharofermentans sp. | reverse complement strand
ACAGAAACCTTGTACTGCTTGCCGCCTGTCTTAATTACTGCGTACATATTCGTTCCTCCTGTTCTTCCAGTCTCGCTGCTTAAACCCGAGGCAGCGCAAAAATCTGCGCATTTAAAAAAGCCCGTTGCATGCGGTCACCGACGTATAATACCACCAGGGGTCCTTGAAAGTCAATAATAAATATATAGATGGTCTGTTTTCGCTAAAGATCAGGCAAAAACGAATATGATTATGGCAGCAATGCCACCGAAAACAAGACCGGTTATCTCATAGTAATCCGAGATCCTCTTTATCGGCACGGCACAGACAAAAGGCAGTACGCCTGTGGCAATTCCCGCCAGAGAAGCACGGATTATCTCGGAATTGCCGTTTATTATGCCCAGTAAAAGGATTACGGAAGAAGGGATCAAAGCTTCTATGAAGTACATGGGACTTGCAAAGTAAGCGGCAGGTCCCTGTCCCGAGAATCTCGATTTCTTATCTGCAAGAACCAAAGCCACAGCAGAGATGCTCATGACAACAAATATGATCAGTGCCACGATCAAGCCGGACACAGCTGTTAAAGTGCTCTCAACATTCGTAAGATTCAGCAATGCGGCAACGATTATCATGATCTCGACAAGACCTGTGAGGACTGATGCCAAAAAGATAGTAAAACCATAGTCCTTTCTGGTATATGTGATCTTCTTGTCCGCGATTATCTTTATCTGGGCTAATGCCATAAGAGCGATAATGAAAGCCGGAGAATAAACAGCGACATATTTTACAAGGAATCCCGTCTGCGGGATAAAGGTCATTACCGCTCCGCAGAGAGCAAGCCATCCTGACACTCCCAGGAATATGATCGCGCCAAGGCTGTCTCTTCCCCTGAGCAGTTTCTCGCCCCTGTCAGGAACGGAAACGGGAACCATAAAGAGGAACAATGCAAGAGAGGCTACAGACAGGAAAAGTGCCAGTACCAGAAGCACGTTCCAGACCGTAACCCGCGCAGAAGAGTATCCGCTTCCGAAAGTAGTTCCGAGATACTGGGCAAGTTCGCTTTGGAACGACGGCAAGGCCAAAAGGCCTGCTGTTCCCGTCCTCACCGAAGACAGAGAAAGATATCTTAACTGATTGTTCGATACGAACACTTTCGACGGGAATATCCTTCCTCTTTGTGCCGCATGACCATACATGGTATCAACGCCGGAAATCTTCTCAAAGATCATCTGGGCACCGTTAAGTTCGCCCGAGGACTTTGCCCCGCTGTCAAAACCGAACACTGCGCACGGCTCTGAAGGATAGTCACTCGAATAGTTCTCGAGCGAAGCATTGCCCGGATAATCCGGATCTACAAGAATAAATCCGTCAACATCACCCGGAGCAGTACTCAAAAGATCATTCATGACCTTAAAGGCATCACTGCCGACAGCCATTACCACGACCTTGCCTTTTCCGGTTCCCTTGGGAAGTTCATAAACATAGTCCGGTTTTGCACTTCTCTTGTCAGGTTCCACTAACTCCAGAGAAAAATCTGCAGCTGCAAGGCTGTTACGGAGCGACACTTCCTGGATCGAAGTGCCGCCTGTATAGATTACGAGCGTTTTGCCTGTTTTGCCGGTTCCTTTGAATGAGACCGCATAAAGAACAAATAGAGTTACAGCCATCAACAGCGATAACCCCATCGCAAACCATGCCGCCTTCGGGATCTTTAACGGTCTTAATTTTCGAAAACCGTATTGCGGCGCGGCCGGTCTTTCTTCCGGAATGTTCTGTGAAGTTTTCTTCATTTTGTCTCCGGGCAGAGCTCATCGCCCAATGTTCTTATATCTTCAGGTCCCAGTATAAGGATTATGTCACCCGGCTTGATCAGTTCATCGATCCTCTTCTTCAGTTCTTCCCTGTTCTCAAAGAACTCGGCATCGCCGCCACGCTTATTGATCTCATCTGAGATCATTTTGCTCGACATACCGAGAGTATCGCTCTCCCTGTCCGAGAATATCTCTGCAAACAGTGTCTTCTTACAAGGCAAAAGGCTCGTTACATAATCTTCGAAAAGAAGTTTTGTACGGTTATAGGTCAACGGCTGGAATACAACGAGGATATCGTTGTGCGGCATGTTCGATGCTGCCTCGATAGTTGCTCTTGCAGCAGTCGGGTGATGTGCGTAATCAACAACAACATCACATCCCTTATATTTCCCTTTGACCGTATATCTTCCGTCAGCACCCGCAAACCCGTTAAGCGCACTCTTTATCGCATCAGGTGTTGCCCCGTTAAAGTAAGCTGCTGCAGCGGCATTGAGAGCATTCGAGATATTATGTCTTCCGGGTATCCTCAATTGAACATGAATTGATGTCTCCTGATCGAATACTATATCAAATGAAGGCAGACCGTCATTGAACATAATATTCTCCGCCCTGCAGTCGGCAACCGCACCGGTTGCTTCGCAGATGGCTGTATCAGTTGCACATGCAATGACCTGAGGGAACGATCTTCCTGCTTCCTTATAATATGCCTTCGCTTCTTCAATTGCTTTTGCTATATTCCTGTCATGTCCTGATACGACAACATATCCGTCATCGTCAACCAGTCTTATGAAGCGGGCAAACACGTCTATTACATCTTCGATCGTCGGATAGCAGTCCACATGATCGTGATCGATATTTGTAATGACAGCTGTAGTCGATGAGAAATTCAGGAAAGACCTGTTAAACTCACAAGCTTCCGATACGAGAAGATCATCAGAACCTGCCTTGACCGTACCTCCGAATATATCCAGATCAGCTCCGAGATGAACTGTAGGATCAAAGCCTTCATCTATAAGCATAAGAGAAAGCATGGAAGTGGTGGTCGTCTTGCCGTGTGTACCTGATACATTTATCACATTCTTATATGTTCTCGTGAAAGCGCCAAGGAATTCTGCTCTGTCAAAGATCTGAAGGCCGAGTTCATTTGCCCTGCTAACCTCTTTATTGTCCGCAAGGATTGCTGCCGTCTTTACAAGGTAATCAGGCTTAAAGTCATCGATATTCGCTTCAACCTGAGGATAGTAGATGCTAATTCCCTGCTCTTCAAGGATTGCAGTCCTCTCCGACGGGTGATTGTCGGATCCCCCGACGACAAATCCTGCATGCTTTGCAAGTCTTGCAAGTCCGTTCATGGAGATTCCGCCGATCCCGATGAAGTATATCCTTGCTCCCTTTTTAATATCTTTCAATGTAAAACTCTTAGGTTCCAGCACGATAAACACTTCCCTTTATCTTAAAGATTTCCAAGTAATTCTATCATTTCAGGACCGAACGGCAAAATCTCCGACTACGGCATTAGTGAATGATATAAGGTCAGAAGACTTCAGCTTCAGCTGCACTCCCCTCTGCCCCGCACTTACACAGATGTCGTCGACAAGCTCTGCCATCTCATCAATGAAAGTCCTATACTGTTTCTTCATTCCGATCGGAGAACAGCCGCCCCTGATATAACCCGTAACGTTCAAAAGATCCTTTACGTGTATCATGTTGACGCTCTTGCATCCTGCCAGTTTTGCCGCCTTCTTAAGGTCGACCTCATCGTCAACACAGATACAGAAGACCAGATACTCACCCTTGTCGGATACTGCAGTCAAAGTCTTAAAGACTTCCTCATACGGAACACCCAGATACTCCGCGACGTGATGACCGTCCAGGTCATTCTCATCGTACTCATATTCCTGATATGTATAATCGATCCCGGCCTTATCCAGGATCCTCATGGCATTTGTCTTTTTAAACTGAGACATAACCCGCCTCCCTGCTTTTGCTCTGCATATTCTATCCTTGTTGCCAACACGATTCAAATTGATAAAATAGACTAATTAATAAACCGGGAGTGTCTTATGCTTAATAAAGAATATCCTCTGCACGATATGAACCTCGTCTTTGACATGATCGAACAGTCGATCAGGAACGGCGGAACACACGAC
Source organism: Saccharofermentans sp. (assembly GCA_024695565.1). Next base: position 99,931 of record JAILHX010000025.1, on the reverse strand, counting down.
AAAGCCGAGGAAGAGATGAACCTTCTCATGCATCTTTATGCCGGTCTCCCCGCCGAAGCCGTCGAACAGGGCATGATGTTCATCCACGGAAGAGCATGCGAGATACCTTCCTCATCAGATATAATCCCTCTTCATGTAAGGCTCATGAACCTTCTTGAATATCTGGAAAAGATCGAGTATCTGTCCAAGATCCCGGAAACGATGTCAACTGAAGAGATAACCAAGAGAAGCGACATGATGAAATCTCTTGAAGAGCACGAAAAACTTTTCGGCACACCTCTTATGGGATATCAGTTCAATATGGGAAGCAACACTCCGACTGAAGCAAAAGAAGATGAAGAGGAAAGCAGCAGGCTTCTTCTCATGAACAGCCAGGCATCCGTCTTCGCATGCGAAGACATTTACAGGACAGCCATCTTCTACGAAGACAAACTCGGTTTCAAGGCCGCACACCTTGACGATGAGGCAATGCCCCACATCAAGCTCACAAGGGATAACATCGCTATCGTCCTTGTCAAAGGCGAAGGTGCAATTGCAAAACCTGCCAGAGAGTTCGGCATCAAATACGACATGTACATCTACTGCTCCGAGCCCTTCCTTCTCCACAACGAGATCGCAGGCAACGGAATCAAGATCATCGAAGATCTCCCTGAAGCAAAGGCAGCACAGAGTCAGACAACAAACCGCCAGTTCGTCTTTGAAGACGTCGACGGCAGACACATCTGCGTCTCACAGTATATAGAATCACTTTAACGATTCATTTCACAAAGTGATTTCAGTATTGCCTCATTAAGAACGGAATATCTTGCAATAACATCCGTCAGGGATTCGTACAGTAACCAGATGCGTTAAAGTTATAGTCTTTACCATCGATCTTCAGTGTACGGTTCTTTGCGTACCATCCGGAGTCATCGCCGTACCACCAGCCCGTTGCATCATGCTTCCAAGATGCCTTGTACTTATAAGTCCATGCTCCGCTCGCATCAAGCCAGTAACCGCCGCAGTATTCGTTTGCTGCCATTGCACCGTTGGACTTGAAGAAATAATACACTCCGCTTATTTCTTTCCATCCTGTGACCATTGCGCCGGAAGATTCAAAGTAATACCATACTTCACCTATATTCTGCCAGCCTGTAACCATGGCTCCTGATCCTGTGAAGTAATACCACTTACCGCTTATCTGCTGCCAGGATTTTCTCATGGCTCCGTTATCACCAAAGTAATACCATGTCCCGCTGATCTCCTGCCAGCCGGTCCTCATGGCACCGTTACTGCCAAGATAGTACCAGGTCCCGTCGATCTGCTTCCAGTTCTTCTGCATATTCCCGGATTCTTTAAAGTGATACCAGAAGCCGCCTATCTGCTTCCAACCGGTAACCGGATTGCCTGATTCATAATATTTCCAGCCAAGACCGTTTTCTACCCAACCGGTATATGGGGTATCAGTCGTTGTTACAAATCTGGCTTCTATACCAAGCCGGTCCCGATTATGAGAGAGGGTCGTATATTTACCATAGATTTCCCCATTGATAGTGAGCTTAGTATTGTTGTCTAATTCATATCCGTCTTTTGCTATGAAATATATCCTGACGGCATAAGTCTTGCCTGCTTTGAAAGTATCTGTCGTATTTAACGGGGGATAATCGGGATCCGAACAAACATACCAGCAATCAAACAGAACTTCATATTTTGACGGGTCATCTGATACCGGATTCACATCCATCTTATCGCCCTCATGAGGTTTTGTGATAGTGCAGTTTGCTGAAGTGATGACCTTATATGGCACTACAGGCTTATCAAGTAAAACCGGCTCACTTGCAAAATCCGTTTTCTTATCACCATTTATCTGCTCAGCAGTGATATAGACATAATAGTCGGTTCCCCAGCCGCTCAGATCAAAAGATGAAGGAAGAGTGAAAGTCCCGGTTGAATCCACATTAAATTCAGCGTAGTTCAGTTCTTCATAGTATTCTATGTCAGCTGTTGTTGAATTAGTCGGTGTGTATTCCTTGTTGAGGATAAATACAGATACCCGGTTTGCTGCCTCAGCATCGTCTCCGCTTATAGAATAAGGGATTGAGATAGTATTCTCTTCGGCAGTTACTGTCTTTCCGCTTTTAACAGCGATCTTGAGATCATCATCTTTTACCGTGAGCTTATATTCTGCATCGGTTTTTCCGATCTCACCATTGACCAGAGTGGAAAACAATATAGATTCAAGATCTACATTTAAAGCAGGAGCAATTCCTTTATCGGTCTCATAAGAATCCCCAAAGAAATACTTTCCTGCCCAGTTAACGATTCCTACACCTTTACTGTAATCTGACATAGCGGAACGAACCCACCAGTTTTCCAGCGATCCGTCTTTCTTTTTCTGATGATTTTTACATTCAGTCGGATAATTGCTGTATCCGTAAACCGGATTAGAAACATCCTCAAAATCAAGAAGAAAGACCGTATTCTCATCTAAAGAGACATATTTGCCGAATTCGGTTTCTATCCAGTTGTCAACTGCAACATTGGAACCCGCAGCGGAGTTATAATCATGAGACGATATAGTGCTTTTCATGATCGCATTTAATTCCTGTGAATTAAATGCTGAGTTTTCAAACCTGTTGCTGAGATCAGACTGAATATCGCTGCTGTCAAATTCGTTACTATCATCGTCAAATTTATACTTATAAAGGATCTCATCGCTGTCAAGGAAAAGTGAAGTCCCGCCAAAACCTGTTTCATAGTTATTCAGCACACGGAACCTGATGGGTTTGCTTTCATATTCTCCGAAATAGACATAATTTCCTGTCCATGGTGATTCTTCCGATTCCGGTAATGAAGGATTCAGAATACAACTTGTGTTCAGAATCGTATTAGAAGAATTTTTTACTGAATCTGCTGATACAATGTCATATTCTGAAATCTTCGGTGCCAGAGACACGCTCATCGCCGCAACCAGCCCGGCTGCAGTAATCTTCTGCCAATTCATTTTCACTTTCCGGTCCCCCTTATAAATTATTGTTTAAGCGAAAAAGGTCGTTGATCACGTTTTTCGCAAAAATACATAATAAAAAAGATTTTGGACTTATAGCAGTGCTCACTGCAAACAAAAACTCCCACATCCCTCTAGGACGTGAGAGCCTTGGTTATATGAAACTGTCTGGACTTACAGCCTCTGTTGGGGGTGCTTATCTGTTTCAGATCTTATTAAGAGTTACATCTCCGGATGAGCAGCGGATCGTCATTTCAGCCGTGCCGTTACCGCCTATGTAATCCTTGCCGTTCTTCTCGAAAGGAAGATTATAGTTGAACTCACCGCTCGAGATATTAAGATGAACCGTAACATCAGCATCTTCGGGAATTCTGACATCGATTCCGCCCGAGCTGCAATTGATGTTTGAAGTTTCAGGAACCTTATTCAGGCTGATATCGGAATGACCGCTGGAAGCCCTTGTGGTGAGGTTCTTTACTTCGTCTGCATCAAGCTTAATGCCGCCTGAACTTACATCTACATTAAGTGTATTTACCGTGCCCATTACAGCGTTAACTCCGCCTGAAGAAGAATGGATCTTAGCCTGGTCTACTGTTCCCTGCTGTTCGATAGTGATATTGCCGGAAGATGAATCAATGTCGAAAGACCTGCAGTCACCGTTCTGAATGATAACGACTTTACCTGAAGAAGCCTTAACCTTTAATGAATCACTGTTGCCGTTCTGAGCAAGACTTACATTGCCGGAAGAAGACTTCAATTCGATAGCCTTTGCAGAGCAGTCGATATTCATGTTGCCTGATGAAGCATATGAATACAAAGAATCTGTTGCAAACCCGTACATATCTATATCACCGGAAGATACTTCGATGATGAAGTCATCAAGTTCCTGAGCCTCGGGGATAGTGATCTCAAGGCTCTTCTCAATCTTGTTGAAGTTGATCGACTTGGTTGAAACGCAGTATCTGACATAGAGCGTATCGCCGTCTACCCATGTGTGGATCTGATGGTCGGAATCGAGATCAGTGTTGGCGGTCTCATCTACCTTAATGTTGTCAGTATCTGTACCCCTAACCTTTACTTCGCCTGATAAGTAATCGATATTGATCTTTGTGATCTTGTCATCGATCTCACGATCACCTGCCGTGTATTTGTCACCGTTCTCGTACTGGTAACTGAATGTGTTAATCAGACCGAATGAACAACCTGTTAAGCAAAGTGTTGAAGGTACGATAAGAGCCATTGCTCCTGCGACTAAATGTTTTGTGTTCATTATTTCTTTCCTCCCTTTTTCATTCCAACTAAGAAGCCGATTCCGGCAATTAAGAGTCCTACAGCGACGATTGAAACAGGCGGCACTGATACACCTGAAGAATAAATAACACCAGTCTTTGAAACACTTGCTTCTGCTGCAGGACCGAGAATTGAGATAAGGCCTGACAAAACGCCTGCAGATGCAATGCAAAGACCTGTCTTAACGCATGCGTTAAAGCGAAGATATCTGATGATCGCGAAGATCGCCCAGCATAATCCGACCAATGGCACAGAGACTGCAAATGCCATCGGTAAGAACTCCTTCATTCCCACAAACATGCCGATAGAGAACATCATGAGAGCAAATGTTGCTGTGTAAGCGCACATTATCGCAAGACCCTTGTGATTCTTAACATAAGCATTTACAGGTCTTCTATACGCGATAAAAGGCGCGAAAAGCATCGTAAGTCCAAAGAGGGTTGCAGATGCCGAAACAAAGAACCAGTTGCCTCCTGAGTAAATGCAGATAATGCCGAGGAGAAGCAGAACGCTTCCGGTAAATGCTGCCATTGTGGTAAACATCTTGTTCTCGGGCACCATGAGCGGAACAACGATCAAAGAAGCAGCAACCAGTATTCCCGCGAGTACGATAAAGAACCATGTAAGGCCTGCACCCGTTGCAAGGTTAACGATAAGGCATACGAGGATCGGTATCGCGAAGATCAGTGCGATGATGCTCCCTGCCAGAGCGCTCTTTCTCTTAAAAAACCTGGCCTGGGTTCCGATTACTTCTTCTTTTTCCTTTACGATCTTTTCATCTATCGTAATGTCGTTCAGGCTGTTCAATATCTTTTGGCAGTCCGGACATTCAGCCAGATGTTCTTCAACTATCTTTCTGCTTGCTTCGCTGCAGATTTCGTCTTTATATAACGGAAGAAGATCCGAGATCATGTCACATTCATATTTCATATTCATCCATCCTTTCCTTGATCTTTAATCTGGCTCTGTGATACGTGACCCGGGCCCAGGTCTCGGTCTTTCCGAAGATAGAACCGATCTCCGCAAATGACAGCTCGCCGAATACCCTCAGCTGGAAGACCTCCTTATACGGTTCCTCCAGCTTATGGAGTATCGTGTGGATCTTTAAGGATGTGTCCCTGTCAGAGAGCTTTTCCTCTATCCCTTTTTCCGTATCAGGAAGCTCGGCTCCGGGTTCATCATCCTGGTTCGCATAATGCCTTTTGGTATCGATGAAGATATTCTTTGCGATAGCACACAGCCATGTGTAACTGTCACTGTCTCCCCTGAAACTCTTATCAGTCGATATCGCCCTGAAAAAGGTCTCCTGTGTTATCTCCTCGGCATCGTTGCGGTCTTTGGCAAGTGTCATCACGTAGGAGAAAACCTTCATATAAAAGGCTTCATAAAGCTTTTCTGCGGTTTTCTTATCCACGTATCAAACAACCTTTCTTTTGTGATCTCACCTGTTAGACGTAAGAATCACAAATTCGTTACAAGAAAAATCGAAAAATTTTAAATATATTTTTTGCAGGCCTGAAAACCCATTATTTACAGGCTTTTTCGCTTATTTAATTCCGATGGTGACTCTCGGATTGTTCCCGTAATCTTTTATCATAAGACAATTTTTCATACCACCCTGCACGAAAATGTCCCTTACTGCATCTCCCTGGGCGTATCCGTGTTCGACTATAAGGGCTCCGCCGTCCTTAAGAAGCTCTTTCGCGCATTTGAGGATATACGGATAGAAATCAAGTCCGTCATCTCCTGCCCTTAAAGCAAGATCAGGCTCGTGATCTTTTACAACGCTGTCAAGCTCGTTCATTTCGGAGTTCGAGATATAAGGCGGATTGGATACGATGATATCAAGCCTCCCAAGATCCGGGACAGATCCGGTAATATCATGTTTGATCACTTCTATTTCTTCCGGTCTGACAGCCTGAGTCCTTACATTTTCAGAAGCCGTATCAATTGCCGTATCGCTTATGTCGATAAGATATCCCTTTGCTTTGCCGCCTTTTCTCGTTATCTCATTGGCAAGAGAGATGCCGATACACCCGGAGCCCGTGCAAAGATCGGCAAATCTGATATCACTGATGCCCATGCCGTACGAAGGGATATTCAGGAGATCTCCCGTGCCCATGCTGTTTATCCCCAGAAAACTTAGCGCAGCTTCAACAACAGTCTCAGTATCAGCTCTTGGTATAAGAACACCCGGGCAGACCTTGTAACATTCTTTGTAAAAATGGCGGTATCCCAGAATATAAGCAAGAGGCTCGCCTGAAGCGCGCCTCTTAACAGCATTTTCTAATGCTTCTCCTTCAAATTCCTCACTGAGGATCCCAAGGTCCAACGAAGCTTCGTCGTCGCCTGAATCTTTCAGCATCGCGAGAAGCCGGTCATTACCAGACGTCATCTTCCTTGTTCTCCGGGATTACTGCCTGCATGGAAGCGATCGCAACTTCAACGATCGGACCGTCAGGTTCTTCTGTCGTAAACTTCTGAAGCCAGAGACCGGGCTTGCTCATAAGTCTGCAGCACCAGTTCCTGTCATGTTTTCCGACAAATCGTAATATCTCATAAGATATCGAGCAAATGATCGGTATAGCAACAAGTCTTATGACCAGATTGACCCACATTGGCTGAGCGCCGGTAAATATCCCGATAACCGTATAGATAATGATAGATATCGCAAGGACATTGAACATAAATGATGTTCCGCAGCGGGGATGGAAACGTGTCTGCTTCAAAACGTTCTCGACCGTAAGAGGAAGTCCGGCTTCATAGCATGCGATAGTCTTATGCTCCGCACCGTGATAACGCCATACTCTCTTAATGTCCTTAAGGCTGGAAGCAAATATCAGGTACAAAAGGAATATGAGAAGTCTTAAAAGACCTTCAGCCACATTCAGTAGGACTGACATCCAGGTCAGTTCCAGTAATTCCTCGGGAATGAATTTTGCGGCGATCTCGATAATGAGTCTCGGAGCTAGGATAAAAAGGCCTACCGATAAAAGGATTCCGATGATCGCGGAGATCGTCATCATGACATTGAAATGTCTTTCAGCAAATTCGTCAAGACGGGACTTCTTGGCACCTTCTTTATTCTCTTCAGGCTTTCCTTCTTCAGAGATATCCGCAGCCTTCATGAGCGCTCCGGTACCGGTGACGAGCATCTTATAAAATCTGATGCAACCTCTTACAAAAGGAACTTTCTCAAAATAGGTAGTCCTCTCGTTCTGCTTTATCTCCTCGACATAGATCGTACCGTCGCCCTTCCTTACAGCCATTGCTGTTCTTGAGGGACCAACCATCATGACACCCTCGATCAGTGCCTGTCCTCCGATCGTTGTCTTCTTTAAAGGAGCTTCATTCTTCTTTGATTTCTTCTTCGAAGCCTTTGCAGGAACCTTTTTCTCAGGTTTCTCTGCCGGAACTATCTCCTGTTCATACTGTTCCGGTGTTATCTCTTGAATCTGATCTTCAGTGATCAATTTCATATTGTCGTTATTTTCAGACATATTCGTCCCCCAAAAGAGCATAATTATACATTCTGAAAAGATTATAACAAATAAAAAGGACAGTGATATTACAGACTAAAGGCAAAATATCGGAATAAACTTGAAGGATCATGCTTTTCGGGAAAAAAACGGCATATAAAAACCGCCTCCTGTAATCCGGAAGCGGTCTGTAATCTGTGTCAAACTCGAGAATTAAGCCTTTTCCATTCTCTTCTTGAACTTATCAACACGTCCGCCTGTATCAACGAGCTTCTGCTTGCCTGTATAGAACGGGTGGCAGTTAGAGCAGATATCAACTCTCAGATCGCTCTTTGTGGACAGAGTCTCGAATGTGTTGCCGCATGCACACTTAACTGTGACGAGCTGCGTCTTAGGATGGATTCCTTCTTTCATTTTACCTTTCACCTCTCAATCAAAGATATGACGCGTAACCGTATTATCACGTATGTCATACCGGATTCTTCGTGTTAGCCTTGCTATATTACTTGAATAGTTACGGGTTGTCAATCGGTTGCAAAAGATTTCTTTACGGAAAGTACGAAAGACTTGTTGCTCGTCGTCTTCTCCATAAAGCTGATGACCGCATTGGTAGCCGTAATAGTATCCGCCTCGGCGATCCTTCTTCGGATGAGCCATACCGCATCGAGTTCCTCAGGCGTAAGCAGGAGATCCTCTCTTCTTGTACCTGATTTATCGACCGCAATAGCAGGGAATACTCTTCTGTCAGCAAGCTTTCTGTCGAGAGTGACTTCCATGTTACCGGTTCCCTTGAACTCCTCGAAGATAACCTCGTCCATCCTTGAACCTGTCTCGATAAGCGCAGTTGCAAGGATCGTAAGGCTTCCGCCGTGCTCGATGTTACGTGCGGCACCGAAGAATCTCTTAGGCCCGTAGAGTGATCCCGGATCAAGACCGCCCGACAAGGTTCTTCCGGTAGGATTGATCGTAAGGTTGTAAGCTCTTGCAAGTCTTGTCATGGAGTCCAAAAGGATTACAACGTCCTTGCCGAGCTCAACGAGTCTCATTGCTCTCTCTAGAACGAGCTCTGTAACTCTTACGTGGTTTTCGGGGCGCTTATCAAATGTTGAATAAACAACTTCGCCCTGGATATTTCTCTGCATGTCCGTAACTTCCTCAGGACGCTCGTCGATAAGAAGAACGATAAGTTCACATGCGGGATTGTTGGCAGTGATAGAATTTGCGACCTTTTGGAGAAGGATAGTCTTACCTGCCTTCGGCGGGGAAACGATCATTCCTCTCTGGCCCTTGCCGATAGGCGAGAAAAGGTCGATTATCCTTGTGGAGATGTCTTCCTTCTCTGTCTCCAAGTCAAGTCTCTCATCAGGATAGATGGCCGTGAGGCTCTCGAACTTGGGACGTCTTCTGATATTCTCATAGTCATTCTCGATGACCGGAATGCCGTTAACTTCAGTAACGCGCTTGAGCGGTGCATATCTGTCTTTGCCGCGCTTGGGGATCGCAAAGCCCTTGATATAATCGCCTCTTCTTAATCCCATTCTCTTTATCATCTGACCGGGAACGTAAGCATCATCTTCACCCGGCAGATAGTTGTTCCTGTGGACAAATCCGCAGAAATCATTCTTATTGCCTTCATTGTTATTGATGGCAAGAACACCTTCGATCTCGATCTCAACGGGAAGAACGATCTCTGGGACTTCCTCTTCGCTCTCAGCAGGTGCTTCCTCTGTTGTCTCAACAGTCTTTGTGTCCTGACCGGGACCGAAAGATATCTTTCTGCGCTTGGATCTTCCATGCTTATTCTGACCCTGAACAGGTGCCTGAGGCTTCTCTTCAGCACGAACAGCCTCAGCGGGAGCAGCTTCAACAGCGGGAACTTCAGAAACTGTCTCAGTAACAGTCTCTGCAGCAGGTTCTTTAACTTCCTCTGTCACAACAGTTTCAGCCTCAGCAGCTTTGTCTGTCTTCTTGCGTGACCTGGATTTTTTAGCTTTGCTTTCAGGCTTGATGTCTTCGTCTGCTTTATCTGCTTTATCTGATTTTTCAGTTTTCTCAGCTTTATCAGCCTTGTTGTCCTTAGAAGCTTTTGCTGTCTTTGTTCCCTTGCCTGCTCTGCCTGCTTTAGCGGGCTTTGCTTCGCTTTCTTTAGCAGCGGCAGGTTCTTCAGCTTTAACCTCAGCTGCTTCCGCTTTAGCGGGAGCCTCTTCTTCGGCCTTTGCCTTGATCTTTCTTGTGCGTTTTGCAGGCTTCTTCTCCTCAGCGGGAACTTCATCTGCAGCTTTTGGTTCTTCCACGGCTGCGATATCCTTCAGTTCAAGCTGCTTGCCTGCTTCATCGGATTCTTTCTTTGCCACTTTTTTCTCCTCTTCTCGTTCTGCCTTGATCATGGCATCTGCTAATTCGTTTGTCTCAAATCTTGCAGTCCTTCCGACATCTACGATAAGTTCATCGAGAGATTTGCGGTTCTCCGTGCTTGTCATAGCCTCAGGTACAGGAACGGGCTTTACAGGCACAGAATCTTCCGAAAGATCGACAACAGTTACGTCACCGATATCCTTGGCACCCGTAATAGCCAGTATTAATTCATCTCTTGTTTTTGCTTCTGCTTCTTCCGGAGTAAAATCCCCGAATGCGACGGCTATCTGCCTTAAGTCAGAATCCGTCTTGGAATTAAGATTGTCTAAATCGTCCATAAACGCCTTTCAAATATAAAGTTTTGTTTGAGTATTCCCAAAAGATCCTATTATCCGCGTAATCCTGCTTAAAGGGGAAAAACTACTAACTTAAAAGGAAAAATCTAAATCTCAAATGAATGCGCGCCGGGAATACCCCGACGCGCATAATAGTAACATTTAATAGCCTTTCAGTCAATCACGTACGCATTATCAATATGACTTGATCAGTTGTCGCTTAATGCAGCGAACTTATCCATCATATCCAATGCCTTACCGGTTCCGATAACAACGCAGGAAATAGGATCCTGTGCAAGGTAAACATCGATACCGATCCTGTTTGAGAGCATGTGGTCAAGACCATAGAGCATAGCACCGCCGCCGGTCATGACGATACCTCTTTGTGAGATATCCGCCATAAGTTCAGGAGGTGTTCTCTCGAGAACGTTATGAACAGCTTCAAAGATCTGTGTAATAGGCTCTTCCAATGCTTCGAGCATTTCGGTGGAAGACACCGTAACAGTAGAAGGAAGACCCGTGATTATGTTTCTTCCCTGAACATCTAATGTGAGCTCCTCATCTCTCGGATAAGCGCAGCCGATCTCGATCTTGAGCTTTTCTGCCGTCTTCTCACCGATGAGGATATTGTGTCTCTTCCTTACGTGCTTGATGATCGCTTCGTCGAACTTGTCTCCTGCTACTTTCAAAGAAGCATCTACAACAGGTTCGCAAAGCGAGATAACGGAGATATCCGTCGTACCGCCGCCGATATCAACGACCATGGAACCGCAGGCCTTTGTGATATCGATACCTGCGCCGATTGCAGCTGCGATAGGCTCTCTGATAAGGAAAACATCCTTGGCACCTGCATGACGGCAGGCATTCTCAACGGCCTGCTGCTCAACCGGTGTAATTACCGAAGGAACGCAGACAACTATCGTAGGCTTGAAATATGTGGCACGAAGGCCTGTGCAGACACGGCCTATAAATGCCTTGAGCATGACTTCTGTTGCTCTGAAATCCGAGATAACGCCTTCACGCAAAGGTCTTATGGCTTCAACGATACCGGGGGTACGTCCGAGCATAAGAGAAGCGGACTCACCTACTGCCAGTACCTTTCCTGTCTTGCTGTTAACTGCCACAACAGAGGGTTCTTTGAGAACGATACCCTTACCCCTGATATAAACAAGAACACTGCTGGTGCCGAGATCGACACCAATTTCCATACCTAAACCCATGGCTCACCTCATATATTAGAAAGCGTCAAAAGACGCATTTACCCGTAAAAATTCAATTTATTATTACATTCGACTTTCTAAAAATCAATGTGGACAGGCCCTATTTTAAGTGACATTCTGATTTCAAATTGCGGCGATTATAAGGCATTTCGGGCATTTTATCTCAAATCGCAAACCGATTTGATTCCCGCAGTTGATAACACGCGTGTAAATATTTGTCTATATAATTTTTGAAAACATCGGAGTATAATTAATTGTTCAATTATAAGAATAAGGAGTCTTTAACCATGAGTTATTCAATTGAGACAGACAAAAAGTGGCAGGCAAAATGGGCTGAGACAGAGCTCTACAAGTTTAATCCGGATGCCGAAGGCGAGAAACTATACTGCCTTGAGATGTTTTCCTATCCTTCCGGAGCCAACCTTCACCTGGGTCACTGGTATAATTACTCCCTGACTGACTCCTGGGCAAGATTCAAACACATGCAGGGATATAACCTCTTCCACCCCATGGGATTCGATTCCTTCGGACTCCCTGCCGAGAACTATGCGATAAAGACCGGTATCCATCCCAAGGATTCCACGCTCAAGAATATCGACACGATGGAAAAGCAGCTCCAGGCAATGGGCACGACTGTGGATTGGGACTATGAGGTAAAGACTTGCATGCCCGATTACTACAGATGGAATCAGTGGTTCTTCATCGAACTCTACAAAAAAGGCCTCGCTTACCGTAAGAACGCACCTGTCAACTGGTGTCCTTCATGCAAGACCGTTCTAGCTAACGAGCAGGTCGTTGACGGTACTTGCGAGAGATGTCATTCCGAAGTTATCCGCAAAAACATGACTCAGTGGTTCTTCAAGATCACAGAGTATGCACAGGAACTCTTAGATGACCTTCCGAAGCTTGACTGGCCCGAGAAGACCAAGAAACTCCAGAAGAACTGGATCGGCAGATCCGAAGGTGCACAGGTTGCGCTTTATGTTGAAAAGAACGGTGAACGCCTCACAAACGAAGACGGTTCACCCATGAAGCTTGAAGTGTTCACCACAAGAGTTGATACGTTCATGGGTATCACATATGTCGTTATCGCACCTGAATCAGATCTTTGTGCTAAGCTCACGACCGATGAATGCCGTGATGCAGTCGAGGAATACCGCAAGGCTACGGCCAAGGTCACAGAGATCGACCGTATGTCCACAACACGCGAAAAGACAGGCGTATTTACAGGCGCTTATGCTATCCACCCGTTAAACGGCAGAAGAGTTCCGATATGGGCAGCAGACTATGTTGTTGCAGGTTACGGTACCGGCGTTGTTATGGCAGTTCCTTCACACGATGAAAGAGACTTTGATTTTGCTCACAAGTACGGTCTTGATATCATCCGTGTTATCCAGCCCGAAAAGGGTGTCGATTCAGAACTCCCTTACTGCGAGAAAAAGGGTTACTTAACAAATTCCGGAGAGTTCGACGGAATGGAGATGCACGATGCACAGAAAGCAATCGTTGCAAAACTCGCCGACATCGGAATGGGCGAATGGAAGATCAACTACAGACTCAGAGACTGGCTCATCTCCCGTCAGAGATACTGGGGTACACCTATCCCCATGATCCACTGCCCTTCATGCGGCGTTGTACCCGTACCCGAGAACGAACTTCCTGTTCTTCTCCCCTACGACGTTGAGTTCACACCCGACGGTGAGAGTCCGCTTGCAAAGTGCGAATCATTCATGAACTGCAAGTGCCCCAAGTGCGGCGGCGATGCAAGACGTGACCCTGATACAATGGACACCTTCGTCGACTCCTCATGGTATCAGTTCAGATATCCGGATAACAAAAACGACAAGGAGATGTTCTCCAAGGAAAAGATCAACAAGTTCTGCCCTGTCGACAAGTATGTCGGCGGTGCCGAGCATGCCTGCATGCACCTGCTCTATGCAAGATTCTTCACAAAGGCTATGCGTGATATGGGAATGCTCGATTTCGACGAGCCTTTCACAAGCCTTGTTCACCAGGGAACAATCTTGGGACCTGACGGCCAGAAGATGAGCAAATCCAGAGGCAACACCGTTGCACCTGACGACTATATCAGCAAATACGGTTCAGACGTATTCAGAACTTATCTCGGATTCGGCTTCGCATACATCGAGGGCGGTCCCTGGGCAGATTCCGGACTTCAGGCTATCGTTAAGTTCTTCAGAAGGATCGAGACATGTGTTGCCGACTGCACAGGCACGGCTTCTTCATCTGTTCCTTCAAAATCAGATATGACAGCAGCAGACAAGGAACTCAACTATGCGATCAATTACGCAATCAAGAGTTCTACGGCTGATATCGAGAAATTCCAGTTCAACACGCCTATCGCAAGAATGATGGAGCTCCTGAACGCTATCACAAAGTACAGCCAGGACGTAACATCAAAGCCCGAGTTCAAGAGATACGCCACTGAAAAACTCGTTCTCCTGCTTGCACCCTTCGCTCCTCACTTCACGGAGGAACTCTGGTGTGAAGCTCTGTGCAACGGTTATTCAATCTACAACCAGAAATGGCCAGTTTGTGATGAGAGCGCTCTTGTAAAAGACGAGATCGAGATCGCCGTACAGATCAACGGCAAGGTTCAGTTCAAGGTCAACATCCCCGCTGAAGCTGACCAGGATGCAGTCGAAGCTATCGTAAAAGCAGACAGCAGACTTGACGGTGCTTTGAACGGCAGATCTATAGTCAAGTTCATCTACGTTAAAGGCAGGATCGCCAACATCGTAGCAAAGTGATCTGAAAAAACTATTATTCAAACATGAGTTGTCTCATATGTGACTTGTTTCACAAATGAGACAACTTTTTTATTAAGGGTCAAACGCACGATCAGGATTCATAAGTGCACGCCAGAGTACGGATTTTCGAGTTTTTCCGTACTCTGAAGTGTACATTTTGAAAAAGTGCTGTTTTGAGTACGTTTTTTCGGAATTTTCCGTACTCCGGCGTGCACATCTGAATTTCACAATATAGTCAAAAAATAAAAAAGCCCTGCAGATCAAAATGACTTGCAGGGCGCCTTATCAGTTTAGTTGCCGTCAGGGATTCGTGCAGTAACCCGATGCGTTGAAGTTATATTCTTTTCCGTCGATCTTCCATGCGCCGTTCTTTGCATACCAGCCGGAGTCATCACCGTACCACCAGCCCTTGGCATCCTTCTTCCATGAAGCCTTGTATTTATAAGTCCAGGCACCGCTTGCATCAAGCCAATATCCGCCGCAGTATTCATTTGCTGCCATAGAGCCGTTGGACTTGAAGAAATAATACACTCCGTTTATCTCTTTCCAGCCTGTAACCATAGCACCGGAAGACTCAAAGTAATACCATACTTCTCCTATCTTCTGCCAGCCTGTCAACATGACGCCTGAACCCGTGAAGCAATACCATACACCGCCGATCTGCTGCCAGCCGGTATAAGGAACTTTATAGTAAACAGAGATATATAATTCGCTTGCATCACCCCAAAGACAAGCCGTTCCGGCCAGATATGAATCGCTTGAAATATATTCCACCCCGTTGATCACAGTCTTAATACCTCTTTTAACATATGACGGGAAGGAATAAGACGGAGAGGAAGGACGCAAAGTGAACATCAATCGATAGGTCACACCGGCTTTAAATACACCTGTATATTCATGGGAATCGTTTTCAGCGATCCAGCACGATTCCTCAACTGTAAATCCTGCTTCAGAACCATTTGTCGTAATACCTTCGACTGTAGGCATTTCTCCTTCCTTAGGAAGAGTGATCCCGTCTATTACGACTTCCTTGATCTCTTTTATTGCAGCTGCCTCGACATCAGCATTCCCGGCAATAACCGGGACAACTCCCATCGTAATCACTGCCGCCAGAATAATCGCCAATAACTTATCTGCGGATTTCTTTAAAAACGTTTGCATTTATGAAACCTCCGGCCCTTTTATTTATCATGAATATTTTAGTGTTCATTGTTCATGAAAAAATCACCCGTTTGTACCATTTTTCGAAAATACATTGGTCAGATAAACGGCCGTGTCATAAGTTGTAATTACTGAAGGACCGGAAATTCAGCGGTTCATTTCTCCACTCGGTAATCAGCGCATACATAATTAAATTCTCCGCGCTCTCTGTTGGAAATGATGATGCGGTAATCACCTTTAGGGAGTTTTCCGTAAAGCCACAGTCCGAGATCAATTACGGCTTTCTCGCCGGGCTTCACAGAATTATTATAATCAGGAGTAGCGGCATAGGTGTCGATTATGTCCGGATCGTGATAAACAGCAAGCATTATCAGGAATGGTCATTCCCGGGCAACGGCTGCTCTACAAGCAGGTCTGATGCAGGTTCGGATCTGTTTCTGTCAGCTTCTGTAATAAAGCTGTTGCCGAAGTTCTGCACTTCGTCATAATCAGGCACTGCGGACTTTCTTATATCATCCCTGAAAAATACAAAAGAAACTCCTCCGGAGTAATCCTTATAACGACTTACACTGTTGCCTATATCATTTGATCCGGAAAGAAGAGCTGCAAAGATCAGACACGCCAGACCGAATCCCAAACCTACTGCCAAAGGCCAAATCAATGAATCCATAATCTCACTCCTGTCTTTTCTTCACAAAATTGAACATCGAGCCTGACTGAGTAAGGTCAACGCTCTTAACGACTCTTACGATCTTTCTGATACTGTACGTGAAAAGGAAAACACCGCCGGCTGTCATCGCCGCCAGTATCGGTGTAAAAGACTCTGTCGTGGTGCCCGTAATATGGTAAAAAATCCTGGCCAGTACAGGCTTTAAGACTGCAAAACTCGCAGCTGATAAGATAACGCCCGATATGGCAAGCAAAGTGAAATACAGACCTTTTTGCCACGGCACACCACATACTATCTTTCCCGTCTGTCCGTTGACCAGGATCGTATTGTGCCGGCCGTTATAATCGTAGGTGATAAACCACGCCGGAAGCATGGCATAGGTCATGGTGGAATAATCAATTGACGTTACATGATCCTCTTTAAAGATCTTTTTTGAACGTGCTGTCAGTACACTCTCTATTGCAGCCTCGTTGAAATAGTCTCTCGCACGTTTTTCGGCGGCGCTTCTTAAGTCACCGTAAGTGATATCCGAAACATTCGAATAAAAGCCGAGCAGATAGGCCTCATCAAACGGCACCAGTTCTTTAAGATCATATGGTTCAAGTCTTTCGCTGCTCTCATCCGTAAGAAGCTTGGATGCATCGAGAGGAACACCGGAAAGCTTCATGACGCCGGTCCTGCCGTAATAGCTTGACTGTGCTTTTTTAGCTGTGAGGGACTTTCCGCTGACTATCACGTTTCCTTTGTGCTCGCAGGTTACTATCCAATACGGAATATAGATACCGCGCACATTCTCAGGCTTAAAATTCTTAACGGCTCCGGGAATAAATACGCCTTTCTTAAATGACTTGCGGACTGAATCAACCGCTTCTTCTTTGGTTATCTTGAAAGGAAGGATATACTTAGGGCTCTTCTGCTTGGAAATCCTGCTGAAAACTACTGCAGAGTTGCCGCAGTAGATGCATTTAGTCGATGCCTCCGAACCGTTGATGATTATCTCACCGCCGCAGCTGTTACAGGTATATACATAACAGTCCATGTACTCTTCAGAATGAGTACCGTAGATCTCATTCATTGATTCGGCTTTTTGGTCCGAATAAGATTCTTTAGAGGCAAGGTCACGATCTTCAGGCGAAAATTCGCCTCCGCAATGCTCACATACAAGTTTTTGCTTTGTCGGATCGAATACCAGCTGACCGCCGCAATTCCCGCATATAGTCATATCCCATTCCCCTTTCCGGCGATCAGGATAAAACCACCGTATCGCCGATTATCTTTATGCCTATATCACAGTTTACCTTATTTTTCATCGCTTCATCAGCTTTTCCCAAAAAATGTCCGTACTTAAATGTGCCTATAGAAACTGTCAGATCGGATCTGACATACAGTTCTCCAAGCCCCGTGTCACCGTTAAGACCGCTGTTTATATCTGCGCTGACAATATATGCACCGGAATTATTAATCTTTTCTATAGCACTTTTTGCAGGCTCTTTAACATCTCCTTTGAAACCCGTTCCGAAAATGCAGTCAAGAATTGTATTGAACTTGCCGTAATCAGCATTATCCGTGACCGGTATTTTTTTCTTAACGCATATATCGAAGAAGTACTTTCCGTCTTCGGAGAACGAATCTTCAAACAGAAGAACTATCTCACAATCGATACCATGGTCTTTAAGAAGCGATGCAACAACGAATCCGTCGCCAGCGTTGTTGCCTTTGCCGCAGATGATACCTACGGGAGCTTTCCATTCAACCTGTTCGAAGATCGCCTTGCCTGCTCTTTCCATCAATTCTTTTGACGGACAGACATTTTCGATAGTCCATCTGTCACTTGCACGCATTACTTCCGTTGAGACGCAAACAGGCATCAGAAGGCAACCTCAATATTCTCAACACTTTTGTGAGACCAGTCATTTGAAAGATTCATGTTCTGCCAGTCGGATCTGTGAATACTGAAGCTTACAGTAAAAGTATCACCCTTAAAGATAGCTCCGCTCCCGACAGTCATGGTAAGACAGGTATCCCGATCTTCGCCGTTGCACGTTTCGAATGTTCCCTTCACACTATCCGTAAGTGCAGTATACTGTCCTGATGCTGAATTAGTTGCAGCGTGATAACAGTCGAAGACCATTGAACCGCCGTCATTTGTAAAGTAATACCTGATCGTAAGGTCTGACAGATCGACTGCCGAGCTGCCGTTATTTGTAATATCAAGAGTTCCGGCTATCGCATTCGCATTAACTGAATTATCGTTGTAGTTCATCTTAATGCTCAGATCTCCGGCAGAGGCAGAACCGCCTGAAGATGAAGTCTGCGTCTGTGAAGATGAACTGGTGCTTTGTGTCGGAACTGAACCACCCGATAAAGTGCCGGAGACTTGTCCTTCTTCATCAGGCAGAACTCCGAAGACGACTTCTCCTTTTTCGAGCAGGACAACGCCGGACGCATTGTTATAAGAATAATCGTTACTGTTATCCCAGGCACTGTTGGGGCTCGTCATGCGAACCTGGATCTCGGACTTATACTGCGACTGTCCGGCAGGCCTCAGATTACCGTCATCAAAAACCACTGACAGATAGTAGATGTGGTTTTCCTCATTCCAGACTTTTATACCGTCGACTCTTCCCGACTGCATGTAATTTGCCGTTACATTGATTCCCGATACGTCACCGCCCGCTTCGTAAACTTCAGAAAGATCGATAAAGTATCTGAATTCAAGATCTTCTGCCGATCTGGCAGGCCATGCCGTTTTGTTATAGATAAATGCTTTGATCTCGGCAAAGCCGCTGCCTTCAACATTAATGCCGCACTCAGCAGTGTACTCATCGTTCTGAACTTCTTCCACCGCTCCGAAATCAATAAGTGTCTTGCCGTGATATTTCGAATACATCGCCGCAAGAAGACCGGTAAATCCGGCATTGTAATCACACGCGACTTCATTTTTGTTATAGTCGCTGACAATATCGGAATAACCGTCCGATGCATCAGGTCCTCCTACAAGCGCTCCATAGAGAGTATGTCGTGCCTGACCGGGTTCATTCATGTTATCGCAATATGAGCCCTGACTCGTTCTGTGATGAGGATGTTCGGGAGGATTCTCACCAAAACCGCACATATAAGATCTGCCGGAAGATCCTAACGCATAATCTGCCTGTCCTTCAGCAAAATCCCAATAAAGAGAGGATCTGTCCGAAGGACAGCCTTCCCATCTGCTGTATACAGCGGCAACAAAAGCAGTCGTAGTCGAATATCTTAATGAACCCCACTGATCAAGCCATGCAAGACCCTTCGGTGAATAAGTGATCTTCTGTCCGTCAGACGTTCCGCATGTCCAGAAGTCAAGGTGCTTTTGAACAGCATCTTTATAAGTCTTCTCACCCGTGATAATCGAAAGCATAACCGCAGCACCGATGTGGACATCATCCCAGCAAAGAGACCAGTTAAAATCCTGTCCGGCCTGTGAATAACATGACTTCGCATTATCAAGATATGACTTATCTTCCGTTGCCAGATAAAGCCAGCAGCCTGCCCAGGAGAGCTCATCGTAAAAGCCGCTCCAGGAATTGTAAAAACCGTTTGCGGCAGTATAACCTGAATCACTTCTGGTTGAGTCAGCAAAGGCATAAAGGCTTACAGCATGCTTTAAGCACAGGGAAGAATAATCAGCATCAGTCTGTTTGAATACCAAAGATGCCAGCGCCAAAGCGGCAGCTGCTTCTCCTGTAACAGCAGAGCCGGGATTATCCTTGGTGACTTTATATGAGGGTCTGTTCATTGACATGGCTTCGGCAGGACCCCACCATGAGTGGTCAGCTCCTCCGTCACCTACCTGATAGTAGAATACTTCATCTTCCGGATGACACTTGATAAGGTAATCAGTGACCCACTTAATGTCTCCGAGAATATACTCAAGCTGACCGCTCTGTTCATAGGCTTCGCGGTCTTCGTAGACAGACCAGGCAAGCATGGCTGCAGAATATGCCATAGGGAGATTGAACTTGACGTGATCACCGGCATCGTACCATCCGCCCGTCAGATCGATGTTGTTATCGGCACCGTCTGTAAGACCGGAGTCGCCGCGCCAGTTGCAGCGCGTCTGTTCAGGAAGAGCACCGCTTCTCTGCAGTTCATAGAAAAGAACCGATTTCTGCAATGCTTCGCCGTAATTGAAGTTGCCTGTGCCTTCTATTCCTTCATAACCTTTACCGTTCTCTGACAGATCAGATGTGGAATGAGAAACAGCTGAAGCAACTCCGGAGCTTTCTGTTTGCGAAGGTGATGTTTCTGCTGCCGAAGATGATGTAACAGTTTCAGCAGTGGTCACATCAGTAACTTTTTCCTCAGTCTTATTACAAGCTGAAAGCAGGATCGCAAAAGCAAGAGTAAGTGCTGTCAGTCTTCCGGATCTTTTCATGTTCAGTCCGCCGGTCAGTTTTTATAGTAGACCTCAATAAGGCCTTTTAAGATCAACTCAGTATCACATATTATCCTGTGACGGCAAAGAGGTGTTACAAGTGTTGAATATCTTCCCGTTGCAACAATCACGCACTCAGAACCGCTCTCTTCCTCTATCCTGTCGATCATGCCGTCGATCATTGCGGCATTCTGATAGATAAGACCGCTCTTCATACTGTCAACAGTATTTGTTCCGATAACTTTCTTAGGTGTCTCAAAAGCGACGTTCGGAAGCTGCGAAGTCTTGCTGCTCAAAGCCTCAGCCGCAATACCCATGCCTGCACCGATCGATGTACCCATAAAGTTCTTATCACCGTCGATGTAGGAAAAAGTCGTTGCTGTTCCCATGTAAATGCTTATCTGGGGAACACCGTATTCTTTGATCCCGGCTACGGCAGCAACTACAAGGTCGCTGCCTAATTGAGCAGGATTATCTATCCTGATCTTAAGCCCGGTCTTTGCTCCCGGGCCTACGATTACAGGTTTTACTTTTGCAAACCGTTCGATCGCAATCTTCACGGTTCCCGTTAACGACGGAACGACCGACGAGATTATGGCTCCGTCTATCTTATCAAAGGAGGTGCCGTTGAATTCGAGCGCCGATCTGATAAGTGACGCATACTCAAGATCCGTGTAGGATCTGTCAGTCGATAAGAGTTCCTTGAACATTATCCTTCGATCTTCAAAAACTCCGAGAAGGATATGCGTATTTCCGATATCGACAGCAAGTACCATGAGAACCTCCGGTCAGTTTTCGATGAGTTTTGCCTTGAAAAGTGCAGTTCCTACAGCGCCGGTAATAATGAATGCAGCGATTGCTTCAAATACTGCGTTAACTCCTACGATGGCAGTAAACAGTGCGATAAAACTGAGTTCCGGATCAAGACCGGTTGCTTCGCCGACCGTTGCTTTTCCAAAGAGAAGGATCAGGGCGGAAACGAAGAATATCGTGTTAAAAAGAGCAGCCGAAAGACCTGTTACAGATGATCTTACGGGAGCGTTCTTTACTGCCTTTGAGATAAGCTTGAATACAAGTCCTGCACAGAAACCTGCAAGGGCTCTGCAGACAACACACATGATAAATGTGAAGAAAACGTTTTTAGATGCAAGATATGTTCCGAAAAAATCCATTCCGAAGCACTGTGCAAAACTCGTGATTCCGAAAACGGTACCGAGAGCCGCACCTGCCCAGGGGCCTTTTGCAAGGCTGCCGATAGCAACAGGGATCATAAGAAATGAAATGGAAACTACACCGACTTTCAGATAACCTACGGGTGTGAAAGCCATTAAGATGATAAGTCCCGTAAGAATGCCAAGAAGCGCAATAGTCTTGGTCTTTGATTTTTGATTTTGCTTAGCCATAACAAAATCCTCCTTATAGTTATTATTCCTCACATCTGAGGATACAATTACCCGGCCTCGGGATCTCCTTTAACAGCCTTAGTCAGATTCTTTTAATAAGATACCTGCTTTATAACAAGCCGCCTTAAAGCAAGGAAAGCCTTTAACCTGAGATTATTATACTATAGCCGCTGTTCATTCAAAAACGCAAAACAGGAACAAATTGTTATCAGTTATGCCTTTAATCTGCCGTCACAATGTCAAACATTAGCTCGGAAGACACATCGTGATCAGGCAAAGAAATCTTAACCGAAGCCTTGCCTTCCGCGCCTGCGCTTCTTATGTAAATGCCGCCCATACCGCCGTTTATATCAGCCATGGAAGGTCCTATGAGTTCTACAGGACCGTCTATCTCGACCAAAGCCTTATTGTTGTAAAAAGGCATTACGTTGCCGAACTCGTCGGTAACTTTGATCCTTACGGCTGCAACGTCGTAAGTGGATCTTTCAGTTAGTTTGTTAGAAGACACTTTCAGATCAAGACAAAGCCTGCTCATAGAACACTTGATCACGGACTTGACCACTTCACCGTTCTTGATTCCGTCGAATCTGAACTCTGTCGCCTTGCCGCCCCAGTTGCCTATGTATTTACCGAAAAGCGAATATGCATCTTCAAATGTCATTTTGTACCGGGTCATTGCTTCTATCAATGAGAATTTCATCCTGGCAGGCATATTCTCCATTCCGTAAACGGCCGAGTAATTCAATGCATTCTTAACGATCCGGTTCTGTCTTTCGGAAAAACCTTCCTTCTCGATCATCTGATCTCCGATGAAATCGTCTATCAGCATCGGCGGAGATATCATAGATTTACAGATAGCATCATCTTTAGTGTATTCCTTGATGAATACATCATTCTTATACATCTTTACGCTGTCGCAATTCGAGAAGATATAGATCTCTCCCCTGTTTCCTGCGGGATGTTCCCCGATATCCATTGATGAGCTTACTTCCAGAACGGGATCGATATTCCTGTTCTGGCTTGCATATACATACGCTGCAAGCTTCGGATTTCTGAACATATCAGTTACACCGTGGTAGCACACTCTGTCCCCGGAACCGAAATCTTTATGGGTATTGTAGTCAAACATGCACCAGCCGAACGAACCCAGGATATCGTCATTGGACATTACGCTGTCTAATACTCTGCAGTGTCTTAATGCATGCTCCTGTCTGTGAAGCTCCGAATCAAAAGCCTTGGTCGGGAACATATGGCCGTTATACTCACTGATAAAGTACGGCTTGTTCATATCCGAAGTGACATTCTTCTTCTGCTCGCACCCGGGCGTTTTTCCGTTGTGACTGAAATCATTAAAAGCATATACATCCTCAAGGAGCGAACTGTGCTTCAGATATCTGACACCTGATGTCTGGCGCGTCGGATCGAGGGCGTGCGCTTCCCTGTTGGTCCTTTGGTAGAGTTCATCACAATCAACAGATTCATTTATCCTTACACCCCAAAGGATAATAGAAGGATGATTTCTGTATTGTGATACCATCTCACGTGTATTGATAACAGCCTGCTCTTTCCAGGCATCGTCACCTATATTCTGCCAGCCGGGGATCTCCGTAAATACAAGAAGACCGATCTCGTCGCAACTGTCTATGAAATGCTGTGACTGCGGATAGTGTGATGTTCTGACTGCATTGACTCCGAGTTCATATTTCAGTATATCGGCATCCATTTTCTGCATGGACTCCGGCATTGCATATCCGGCATAAGGCCAGCACTGATGACGGTTAAGACCTCTCAGTTTTATTTTTTCTCCGTTCAGGTAGAAGCCGTCAGTCTTAAATACAGCATCCCTGAAACCGAATCTGGTCGTGAATGTATCTTCCTTATCGCCGTTTCCAAACGTCATGGAAAGTTCATAGAGCTTAGGGTCATCGAGTGTCCAGAGTTCTGCCTCATTGACTGTTATCAGAGCATTCTTTTCACAAGGTTCTGCAAAAAGGACCTTGCCGGAAGATATATCGGTGATCATGCAGACGAGCTCGCCTTCACCTTCTGTCTCAGTCTTTATCGTGACTTTCTTATCGGCCCCGGCGCTTACGAAAACGTCCTTAATATGATCCTTCTCTTTGACATCAAGATGGACCTCCCTGTAGATGCCGCCGTAAGTCATGTAATCGATGACAAATCCGAATGGGGGAACATTAAGAGATTCACGGCTGTCGCATCTTACCGCGATCACATTCTTCTCACCGAATCTCAGATGCTCAGTAAGATCAGCCGTAAACGCAGTATAACCGCATGAATGCTTAATAACGGATACTCCGTTGACATATACTTCCGCTTCATGCGCGACAGCATCGAAAGTAACAAAAACTTTCTTGTCTTTCCATTCAGAAGGAACATCAAAAGACTTTCTGTAGCATGAGACCATCTGGTACTCGTGCGCATCGAAATAATTAAGCGGAGTAACCTTAACTGTATGAGGGATCCTCACCTTCTCCATCTTATCTTTACCGTCAAAGGCAGGCTCTGTCATGTCTTCTTCAAAGACAGGTGACCACAGCCAGTTGTTATTGATATCGATCCTCATAGCGGTTACTCTCCGTTTTATTTTTCAGGCGGTCTTTTCAATAGTATATATTCTCGAACCGAAGTCCGGATAATATCTCATGTTCTCATTGAATCCGCACGATGCGAATGCGCTTCGCAGGTGCACACCGGCATACATCATGGCATCGCCGTACATATCGTGCTTCTCTGATTCTGCCTTCATCTTATAGAACTTCGCGATCATTTTATGAAGGAATCCGTCCTGCTTAACATGAACAGGCGCAACATAGTTTACAAGACCTCCGAAATCGCGCAGATCGAACTTCACGTCCCTGCCTTCCAAGTGATATTTTACATCGGGATCAAGGCCTACAGGCTTTAACACGCACCACTGCGCATTAGCATGAGTAAGTATCTGCATTGTCATTGATACAGCCTTGGTCTTATCCTGTGATACCACAGTCCACGAGATCTCGTTTCCGGTCAGGGGCTCTAATGCGCTTATGCCGGGAGCACCAAGCTCATCTCCGTCGCAGGATCTTGAATCGTTCATCGAAGATCCCCTGTAGAACCTTCCGAACTGCATTACTTCTCTCCACTGCTTATACATGGCAATCTGTGCTCTTACCGCTTCGATATCGTCTTTGCTCATGTCACAGAGATTGCACTCGTAACCGAGAACGCCGAAAGATGCAACATTGAATCTGGTCTCGATCGGTGTTCTTCTGAGAGTCTGATGATTCGGACAATCAGATACATGTGCTGTCACAGCAGACATCGGATAACCGTAGCTGTAGCCTGTCTGGATCTCGGCTCTGGCCATTGCATCGGAATCATCACTGGCCCAGATCTGAGGGAAGAAACTTAGTATTCCGAGATCAAATCTGTTGCCGCCCGAGGCGCACCCTTCGAAAAGGATATCCGGGAACCCGGAAGTCAGCTCGTGCATAACACGGTAAAGACCGAGGATATATCTGTGGCAGACTTCGCCCTGTCTGTCAGAAGGGACAGCCTTCGAGAATATATCAGTGAAGTTGCGGTTCATGTCCCACTTAACATATGAGATATCAGCAGATGAGAAAACATCGCTCATAGCCTTGATGATGTAATCCTGAACTTCAACGTTTGCCAGATCCAGGACCATCTGGCTGCGGCCTTCGGAATGCTTTTTGCCGGGAATTTCCATTGCCCATTCGGGATGCGCGCGGTATAGCTCGCTGTTGCGGTTGACCATCTCAGGCTCAACCCAGATTCCGAATTCAAGTCCAAGTTTGCGCACTTTATCGCAAATGCCTTTTATCCCGTGAGGAAGTTTCTTTTTATTCGGATACCAGTCGCCCAGAGAAGACGTATCATCGTTCCTCTCGCCAAACCAGCCGTCATCCATTACAAAGAGTTCAATGCCGACAGACTTGGCTTTTCCGGCAAGGCGAAGGAGTTTTCCTTCACTGATCTTGAAGTAAGATGCTTCCCATGAATTCAGAAGAACAGGCCGAAGTCTGTCTTTCCACGGACCGCGCAGGATGTGCTTTGACACAAAGTCATGCATCTGCCCGCTCATTCCGTTATATCCCGATGTGGAATATGTCATGACTGCTTCAGGCGTCAGGAAAGACTCTCCTTTCGATAGATTCCAGGAAAAACCTGTAGGATTAATGCCGGAGAGGAACCTTACTTTTCCAAAAGGGCTCTTCTCAACTGATTCATAATGATTGCCGCTGTAAACAAGATTAAATCCGTATACTTCGCCATATTCTTCAGATGCGCCGCGCTTTGAGATCATGACAAAGGGATTTGCACGGTTGGAAGAATTGCCGGTACAGCTGGAATTTACAAGGCGCGCGGAAGATACGGACATGTCGGTCCTTTTCATCTCTCTTGCCCATGCGCCGGTAAATGTGCTGAACACATAATTGCCCGGATCAAGATCCATCTGGCAGCTCATGATCTTTCCGATCTTAACATCGTCTTCACCGTCATTTATTAGGCGCGCTGATCTCGTGATGACATCAGTATCTGAATAAACGGTATAGATGAGTTCAAGAGTCAGATCATTCTCCTTATCTTTCAGCGTAAGGGTAATAACTTCGGCATCTTCGCCGTAAGATGTGGGAAGGCCCTCAGTACCGCCGTCTCTGCCTGTGCTTTGACAAAAGCTTTCGAAAAGGAAATCAGAAGTCCTGCTCCCGTCGGGATTTACCACTTCGATGAATGCTTCCCTCAGGTCGCCCTTGCCGTAAGAACTCATCTCAAGACGCATATCGTCCAAAGAAAAGTTACCTGCTTCAGGCGAATAAACAGAAGTCGTTCCCGGAGCAAATTCATGCTGCTCGGTTAGTCCGTCTTCGTCATCCATACGGATCTTGCGGCCGTAATAAAGGTGCTCTACATGGCCCGTATCCAAAACCTTCATAGCATATGTCGTATGAAGGGTATCAAGGATAAACAGCGGGGCTTTGTCTCCTTTTACAGTGATCATATAAGTCAGCTCCTTGATTTGAGTTCCTTAGTGATTTCAGCAAGCTTCTTATCTGTCAGGATATACTTTGCCTTGAATATAAGCAATGCAATTATGAGGACAAATATAGGTGTCAGTGTCATTACCATTCTAAGTCCGAATACGGCACTTGTATCGATCGTCTCAACGACGTTATTCTTAATGTTTGAGACTTTCTCCAAAAGAACACTTAAGTTCATGTCAGTAGTGCTCTGCTCCTGGATCTTGAAGATCGTAAGGCATACGGAAGCAACTAATGCTGCAATACCTGAAGCGAGCTTAACAACGAATGTCTGCATAGAGAAGATGACTGACTCGTCTCTTCTGCCGTTTTTAAGTTCACCATAGTCGCATGTGTTAGCAAGGAATATCGTGCAGATAACGTTCAGGATACCTACAGCGCCCATGATAAAGAAGCCTGGTACGAAGAACGGATATACACTCTTTGTTCCGAGAAGCGATAAAGCAAGAAGGATAATGTATCCGCCGATCGCAGCAAACACTCCGATATAGAAGATCTTAATCGTATCGAAAGCTTTTCTTAAGAGCGGGAAAAAGAGCATCATTGCAAGGATCTGCATTGCACCTGCAAATGTGTTGAACAGCGTGTAATTGCCCTGCCAGTTGGAACCTGCAAGGTCGTACTTGAAAAAGTAGATCAGGAGGTTTGATGTGATATATGTTGCAGTGTTAAACAGAACGATAGTGATAACAACTGTCATCGCCTGATCGTTTCCGAGCAATGCCTTGAACATCTGCTTAACGGATGCGGTCTGCATATCAACGGAAGACTTCTCCTTTATGCAGATGCAAGTAATACCGATGAATACGATAAAGAGGATGCCGACAACAAGCGAGAAATACTTAAAACCGACTCTCTCAACTTCCAAAGTGGAATTCATCGTAAGATCCGCCTTAACGGAATCGCTTCCGCTTATTGTGTTAAAAGAATCAGAATCGACATAGAATACGAGGCCTGCTTCGCCGGAAGTCTCAGAGTCCATAACAAACTCCACTTTGGAGTTTTGGGCATTAACACCATTTACGGTAAATTCGTATTTTGTGTTGTCGTTATTGAATGAATAAACATCTTCGAAGGCTCTTTTTGAACCTACGATCGTAACTGATACGTCAGTCTTATCTTCAGCATATTCAATAACATTTGAAGTAGGATTGCCGTCCTTATCGAGCTCGACAACATAAGTGTTGATCTTTGTAGCGCCGGATGAAAACTGCTTAGTGATGTTAGTCGTGCTCTTAGCTGTAAGCGTAGAACCGATTGCCGTAACCGCCATTACAGTAAGTATGGTTACGATGGCAGAACCAACTCCGGCGCAGGAACGTCCGAGAGCAGAGAGACCTTCTCTCTCCTTGCCGCCCTGTGTAAATGCAGGGATCATCGACCAGTATGGAATATCCATCATGGTGTATGTGACACCCCAGAGAATATAAGTAACTGCAGCATAGGCAACCAGACCCTTGGCATCAAGTGACGGAGGCGCTGCAAACATAAGGAAAAGGACTACAGCGTTTGTGATGGTTCCGATCAGAAGCCAGGGACGGAACTTGCCCCACTTTGTCTTAGTCCTTGCTACGATAACTCCCATGATCGGATCGTTGAATGCATCAAAGACTCTTGCAACGAGCAGGATGATGCCCATAGCGATTGCGCTCGTCTTCATGATGTCCTGAAAGTAATAAAGAACATAAGATGCCGAGAGCATATAGACCATATCTTTGCCGACGGCACCTATGCCGTAAGCGAATTTTTCTTTTCCGGTCAGTCCTTTCTTAGTTTCCATTTTATGTTCTCCTTTCATTATTCTTCATATCCATTGCGATCTTAACGACTTCATATGCACCGTTATATATGCCGAGCGATTTATTTCTGATGATGTTTTCGCACATATCTTTAAGCGTGGTATTGTCATCCATGAAAAGCCTTATCATCTGCAGCGTATGAGGTATATCCCTGCATTCCAGAGTGCCGTCTCCGATCTCGGCGGAATGAATGGCACCCCACTGTTCGTGACCGCCTATCCGCTTTATAAACAGCTTCGGCACGGGATAGAAAGCAAGTTCCGAGGGCTTAGTTACGA
The DNA here is from genome assembly GCA_024695565.1 of Saccharofermentans sp. The sequence goes on along the minus strand of JAILHX010000025.1, from coordinate 70,707 downwards.
GTACGTCGCATGACCTCATCAGAAGGTTTGTCGCATATACTGCTTCGAAAATATTCTTGTGGCAGAAAAGATGGATACCTTCGACTTGCCCTGTCAGAGCTTCTTCACAGAAACTCATTGTGTCATTCCAGCTATTAAAGTGTGTCCCGGCAATATCAGCAATTCCCGGAACCATATTCTTCAGGTCTTCCCAAACGTTTTGGTAGTCGCCGATATTAACGTATAAAGCTGCCTTTTTGTTCTTGATATCAGTCATGAGCTCATTTATTATCGCTGCAAAGATCTCCTTCTGCGCGCCTGCTCCGCCGATCGTAAGAAGGAATCTCATGGGCTTGCCTTCTTCTTTCCTCTTAAGGCGGCGCCTGCAGTCTTCTTCGATATTTAAAACGAGCTCGTGATCGATATAGTGACCTGTATATTTGAGGCTCTCTTCAGGCATAGGATTTAATACCTTATTACCGTCCATTCCGTTTAAGATCCGGTAGCCCTGGTATGCATAGTGTGTCTGGACTGTGTGGATGCTGCCTTCTGCAAAATGAAGCGCCATCGGCCAGTTATCAGGGATGGCATTTACGACATTTCTCATTCCTGCGTGGATAGCAGCCTGTGCGGGCCATACGTGCGTTGCGACAACAGGGATATCCTTGGGAACGTTCTCATATACGCTTGCCATTAATTCGGCGTTCTTTTGATCTGAAGAGTTATATGAAAGCTTTCTGAATCCTTCGTAATTTAATGGTTCCCATACGATCTTATTAAACAGCCTGAATTTCTGTGAGAGTCTCGAACCCATTGAATAAAGGTCGTTCTGCGCTGAGATGACCTTTGTGCATGTAGTCTGCTTATAGGAATTAAGATCCATCCAGTAAGGAACAAATCCCATTGAATTTGCAGCAGATGCAATAGCCATGGAGATCCTGTAGTGACCAAAGCCCATTCTGATGTTTCCGACGATTATGCCCTTTTCAGTATCAAAACCTTCAGATATACCGGGCTCATCATCACCTACTGCGATATTCTTAACGCCTAAGATGTCACCTATATATGCATTATCAACGACTCTTGCAGAATAATTCTTATCAGAATCGTCGCCGAACTTTTTGGCATATTTTTTCTTTGACTTAACAGCCTTCCTGTAGACTGAGTCAGGCTGGACATTATTGAATATGACTTTTGATTTTTCCATCTTGATCCTCCTTTATGCGGAGATACCGTTTAAGAGAATGTCTACTACTTCATTTAAGTAATCGTTATATTTCCTGCCGCTGCCCTTCATTACGTTCTTCTCGAAAAATCTCTCGAGCGAAGCTTCCATCATTATCTTGAAGATCTTAAGGTCAGCATCTTCCCTTATGATCCCTTCAGCCTTACCCTGCTCTAAAAGCTTAAAAGCAGGTTCCCAGCCGGTCTCAAGTCTCTTTTGAAGTTTCTTGTAGACCTTCGGATATTTTTCCTTGAGCGAATAGAGTTCCTGGAAATTGATGTTTCTGTAGCTTTCAGGCATAGCCGACAGGAACAGCCTGATCTTCTCGATCGTTGTATATTCAGTGGAATTAAGGATTTCTTTTTCCCTTATCTTTATATTGTCGAAAACATAATCGACCATTGTCTCAAAGATCTCATCCTTGGATGAGAATTCCTTATAGATAGTCTTCTTGGAGATCTTAAGCTCGTCTGCCACATCGTCCATGGTGAGCTTTAAACCCTTTTTATTAAATACCTGTATAGTACCTTTAAGAATCTTTTCCCTGATCACGCTAATCATCTCTCGAATTCTCCTTCGGAAACCAGATGTGTTTGTTTAGTTTCCACCTAAATAATATCAAGTTGCCTGTAAAAATGGGCGTCTGAGTTCGGAAACTGATTTTACAAATTTAGTTTCCAAGTCTTGTGTAAAATGCGCATGTGACCTTTTGGGGCTGACACTCTATAATCAAGCTATATGGTCCGCAAGGAGGCTTGCTATGCTTGATCTGTCTTCTATAGATTTTAAAGATATATACCTTACTGATGAGGCTTCGGCCCTTCAGCCCGTCAGATATGCCAAAGCAGTCGAAAGCTTCAACAAGGCTTTTGTAGGAACTGAGCCTTGTGCAATTTTCTCTGCTCCCGGCAGGACAGAGATCGGCGGCAACCACACAGACCACCAGCATGGTGAAGTTCTCGCCGCATCTATCAACAAGGATGCAATAGCTGTTGTATCTCCCAGAGAAGATGACAAGGTCAACGTATTCGCTGAAGGTTTCGGCATGACAAATATCGCTCTTAATGAACTTGATATCCGTGAAGACGAAAAAGGAACAACTCCTGCTCTTATCAGAGGCGTCCTCGCAGGATTAAAGGATAACGGGTTTATCTTGGGAGGCTTTGATGCTTACATCACAAGCGACGTACTGATCGGCGCGGGACTTTCTTCTTCTGCCGCTTTCGAAACGCTTATAGGAACTGTCGTTTCAGGACTCTATAACGGCAATAAGATCGATCCTGTTACTATCGCAAAGATCGGACAGTTTGCCGAGAACAGATACTTCGGAAAGCCCTGCGGCCTTATGGATCAGATGGCATGCTCTGTCGGAAACCTCGTGCACATCGATTTTAACGATACCGATAATCCGATAGTAGATAAAGTTGATTTCGATTTTTCCAAAACTGATTACGTTCTCTGCATAACTGATACAAAAGGTTCACACGCAGATTTAACGAATGAATATGCGGCGGTTCCTCTTGAGATGAAGAAGATCGCCTTGTTACTGGGATATGACGTTCTCCGCCCTGTATCTTTCGAGGACATAATCGGTAACATCGATATGTTAAGAGATAAGGCCGGCGACAGAGCTGTATTAAGAGCAATTCATTTCGTAAATGAGACTTTAAGAGCACATGATGAAGCAGAAGCATTGAAATCAGGCGACCTGAAAGAATTCTTAAGCCTTGTTAAGCAGTCCGGTGATTCATCTTTTAAATATCTTCAGAATGTTTATACCAACAGCGAAGTAACAGTCCAGAATGTGTCTTTAGCACTCGCCATAAGTGATACCATATTAAATCATGATGAAGTATCCCGAGTCCACGGCGGCGGCTTTGCAGGCACCATTCAGGCTTTTGTAAAGAAAGATAATGCCAAGCGTTATAAGAAATACATGGATAAAGTTTTCGGCGACGGCTCATGTGAGATCCTGGCAATCCGCAAGTACGGCGGCATCAGGGTCATCTGACGGAGGTTAGTTTAATGATCAGCACATATATTTCCGAACTGGTAAATTACGGGATCTCAAATGGTCTCATCAATGAACCCGACAGGGTTTACACAATAAATAAACTGATCGAGCTTTTCGGACTCGACGAATATATCGCGCCTTCAAAGATCACTGAAAAAAGAGATCTTCACCTGATCCTCGAAGACATGATGGACTGGGCTTTTAAAAACGGCATCATGGTAAGCGACACGAATGCCCAAAAGGACCTTTTCGACACAAAGATAATGGGACTTTTAACTCCTCCCCCTTCAGAGGTCATAAGAAGATTTAATGAGCTCCGCATAAGATCTTCAAAGGCTGCAACAGACTGGTACTACAGCTTTTCAAAAGCGACAAACTATATCCGCACCGACCGTATCGCAAAGGACGTTAAGTGGGTCTCTCCTACCGAGTTCGGCGACATTGATATTACGATCAATTTAAGCAAGCCTGAAAAGGACCCCAGAGACATCGCAGCTGCAGGAAAAGCAAAGAGCACGTCTTACCCCAAATGCCTCCTCTGCCCGGAGAATGAAGGCTATGCAGGAACGCTTACTCATCCGGCAAGACAGAACCACAGGATAATTCCGCTAACTTTGGACGGAGAGGAATACTTCCTTCAGTACTCACCTTACGTTTACTATAACGAGCACTGCATAATCCTCAACAAAGATCATATCCCGATGGTAATAAACCGTTCAACATTTAAAAAGCTCTTAAGCTTCGTCGAACAATTTCCTCACTACACTGCAGGATCTAACGCAGATATTCCGATCGTCGGCGGCTCTATCTTAAGCCACGATCATTTCCAGGGCGGGTGCTATACATTCCCGATGGCACGGGCAGAATACAGAACAACGTTTACCATCACCGGCTACGAAGAACTCAAAGCAGGAATAATCAACTGGCCGATGTCGGTAATAAGGCTTCAGGGTGATGATATCGAACAACTTACAAACTGCGCTGACATGATCCTTACAAAATGGAAAACATATACGGATGAAAAGGCGTTTATCTTCGCCGAGACAGAAGGCACACCTCACAATGCGATCACGCCTATCGCAAGAAAGAACATCGACGGCAGATTCGAATTAGATCTTGTTCTGCGCAATAACATAACCACCGAAGAACACCCTATGGGAGTCTACCATCCGCATGCCGAATACCATCATATCAAGAAAGAAAATATCGGACTTATCGAAGTCATGGGTCTTGCCGTCCTCCCTGCAAGACTTAAAAACGAGATGGTGCTTATGGAAGACGCAATAATGAGCGGAATAGACATCCGCTCCATCGAAGAGATCGCCAAGCACGCTGACTGGATCGACGGGTGGAAAGATAACTATGACCTGTCATCAAAAGATAAGATCCACGAAGCACTCAAGATCGAGATCGGAAAGATCTTCGCAAAGATCCTGGGCTGTGCCGGCGTTTATAAAAATGACGAAGCATTTATGAGATTTATCTCAGTTCTCTGATACAATTAGTTATCACGATGCTGCTGCATCACGGGGGATAATCAATATGAATCACGATATGTCAGTTCCGTGCGAAGACGGGATCATCAACTTAAGAGTCGGCGCCATAATAATGCGCGACGGCAAGTTTCTTATGGTCGGCAACAAGATCAGACCTGAGTATCTGTACTCTGTCGGCGGAAGGATCAAATTCGGAGAGACTGCCGAAGAAGCAGTGATCCGTGAGGTTTTCGAAGAGACCGGCCGCCGCATGGAAATAGACAGACTCGGCTTTGTCCACGAGAATTATTTCTACGGGGATGCTAAAACAAATCTCGGCAAACTGATATATGAGATCTCTTTCTTCTTCTACATGAAGACACCTGCTGATTTTGAACCTGTATGTTCAAGTTTTACGGAAGATGAGAGCGAGGAATATCTCAGATGGATCTCACCGGATGAACCTGTGAAATACTATCCTGAATTCTTCCGCACGGAACTTTCCCATCCGTCTGACAGCGTAAAGTATTTTGCAACTGACGAACGCAGGTGATCATCCAGTAAAGCTATTTACCGCTCTTCCAAACATATCCGGTCTTGATCACTGTCTCTAAATGATAACCCGCTGGTCCTAAAGCTTTACGGAGTTTCTTGATATGTGAATCAACTGTTCTGTCATAGCCTTCAAAATCAGAGCACCAGGCAATATCAAGGATCTGGTCACGTGTCAGGACAAGGTCCTTGTGATCGATAAACATCAGGAGCAGATCATATTCCTTGGGTGCGAGATTAATTGCCTTTCCGTTCACGCTTACGAGGTGCCTTGCAGGATCTATAGTGATCTCATCAGTGACAAGGCATCCGTTCTTGGAAAGAAGCCCGCGGTATCTGCTGATCAGGGCATTGACCTTCATGAGCAGGACCTTTGTTGAAAAGGGCTTGGTAACATACTCGTCAGCACCGATCTCATAGCCGGAGATGATATCGCATTCATCACCTAAAGCCGTAAGAAATATGATAGGCACATCGTACTTTGATCTTATGTGTCGGCACACTTCCTTGCCGTCTTTTCCGGGCATCATTATATCTAAGATGACCACATCATACTTCTGCCTGTCCGCTAAGGAACAGGCATCATTTCCGTTATCTACCGCATCTATCTCAAATCCGTTTTTGCGGAAAAAGACTTCTACGACTTCTCTTAATGTGACCTCATCTTCTGCAAGCAAAATCCGATACATTCCTTACTTCCCTTTTGAACCTTTCAGACCGTTTCATGAGCAGGCATTGAGAACTTGAATTCAGTTACATTATCGCCGCTTACGCAGCTGTAATCAGCCTTGTGGACATCTAAGATACTCTTTACGACCGAGAGCCCGACACCGCTGCTGCTCATTCTGTCAGTTCTGGCCTTATCTGTTGTATAGAAGATATCCCAGATCTTGTCCAGATCCTTTTTCTCTATCTTAGCACCATCATTGGTAATGCTGAACTCTATTTTACGGCCGCTCCTGTTAAGCCGGATCATGATGATGTGATCGCAGTATTTGATAGCATTCGACATGAAGTTGCTTAATACCATATTCATCATTTCAGGATCCGCAAACACCGTATAAGGCTTTTCGTCACGGTTAAACGTAATAGTGATATTCCTTTCACGGATCAGTTCGCCGTTCCTTTTGATAGTATCCTCAGTCAGTTTCTTCAGATCAATTGCTTCTTTATTGATCTTATTGCCGCCTTCTTTTATCTTCGAAACATCGAGGAGCTTTCCGACCATGTCAGACATGTGATCGACTTCGTTTACGATCCTTTTCGAATAATCTTTGCGGCGGTCGTCATCAAAATAATCCCAGTTCTCAACGGTTGCTTTTGTAACAGCCAGAGGAGTTTTCAGTTCATGCGCTATACCCCTTGTAAGCTTCTGGTTTCTGATCTCATAGTTCATCTGGTTTTTATAGAGCATGACAAACGAGACAACAATCAGAGTCTCAAGGATGATAAATCCCAAAAGCATAAATATATAAGTCTGCGCATTACTCTTAAGCACGCTTGCAAAAGGTTTTCCCGCAATGCAGTAAGAAACGTGGATATTGCCTTCATTAGCCAGACAGATCAAGACCGAGGTTGAAGTAAACATACCTTTTTTAGTATTAACACCGTCATTTTTTTTATAAGTCTTTTCTCCTTCAATGCCTGCCTCGTAAGCTATTTGATTAAGCTTTTCAATTTCAGCATCGCCTTTGTGTATTCCCTGTTCAAAAGAATCCAGGATAACCTCGCCGCTGTTAACATCCGTTATCGAAGAATAAAAACCCGTGCGATCCGCATATTCATATGTGAGATAGCGATCCCATGATCTGATTACCTGCTGTTCCAATTGTCCATCATCATTATCAGCATGATAATCAATGTCTGCTGATATAAACGGCAGATTGAAACGTAAGTTATAATCATCTATTTTATTCTTGGTGAAAATTACAAATGCGATCAAAAACGCCAGCAGCACAACAATGCAGAAAACTGCTCCGTATCTTATATATTGTTTCTTCATTTTTCTTCCTCGTATTTGTCCATTGAAAACCAGAAATTCGTTCCTTTAAGCCCGCTAAAGCATCCGCACTTTGCATTATGTGCATCAAGTATGCTCTTTACGACTGAAAGCCCTACTCCGCTGTTCTCATCCTGTCCGGACTTATCCTTGCCGGAGTTATAAAGAACATCCCAGACCTTTTCCAGATCAGCCTTGTCGATTCCTGCGCCGTCGTTCGTGATGCTGAATTCTATTGAGTTTCTGAACTTTTTCAGCTTGATCCTTATAGTGTGATCGCAATATTTAATGGCATTTGTCATGAAGTTATTAATAACTATGTACATCATCTCGAGATCAGCGTAAACCGTATATTCTGCCCCGGGATCATCGCATTCGACCGCCAGATCTATATTCTTTTTCAATATTGATTCCATATTCCTCTTCTTAATGTTTTGGGTCAGGAGCACGAGATCAACATCCTCACGGTTAAGCTTGACGCTGCCGTCCTGTATCTTAGACAGTTCGAGAAGCCTTGTAACCATAGATGACATATGGTCAACTTCAGATATTATCTTTTCCGAATACTCAGGGCGCTTTTCCTCGTCTACGTTTTCCCATTTATCCAGATATTCCCTGGTAACAGACAGAGGTCCCTGCAGATCGTAAGCGATGCCCTTCGTAAGCTTTTCGCTCCTTAATTCAAATCTCTTCTGATTAAGGTAGAGCTTTCTTACTGCATAAATGATTACAGCTTCTACGAAAACCAGAGCCAGAACGGACAAGATATAAACCCACAAATTATCTCTGATGACGATCAGGAGCGGATTTGTTACGAAATAATAAGTAAGAAGGTAATGTCCTTTATCGTGAACAAAGATTACCGAAGCAGTCGTAGTGAAAATCCCTTCCTTGACATTACGGCCGGCAGGAACTTGGCCGTCTAAGTGCTTAGCAACATATGCATCGCTAAGTCTATGAGCCTTTTTGTTTATTCCGGAATTCCCGCCCAAGGAATAATACTCGATCTCATCGAGCCTTACGATCCACTCCTCATAAGGAACGCCCTTCTCTTCATTGACAACTTCAGGCTCAGCAATATTTAATGTCTTGACCTTGTCATCAAAAGAAAAAGTAAACTTGCCTCCGTAAACGAATGTATCATCGCATCTCGCACCTGCTACCGTAATATCTTTTCCGCGCGGGAAGCGGAAGTTTGAAACCTCGTCCTTTGACAGTGTCAGCGGCTCTTCAAAAAACATAAATCTGGTAGAACCGGGAACCAGCTGAGTATCCTTCGCTTCATATCTGTCAGAGGAATTCTCAATAACCTCAGTTTCAACCTCACCATAATAACGGAATGCCAGAAAATCCTGTGATTCAAACATTACCCTGCCATTATTTTCGGTATCAACTATAGAAGAGTAAAAGCCTACGTCATCACCGACGAATGACAGAAATTTCCATGAGTTGACAGCATTATGTGCCAGTGATTCCGGAGTTCCGTTTTCGGAATTGCCCATTGATATTTCAGGAAAAAGAGCAATGTTACGCATACCTTCATTTACAACATCGATCTTTTTCTTTGTATAAAACGACATCAATACCGAGAAGATTACAAGTGCCAAAACACAGTAAACTAACCCAAATCCCAAATAATTCTTTTTCATCTTCTTTGTTCCTTTCCGCGACATCCGTCTTTTGTCATCGTGAGTATAGAAAAAAGATGTGTCCTCTTTATGACCATACAAATCACAACCTGAAGCTGACTGAATCCCGGGCACGGTATTGATCGTTGTTCACATATGAATCAATAGTGATACAATAATTGTATCAAAAATATTGGAGGTTTAACCTATGGATATTGATGTAAACAAGGCTGTAGGCGCAGCACAGGATGCATTGGGCGCAGTAGCTAAGGATGAGAACGCAAAGAAGATCGCTAACGATACGATCGACAAGGTTGAGAAGAAAGTCGGTGTTGATCTTCCCGATGTTGATACATTGAACAACACATTCGGCAAGAAGTAATCCTTATTGCAAAACCAAACGAACAAGGGGCTGTCTCAAATGAGGCAGCCCTTTTTGAAGATCAGTGATCAGAAAGAATCATTTAAAATGCCAGATCCCCATTTGAACTATGCCGGGATCGGCCTTCTCCCAGGAACCGCCGTTAACTCCGACAAGATAGTGATACCAGGAATCCGTCTCGTCATCATAAAGCACCCATCCGGTTTCCTCAAACCAGTAGACCCAGATATCCGGTCCGAGCATCCTGTTCACGTAGAAATGACACCCGGTATCAGGATCGTAATAGTTATTCTCTTCATAAACATATTCGCATTTTCTAAGCGGCGGGGAATCCGGACTGATATTGCACTGGTCTCCGCTTCCGCCGATATAGACATAATCTCTGCCCGAATCCTTGCCGTTGTCAGGTTCCTTTACATACCACAGATTATAACTGCTGTACTTATCAGGAAGATCTGTCCACGAGTTATTTCCGGTATCGATCTGCCACTTCTTTGTCTCATAGTCGTATCTCATCCAGCCGCCATCAGGGTAATCTGAAGAAACACCCTGAAACCAATACTCCCAGACACCGGGATTATTTTTATCCGTATAACGCAGATGGCATTTGAGTTCTTTACAGTAGTATTCTCTTTTGCTGTCATCCCATTCAAAAGATCCGCCCGCCTCGCGGATATACACCTTAGAACGCAAAGGACCGATCACAGGCGAGTGAACAAGATACGAACGCACATCAGGCGGAGTCGGTGTCATGGCAGCATCATAATCAGCCGCAGGTACATAAACAACTTCGCGCTGCGCATTCTGCTTTATCCTGCCAAGGATCACTCCCGTAATAATTATTGCCAGCACGATTACTGCAGCGGAAACGGCAATAATACCGCCTAATGAATATGAAGTTCCATAATCTGATCTGTAATGTCCGCCACCGGGTCTTTCTTTAAATACCGGATTTGCAGGAACCGGTCTTAACTGGTGATCATAAATAGTCTTATCCGAAACCTCGTGAAGCGTTGCACCGCAGTTAGGGCAGGAATTCAGAGCACCCGATTCCCACTTGAGTTTGATCTGTGTTCCGCAGAAGTCGCAGCAGGCCAGAGTCTCCCGCATTTTTCCGGCTTTGATTATTACCCGCTCATAGAAGTTCCCGCTCTCATCATAATATCCGGCTTTGTACTCTTTTCCGGTATCCGGATCTGTGTAACCTTGAGGCAGGAAGATATAATCATGCCTTCTTCCTCTTATCAATGAAGAGGAATACTGAGAGTCCTCATAACCTTTAGGCTGATTAATACGCGGTCTTGGATCTATTTCCTTAAAGGTAGTCCGCATTTCTTCCGGACTGCGTTTGGTTTGATCTCCGCTTGAAGAAACATCCTTATCAGAGGCAGTGTCCCTGTCAGTATTCATAATGTTCTCCCCTATTCACCTTCTGTTATATGAACCCGATAGCATTAACCCAATAAAAATATATATCACCGGACATTCTTTTAGAAGGATAAAGGGATTGACGGAATCTTTAAACATTCAACTGATGTTTTATTTATTCATTACAAACGCTTCTTATTCACAGGCGCCTTTCTTCTCTTTATGTGATTACCGACGATCTCTGAGACATCTGAAATCGTCATGAACGCAGATACGTCTGCATCGTTGATTATCTTCTTTATCGCAGGAACTTCGACTCTCGTAATAACGCAGTAGAGCACGGTCTTCTTGCCGTTACTTACCATCCCCTTGCCTTCCATCTGCGTGCATGTGCGGCCGAGCTGTGAATAGATCTTATCGGCAATATCCTTGCCGTGATCCGTGATTATCATTACGGACTTGCCCTGCTCCATTCCGTTCTCGACGATATCGATTATCTTCGATGTGATGAAGTATGTGAGGAGTGAATAGAGCGCTCTGTCAGGTCCGAAGAGGAGTCCTGCAACACCATAGATAATGATGTTGAAGAAAAGCACTATCTGTCCTACCGAGAACTCCGTATGCTGCGACAGGAGCATCGCCACGATCTCCGTGCCGTCCAGGCATCCGCCGTGTCTTAAGATAAGACCGACACCGACACCCAGCAAAACGCCTCCGAATACGACTACCAGAATCTCCTGCTCTGTTACCGCCTTCATGTCCTCGAAGATGCCGAGAAATGCAGAGAAAACGATCATCGCATAGATTGCCTTAATAAGGAACCTTATGCCCAGACGCTTGAATCCGACGATCATGAAAGGGATGTTAAGGACGATCGTAAGGATACCGAGAGGAAGTCCCGACAGCTGACTGATGATCATCGAGATACCGACAACGCCGCCGTCTAAGATCGTAAACGGAACGAGGAATTCCTCCAATGCAAAAGCCGCGATAACCGCACCTGCGGTTATAAAGAATAGAGGAAATATCCACTGTTTGAAAATGCTCTTGAGTGTCATTGTTTTCGGGATGTAATAAGGGGCACCTCAGTCTGAAGTGCCCCGTTAAAGTTTCTTATTTCTGACGGTTGAAATTGATGAGGCATCCGTCAAGGATTATCTGACGTTCACGGTCTGTGAGGTCGCCCAAAGTCAATGTGAACTCCTTCGTCTCATTGCCCTTTATCGCGATTGCCTTTATCGTATCAGCCTTCTCCTCGACTGCCTTCCTGATTCCCGGGAAGAGAATGTAATCGAGGTTCTTAAAAGGCAGGTCGCCCTTCTCGATGATGAACGGGAGCATACCCCAGTTGATGAGGTTCGATCTGTATCTCTTTGTAGCATACTCATTTGCGATGTTAGCCCATCCGCCAAGCACCTTCTGGCATGAAGCAGCCTGCTCTCTCGCAGAACCGTCACCGGGCTTAACAGCGAAGATGCATGAACCGAATCCGATGATCTTTGTGTCAGCCTTCTCGAAAGGAACGATGCTCTTAACTACCTGCATTACATCGTGGAGACCCTCAACAGCCTGGCAAGCGTGCTCACCTGCTACGAGTGCTGTCTCTGCCTTCTGGATGTTCTTAGCGCGTCCCACATACTCAGGATCCTTACGTGAGAGTGTGAACTCTGCAAGACCGAGAGGGTTGGATCTGTAAGAAGATGTCTCGCCTGAAGGAATGAGCTCGTCTGTTGTTGTAACAGGATCGTGGATCTCGGATACGACCTGGAGAACGAGGTTCTCAGGAAGTGCCTCCATCTTAGGCCAGTCCTTGATGTTAGGTCCGAACTGGATTTCTGTATTAGGATCTGCAACACCCTTGGAATCGAAGACTCTGTTAGCGTAGATCTTTGAGTCGAATGTGTAAGCGTAGTTATTAAGCTCACCCGTGAACTCTGTAGCAGGTGTGAGAACACCCTTATTTGCAGCTGTTGCAGCGATGGATCTTGCGTCCATGAGTGCAACGGAAGAGATCTGTCCGCTCTGAACCTTTGAACCTTCTCTGTTCGGGAAGTTTCTTGTGGAGTGACGGATAGAGAATGCATTGTTAGCAGGTGTGTCACCGGCACCGAAGCAAGGTCCGCAGAATGCTGTCTTAAGGATAGCACCTGTCTCAAGGAGAGTTGCAGCAACACCGTTCTTAACAAGTTCCATGTAGATAGGTGTTGATGCGGGATAGATGGACATCGTGAACTTATCTGAACCGATGTACTGGCCCTTCATGATATCAGCTGCAGCGCAGATATTCTCGAATCCGCCGCCTGCGCATCCAGCAATGATTCCCTGGTCTACCATGAGCTTGCCGCCCTGGATCTTGTCCTTAAGTGAATACTCGATCTTGTCGCCGAAAGAAACCTTTGCTCTCTCCTCTGTCTCAGCGATCATCTGCTCGAGGTTTGCATTTACATACTCGATCTCGTAAGCGATCGAAGGATGGAAAGGCATTGCGATCATAGGCTTGATTGTTGAGAGATCAACAATAACTGCGCCATCATAGTAAGTAACGTCAGCGGGTGCGAGTTTCTTGTAGTCACCCTTTCTTCCGTGAATATCGAAGAACTGCTCTGTCTTCTCGTCTGTCTGCCAGATGGAAGAAAGGCATGTTGTCTCTGTTGTCATTACGTCGATGCCGATCCTGAAATCAGCTGAGAGGCTTGCAACTCCGGGGCCAACGAACTCCATGACCTTGTTCTTTACGTAGCCGGAGTTGAATACCTTGCCGATGATAGCAAGAGCAACGTCCTGAGGACCTACGCCCTTCATCGGCTCGCCTGTGAGATAGATAGCGATAACGTCAGGCATCTTGATGTCGTATGTCTGTGAGAGGAGCTGTTTAACGAGCTCAGGACCGCCCTCACCCATTGCCATGGTACCGAGTGCACCGTAACGTGTGTGTGAGTCAGAGCCGAGGATCATGCCGCCGCATGTAGCGAGCATTTCTCTGGCATACTGGTGGATGACTGCCTGATGAGGAGGTACATAGATTCCGCCGTACTTCTTGGCAGCTGTAAGACCGAACATGTGGTCATCTTCGTTGATCGTTCCGCCTACTGCGCAGAGTGAGTTATGGCAGTTGGTAAGAACGTAAGGGATCGGGAACTTCTCCAAGCCTGAAGCTCTTGCAGTCTGGATGATACCAACGTAAGTAATGTCGTGTGAAGTGAGCTTGTCGAACTTGATCTTAAGCTGCTCCATGTTGCCTGAAGTGTTGTGATCTTTCAGGATTCCGTAAGCGATAGTACCCTGCTTTGCAGATACCTTGTCAGCAGCCTTGCCTGACTTGGCAGCTACTGCCTCAGCCGCGTTACCGGAATCTTCAATGAGTTCAACGCCGTTTAATAACCAAGCGCCGTTTTCGAGAGTTGAAATCATAGTAAATACCTCATTTATGCATAAATTACGCGGTTAATTATACAAGTTACAGCCTTTTTATTCAAATAATAAGTAAGGCATTTACTTACCGAAAATGTGTCTGCCGCAGCCCCGTCCTGTCGGCGATTTCTGCCAAATTTCAAAATCAAGCCAATAAAAAAGGGCCGAAAACCCGGCCCCGGTAAGTCAGTTATTATTTCTTCAGCGTTAACGGTGATTCAACACCAAGTTCATCGCAGAAGAAACCGATGCATCCGCCGTTCTCTTCAACTTCACCGCTGTTATTGATAAATATAACAGTGTTGTTCTGGAGATAGATACCTGCAGTCATCTGTCTTTTTCCGTTTCCCATATATCTGATGGAATATGTATATCCGTCTTTCTCGCCGGAAACGACCTCATAATCGGAATTTGCTACACATAATGCATTGTACAGATCAAGAGCAGACTGATCATCAGCGGCAGTAAACATATAGATTTCGGTATAAGCGTTTCTGCCACCCTCTCCTTCGTTTATTTTTTCAAAGCAGAGAAGACAATCGTTAACCTGAATATCAGGGAAATGGCTGTTCTCAGCGGTCAGATAGCTGGCAGAATACCACTTGTTGGCTTCTTCGGAATCATCCATAACATAGTAAACAGAATGATAAGTAGTTCCGTCTTCAGTTATCATCTGAACCCATTCGGAATAATCTGCTGTTTCCGTCATTCCATACTTGTTAGCCGCATTAACGATCATCTCTGATGAAAGGATCACATCATTCTTCACTTCTTCAGATTCTGTCGTGCTGCTCTCAGTCTCTTCAACTGATGCTTCTGTTGTTGTAGCAGTTGTCTCGGCCTCTGTTTCGCTGGTTACTGCTTCTGTTGCAGGTGTCTGTGAGCATCCTGCGAGGCATACGGCTGACATAGCAACTGCAGCTGTCTTAAGTAAAATCTTTTTCATGATATTAATCTCCCTTATTTCCAAACAAAACAATCTTATTATCCGTTTTTCTTCAATGTCATCGGTGATACAAAACCAAACTTATCGCAGAAGAATCCGATGCAGTCATCTGTTGTTTTACTATCACCCATTCTTAACATCCTGATAACAGTATCATCTTTAAGAAAAGTTCCTACTGCCACACAATTCTTTTCGGATCCATAAAATCCTATCGTATATGTGTATCCGTTAACCTCACCTGAAGAATACTCATATGAATCTATCTTTTGAGAAAAAGCATTATACAATTCCTGAGCTGATGCGCTGTCAGCAGCTTTTATCTTGTAGATCTCTGTTGTTGCAGATTTACCATTCGAATCAGCGGTCTTTTTTTCAAGGCACATTACCAATTCGTCAGCCTTAATATCAGGAAAACTCTTCGCATCAAGGTTAAACAAAGAAGAATACATGAATGTGGCTTCATTGCTGTCTTTGGCAACATAATATGCCGATGTCGAATCAAATCCGCCCCAAAGATTAACAATTTCCTGCCGGTCACTAACCTGTGTCATACCGTATTCTTTCGCTATTTCACAGATATCTTCAGTTATCTGAACTTCAGGAGCAGCAGTACTGCTCTCTGTCTCTGTAACGGATTCTGTTGTTGTGGAAGTTGTGGTTGTTGTAACCTCAGTATCAGCGACCGGTTCGTCAGCCGGTTTCTGAGAGCATCCGGCAAGACACACAGCCGACAAAGTAACAGCCATTGCCTTAAGCAACAACTTCTTTTTCATAGTCAAACCCTCCCTGATTCCAAAAAAATTCCGGTTATCCGGAACACCTTATTCTTAAGAAATATTATGGATTTTCTCAATTATCTTTGTCCATATAAATCGTATATACAAAATATACAAATCGGATTTTCGCGCATAAAAACAGGGGCCTAACCCTAAGCCCCTGTCTGTTCAAAGTTCAAAGCAATTGCTTGCCTTAGTTTATTTGTTGAGTCTTGCCTCGAGAGCAGCCTTCTGATCCTCATAGCCGGGCTTACCGAGAAGAGCGAACATGTTCTTCTTGTATGCCTCAACGCCGGGCTGGTTGAAAGGATTTACGGCGAGGAGATAACCTGAGATGCCGCAAGCCTTCTCGAAGAAGTAGATGAGCTCACCGAGAGCGTAAGCATTCTGCTCAGACATGTGGATTGCAAGGTTAGGTACGTTACCGTCAACGTGAGCAAGGACTGTACCCTGCATTGCCTTCTTGTTAACTTCGTTCATGTCCATGCCGGAGAGGAAGTTAAGACCGTCGAGATTATCCTTGTCGTTAGGGATCTCGAAAGATCTTCTGGGCTGGTCGATCTGTACAACTGTCTCATACATGATACGGGCGCCATCCTGGATGAACTGGCCCATGGAATGGAGATCTGTTGTGTTATCAACGCCTGCCGGGAAGATACCTCTTCTGTCCTTACCCTCAGACTCACCGTAGAGCTGCTTCCACCACTCTGTCATGTAGTGGAAAGAAGGCTCGTAGTTAACCATAACCTCTGTTGAATAGCCGGAACGGAGGAGGCAGTTACGTACTGCTGCATACTGATAGCAGGGATTCTCTGCGAAAGGAAGCCTCTTATAAGCCTTGGAAGCATCTCTTGCGCCCTTCATGAGCTCTCTGATGTCGATGCCTGCAACTGCGATAGGAAGAAGTCCTACAGCTGTAAGAACGGAGAATCTTCCGCCTACGTCATCAGGTACTACGAAGCTCTCGTAGCCTTCTTCATCTGCCAGGCCCTTAAGAGCTCCTCTGGCCTTATCTGTTGTGGCATAGATTCTGTTCTTAGCCTCTTCCTTACCAT
Source organism: Saccharofermentans sp. (assembly GCA_024695565.1). The sequence continues at coordinate 53,897 of JAILHX010000025.1, read as the reverse complement.
ACTTGTTCTCCATGTAAGCACGGAGGATTCTGAAAGCGATGGCAGGCTCTGTTGTTGTGCCTGACTTTGAGATGATGTTAAGGGAAATATCCTTGCCTTCGATGATGTCCATCATGTCTGCAAGATATGTTGCGCTGATGGAGTTACCGCAGAAAAGGATGAGCGGGCTCTTTCTAACCTTCTTTGATGCTGCGTTAGCAAAAGAATGTCCGAGGAGCTCGATTACGGCACGAGCGCCGAGATATGAACCGCCGATACCGATAACAACGAGAACGTCAGAATCTCTTCTGATCTTCTGAGCTGCGCTGCGGATACGTGCGAACTCTTCTTTATCATAGTTTGTAGGAAGGTCGAGCCATCCGAGGAAATCGTTGCCCGGGCCGTTCTTCTTGTGAAGCATATCAGAAGCGGCTTTTACCTGAGGTTCCATTCTTGCGACTGCCTCTTCGCCGCCGATGAATCCGAGGGCGTTCTGGTAATCAAATGTAATCATTTTCTAATTCTCCTTACAGGGTTTATTCAAAAATCATACAGAGTATACACCCTGATTTTTCCCTTTTCGAGTATAATTACGAATAGAATTATTACAAAAACCAAGGTATAAAAAATGTCTGATATTTCTATAGCAGAATCCAAAATCCAAATCCTGTATCTGGTCGACCGTGCTCCGGGCGTCAGTTACAATCTTCTGATGGAGAAATGCATGGAATCACTCTATACGGACTTCTTCACTTTCTCAAGATCTTACGAAGAGCTGATATCAGGCAACCTCATGGATAAGAGCAGTTCTGAGGATTTTACTCCGGATGCCATCGGTTCTACGGAAAAACTCACGCTCACAGACGGCGGCAAAGCCGTTTTAACGGATCTTCTGCCTTCCCTCAGCACATCTCTCATACAGAATCTTGATAATGCTGCCGAAGAGATCATGAGCGATATGGCCAGGACTTCCGGCACTTTTGCATCTATGGAACTAACCGAAGATAACAAATTCAGGGTAAATCTCTCTTATTCAGGCGACGGCAGGCCTTTTACCGCTTCTGTCACAGTTGATGACGAAGCAACAGCCTTAAAGCTCTGCAAGAATTGGAAAAACAGCTGTTCTAAGGCTTCAGGCGAGCTCATCAGGCTCATTACCGGTTCCTGATACACTTTACTGATTACTCGATCTGATCTCTACTATTATGAATTCTCCAGGCTGAAGGATGTGACGCATATGATCGTGTCTGAATCTTCTCTCGATAAGGAGTCTTCCTTCCGCATCGTAACGTCTTATGACAGTATCGCTCCTTCCGAGCTTGTTGTCGTTAATGAGGAAGCTCTGCGGTGAATCCGATGAATTGGCAATTACCAGATATGTTACCGGGCCTTTGTTAAAGCATGCCGTGGTTACATTTGCAGAGAACTGGTCAACACTGGCGATAACCGACTTATCAAGAGGCTCGTTGATATTAAGGAACAACTCGTCGTAACCCGCAAATCCGGTTACAAGACCTGATACGGTCATCATGTTGGTAAAATGGTTCCTGCCCGTAAACATCTCATTTCCCGTGTATTTTGAAGGAACGAAATTAACCGAGGCATCAAAGAGGAACATCTCTGCAAAATCTGCTTCAGGTGTCATTATCGCTGAGATGATCTTTCCGCAGTTGCTGCCGTCAGTCACAAGGCTGTTGATGTATTCGCCGCCGTTATTTCCCGAGACGATGTGCGGTGTGTTGTACTGGGCGAGGACATAGCTCGTATTGATATTGTTGTTAAATGTTTCAGTGCTGTCATTTGCAACGAGTTTTACACTCATTGTATGGTTGTCGGCATCAGACATCATGGTTCCGCCGTCATAATTCATACCGTCAAGGAATACTGTCTTATCCTTGATGTCGCTGAAATATTCAGACTGCGAGAACATCGAGATTACATAATTAACATATGCTGCCTTCTGGACATCGCTCTTAAATACTTTGCCGCTGTCATTGATCTCTATGTAGAATCTCGTGAACTGTCTGCTCCATGGGAGAGCCGTACCGTTATCGATTCTCTTGCCGCCGTATTCCGATGTCATTGAACCGCACAGGTATTCCATGAGATTATCGATCTCGTTCTGGCTCACATACGGTCCTATAACGAGCCACGGCGTTGAATTGCACTTCTTTACGAGCCTTAAGCTCTCTTCGAGAGATACCGTTACAGACTGGCTCTCGTTAACAGATACATCGTCTGAACTCCAGTCAGAATAATCTGCCCTGGAATTTGTTCCGTTTATGTAATCCGAGACTGAATCAGCGCTCATGAGATACATTGAATACTCTGCAAATCCGGAACTTCCGATATTAAGGTTATTAAGTCTCATAGCCGCAGGACTGCCGGATGCGAGCGTATCAGCGTAATAAGAAGGAATACCTGCAGCATTGTAACTGTCAGGGCCAAGATAGATGTCGTCAACGAGGATCGATCCTGCTCCCTCAAACGCAAGATTCAGAGTTATCTCCTCTGCCTCGGACATGAGATCCGTCACAGCGAAAACATAACTGTACAGTTTGTAATTACTGCCGACAGGTGTGAGTTCAAAACCTACTCTTCCGAACCCTTCGCCTTCGAGCCAGCAATATACCTTATCAGGTGCATCGTCGGACATTGCATAAAGGCTTAATCTGTAGAATGTACCGGAAATAAAGTTATCAGTTGCCTTGCCGTGAAGAGTCTGTGTCATTGCATGAACACCTTCTCCCCTTCCGGTCATCCTTGCGCCGTATCTGCCGCCATAAGATCTGTCGGTCGATATAACATTTGTGCCGCCGCCATATACATCCCATGCAGAGTATTCGGAGAATACCCACGGATCATCACCTGATGCCACAACAGTGCCGCTCGCAGCCTTGAGAACATGACCTGTAATGAGTATATCGTCAGCGATTACATCAACGCTGTCGAGATTGCCTTCAACAGAGAGTTCTGACAGGATCTGTGCTCTGTACAGGTCTTTGCCCGAATCGTAATAAACCCTGTCTCCATTAACACCGATCAGTTTCTCAATAAGAGTACTCTCAGATGTGATGGGAGTTGACTTATCCGTATCAAGGTTAACTGCAAAAGCCTTCTTATCGGATGTTCCGACAACGATGAGGCCTGAATCCGTGATCTCAAGAGTCTTTATCTCGGCACCTACCGCCTGTGTAAGATTAGTGGTCTCGATCACTACCGTGGGCTCGCGGAAGTTAACGACAACAGCGTTGTTTCCGTCAGCAACGAAGCCATAGATACCGTTCGCAGCACATGTCAGGGGTTTATCAGCGCCTGCCAGGAGCTGTGAAACGCCGATATTCTCAAATACCATGCCATTAGTGGATGAATAGATATATCCCTTGGAATCAACAGCAAGGAATCTCTCCCCGTCTGAAACAAACGATGTGATATTCGAATGCGGAAGACAGGATACTGCCGTTCTGCCGTTTGTAATCGTGACTACTGTTCCGTCACCGTAGCAGACTGCAAATGTTGAACCGGAGCTTCCGATTCCGCTGATCGAATGGATTCCTTTCGAGGTGTCAGGTTCGTAGATAAGGCTGAAATTCCTGCCGTCCTGGGAAGAATAGATATTGCCGCTCAATCCGACAGCAACAACGCCAGTGTCATTGGAATCGATCAACGTGATCCTCTCGTCAAGATCGACCACTGTTGTGAGCTGTCCGTTGGTAATCTCTGATATGAGTCTTCCGTTCTCTGTGATGCCGAGAACGTTATTTCCGTAGAAGGCCAGTTCCCTGATACGGTCATCATCCCAGATGTAATTCTCATCTTTGATCAGAGTAACCACACCGAGTCTTGCAGCCTTGAATCCCGTGATCTTACCGGTGAACTTCTCACTCATCACGCCGTCGCTGTCGATCGAGATGATGCGCGCGGTATCACCTGCACAATCTGCAATATTGAAATCAGCTGCAGCAACAGTATCAGGTGTCAGATATACACTTCCGCCTGATGCGCCTGCAATGAGCATGCTGGAATAATCTGTCGCACTCTCAAAAGAAGCGTCTCTTACGATATTGATGTTCGGAATAACATCAAGATTTACTCCGACGCCTCCGAAAGTGTCGTCCGCCCTGTCAGTGTTTATGGCGATCTCAAAAAGCTCGGATCTTAATCCGAACACGCCTACATATCCCAATACGATCAGGGCCATAACAAGAACTACCGCAACGACTACCATAGCCGCTGCAAATCTCGTTTTTCTCGTTATTCCGAATATCGGCCGGCCATGTCTCTTCATGCTTCTTCACCTGCCGTGCCGTTCTCTTCCGCATCAGCGGCAACAGCTGTCGTTTCAGTGGAAGGTTCTGTATCATCGCCGGTTGCTTCCGCCTTCTCTTCTTCGCGTCCGGCAATGTATTCTTCAACCTTTTTCTTATCTGCCTTCCTCTTGCGCTTTACGCTTACAAGATATGCAAAAGCAATAACCGCAACAGGCATGATAATTATCGATGTGAGGTTGATCGCAGTCAGAATGGTACTGCGGGTATCTTCAGAGATGCCCAGCTGTTCGATCTCAAAAACATTGGCAATACCCGATCCGAAAATGTTAAACACCGTATGAAGGATCATGGGCGCAATGAGGTTCTCCGTCAGATGATAGCAGCCTGCGATAATGAATCCGCATACCAGGGCATATCCGATATGCATGGACACGCCGTGCATGAGGCCGAAGAAAACTGCGCTTATGATTACAGATACCCAGGGACCGAAACCCTTGCGGAGCGAACCGTAAACAACACCTCTGAATGCCATCTCTTCGGATACCGGAACAAGAAAGCTTACGGTAAACGCATAGAGAAATGAATCCCAGACAGGAACAACAGTCTGTGATACTTCGGAATATCTGTCAACATTATCCTGATATTCAACATACGCTTCTCTGACAGGTTCATAGTATGCGGAGATCCTGTTAGCAATGCCGATATATGTTGCGACAAAACCGAGCATTCCGATTCCTACGATAGTGAGCGCCGCAACCTGGTCAGGCGTTATCTTTTCCAGCCTGATGAGCGGAGTATTCTTCCTCGAAACTATCTTATGGAATACGAACATGGCGACAAAGATGACAATAGCAGCAAATGTGTTAAAAACACCTCTGTATATGGTCTGGTCTATGCCAAACAGTTCAAAAATAAAATATGCGAAATACTCTATGCCAATAAAGGCCACCATTCCGATAGCGGCCTGGAGCAGTGCTGGAATCTTGATTCGGACATGCTCGCCAAAAGTCATCGTTATTTCTGATCTCCTGAGGCAACTCCGTTCTTTAATCTTGTCTCAGCGGCCTGTGCGCCGTAATACCTTCTCATAAAGTACACGAAGGCTCTCTCGAGCTCCTCGCCGTCCTTTATCGAGTAATATACTCTCTCCCCGTTCTCGCCGATCGCCGTACGCATGATAACGAGTTCAGGCTTTGTGTGGCTGCCGTCATCGGGAACATAGTTATACATGACGACATATTCGGTCTTCATGAGCGTAAAAGCATCGATGCGCGACATATAGTAATCCTTCTTGCTGTAAGGATCGCGCATTACAAGGAGCTCGTCGCTCTTGCTGTCTTTAAGATGCTTGCCCGCGAGTTTGGCCTTGCGGTCCTTCTCGAGGGCGATCTTTTTCTTAAGACCTGTAGGTTTATTATTCGTCTTCTGATTCTTCATCGTCGCCGTAGAGCTCTTCACAGAGCTTGTCATAGTAATCGTAAATAACGTCAGCTTCCTTGCCTACGAGGTTCTCGAGCAGAACTTCGCCGCCCTTATCCACGAAACGCATGATGTAATAGTAGCTGTCCTCTTCGTCTTCCTCATCTTCGGAATCGATGATAAGAACTACATAAGTATTGCCGTTGAACTGGAATGTCTGATCAACATAGGCCTTTCTCTTCTCGCCGGTCTCTTCATCGGCGATCTCGATCATTCTGTCGTTCTCGTCCTCGAGCTTTGCAATTGCTTCGATGAGCTCATCTGTAGGGCCGTTTTCATTGTTGATATTCTCGATATTCTCGTCTGCCATTTTTTGTCTCCTTAAGTGTTTGACCTTATTATAATAAAACTATAATGCCTAATTATAGCACATCGAGGTAATCCTGAAGGATTATCTCCGCTGCAACCTGATCGATGACCTTCTTCTGTTTCTTGGCCTTCATGTTGCTCTCGTGAAGATATCTTGATGCCAGGACCGTCGTATAGCGCTCATCCTTGAACACAGGCTCGATGCCGCACCTCTCTGACAGGCTGGCCGCAAAGGCTTCCGCCTTATCCTGGGTCTCCGATCTGGTACCGTCGGTTCTCGCCGGACGCCCGAAAACAATGGCATTTACCCCCATCTCCTTAATGATCTCACAGATGCGGTTCAATGCCCACTCGGGATCCTCTCCGTTCCAGTTGACGGTCTCGATACCCCTTGCGATCACTCTCAGTTCGTCAGATACGGCAACTCCGATATGTCTTGTACCGAAGTCTATTCCCATGACTCTTCCGGCTGCTTTGCCCATTTACTGTTATCCTCCCGGATCGATTTGCAAAATAAAGGCGGCCTTAGCCGCCGCAATTACCATTATACTTGGATTTTCTGTTACTTTACAGTCTGGAGCAGTAATCGTTGATGATTACTTCGAGGAGCTCGTCTCTGTCAATTCGCTTGATGAGACCTCTGGCGCCCTTGTAGTTGGTGATATACGTAGGATCACCTGAGATAAAATATCCGACCAGCTGATTAATAGGGTTGTAACCCTTCTCCTTCAGAGCGCTGAGAACATAAGACATCAGAGCATGTACGTCCGCGGTTCTGTCGCCGGATAGATCAAATTTTGCTGTGTTGCTTTCCACAAAGAGCCTCCAAACGAAGTTTTCTTCGATGTTTTCATTCTAACACAGTAATTATTAAAAGACAGGCAAAATGTTATTAAGATTTGATAAATATTTACTGAAACGGGTGTAACTTCTTGGAATTAGTGAACTAAACTGCCTTTTTTCTGCTCAGTTCAGCGTCATCAGGCAGGTCTCATTGTCAGAACCGCTGATAATGCCTTCCACGATATCGCCTTTTGTCAGTTCCCTGCCATTGCAGTCTGCAAATGTCCTGACATAGTTGGCCGTATAGCCTTCCGCAACAGCCCTGCCGTCCTTTGTTTCTATCTTCTCGACAAGGATCCCGGCAGTCCTGCCCTTCATAGCTGCCGCAAATTCATAAGACAGCCTGTCAGACAGCTCTATTAGCCTCTTTGCACGCTCTTTGCGTATACTCATGTCTATCTGTGGCATGGCAGCAGCCTTAGTGCCTTCCCTCTCCGAATAAGGGAATACATGTATCTTCGCAAATTTCAGTTTTTCCGCGAAAGCCATCGTCTCGGCAAATTCATCTTCTGTCTCTTCCGGGAAACCGGTAATGATGTCCGTAGTAAGAGACATATCCGGAAATTCGGCACGCAGTGCATTTACCCTGTCCTCATACTCTGCGAGAGTATACTTCCTGTTCATGCGCTTTAGAACGGTATCAGAACCGCTCTGCAAAGACAGATGGAAATGCGGGCACAGATGCTTTAATTTCTTAAGCCCCTTAATGAATTCAGGCGTCATGGACTTGGGCTCTAACGAGCCGAGCCTTAGTCTTTCGAGTCCCGGGAGCGCATCTGTTTTTCTTAAGACATCCAGCAGAGCAGAGTTATCCTTACCCATATCCTTTCCGTAGGAACAGAGGTGGATTCCGGATACGACGATCTCCTTAAATCCGCTTCCCACAAGGAATTCAGCCTCGCTTATGCAGGATTCTTCCGGACGGGATACTACACGGCCTCTGGCATAAGGAATAATACAGTATGTGCAGAAATTGTTGCAGCCGTCCTCGATCTTGATGAACGCTCTGGTTCCCTCAGGTGATAAAACGGTTCCGAAATCGTGATAATCGTCGGTCTTGCTGACTTCGGGACGTGTGTGTGATGTGCTGTGGGATAAAGTTTTCGAGCCTGATGAGACAAACTCCTCAACCTGCTTAACGACCGTGTTCTTCTCACGCGTTCCGATAACGATATCCGCAGGAACCTCGCCCGTCTTAAGTTCTGACGAGCAGCCCATGGCAACGATGACCGCAGACGGGTTCTTGCGGGCCATGCGGCGCAGCATCTGAAAGGACTTGCGGTCTGCCTCGCCCGTTACGGAACAGGTGTTGACGATGCACACGTCGGCCTCTTCCGGAGTATCAACATTAATATGCCCATTATCAAGAAACAGACGCCTTGCGGCATCTGTCTCATATTGATTAACTCTGCATCCTAATGTTAAGAAGTAGACTCTCATTACTGTCTGATCTTGATGTGTGTCTCACGGAGCTGCTGCTCTGTTACTTCGCCCGGAGCGCCGCAGAGGAGATCCTGTGCATTACCGTTCATAGGGAATGCGATGACTTCTCTGATGTTCTCTTCACCTCTGAGGATCATGATCATACGGTCAACGCCCGGAGCCATACCTGCGTGCGGCGGAGCGCCGAACTGGAATGCGCTGTAGAGAGCACCGAACTTTGTCTTGAGCTCTTCTTCAGAGTATCCAGCGATCTCGAATGCCTTCTTCATGATGTCGAGGTCATGGTTTCTTACGGCGCCGGATGAGAGCTCGATACCGTTGCAGACGATGTCGTACTGATATGCGAGGATCTCTTCAGGCTTCTTTGTGTTAAGAGCATCGAGGCCGCCCTGAGGCATGGAGAAAGGATTGTGAGTGAAGATGTACTTCTTTGTTTCTGTATCCCATTCATACATCGGGAAGTCGTTAACGAAGCAGAATCTGAATGCGTTCTTCTCGATAAGGTCGAGTCTTGCGCCCAGCTCGTTTCTGATCTTGCCTGCGCACTCGTTGGCACGTGCCTCGTTGTCAGCGATGAAGAAGATGGTATCTCCTGCCTTGAGGCCTGCCATATCCTTGAGTTCAGCCTTCATGTCATCAGGAATGAACTTGTCGATAGGTCCCTTGTAGCTCATGTCTTCAAGAACTTCGAGGTAGCCGAGGCCGCCCATTCCGAGTTCGTCCTGAGCGAACTTGAGCATCTTCTCGTGCTGGCCCTTTGAGAGCTTCGCGTGAACGTTGATGGCACGAACTGTCTTTCCGTGGAAAGCCTTGAATGTGCATCTGCCGAAGAACTCTGAAACATCGATGATCCTAAGCGGGTTTCTGAGGTCGGGCTTATCTGAACCAAACTCGAGCATTGCCTGCTTGTAGGAGATTACCGGGTAAGGTGCAGGTGTAACAACTGCGCCTTCGGGTGCGAACTTCTCGAATGTTGCAGTGAGGACTTCCTCACCTGCTCTGAATACGTCTTCCTGAGTTGCGAAAGACATCTCAAAGTCTAACTGATAGAACTCTCCCGGTGATCTGTCTGCTCTTGCATCCTCGTCTCTGAAGCAGGGTGCGATCTGGAAATACTTATCGAATCCGGAAACCATCAGGAGCTGCTTAAACTGCTGGGGTGCCTGCGGAAGCGCATAGAACTTGCCCTTCCACTTTCTGGAAGGAACGATATAGTCTCTTGCGCCCTCAGGTGAAGATGAAGTAAGGATAGGAGTCTGGATCTCCAAAAAGCCCATCTCCGTCATCTTCTGTCTTAAGAATGCGATAACGTTAGATCTGAAGATGATATTGTCCTTAACCTTCTGGTTACGGAGGTCAAGATACCTGTACTTAAGTCTTACATCCTCTCTGATCTCTTTTGATGTCATGATCTCGAAAGGAAGCTGTGTGTAAACCTTACCAAGTACGTCAACAGAATGAGCCTCGAGCTCGATCGTACCTGTTGCGATCTTGGGGTTATATGTCTCCTCATCTCTGTGCTCGATCTTACCTTCGATAGAGATGCACTCCTCCTTAACGAGTCCGTCAAGAAGTGATGTGTCACGCATAACTACCTGGAGCGTGCCGTACATGTCTCTCAAGTCGATAAAAGATACACCGCCGTGGTCTCTGATGTTCTCGATCCATCCGCATACACGGAGTTCAGTTCCTACGTCCTTCTCTGACAGGGAGCTGATGATCCTGTCTCTGTACTGGTTAGCCATATTCCAATCCTTTCTTCGGGGAAACAAAAAACGCCCCGAACTTAAATCGCATTTAAGTTCAGGACGAACAAAACATGTCCGCGGTGCCACCTGATTTACTCCGCAAAAGCGGAATCTCTTTAAACCGGATTGCTGTTAGAGCTGTTATTCGTCAGTGGCCTCTTTCCGCTCTGCCTTACAGCCCGGGGGCAAAGCTCTCTGTAGGCGACATACCACGACTACTGGGGTCTCCGTCATTGCATAATGCGTAATACTACATCATTTAAAAGCCGATTGTCAATATAATAATCGATATCCCTGATGCTCAGTAAACATTCCGGTTCAGCGCGCGATCTACGGCCTGCCTTGCATTAGAGAATCTTCTGCTCTCGGGATCCATGTGACCACCCGCATTATAACCGCCTGACTGATGAACATCATCTGAGGTCTCAACTCTGATATAGTAGGTTGAGGAATCATCAGTAGCATCAGGTTGAAATTCATCTAAAAGATTCATAAAGTCAACTTCTGTCAGTGTATTTACAAGACTCGTCCAGTTCGCTTCCGTTATCTCATATTCGGTTACTTCATAATTGTCTTCAGAAGGCAGCTCGCCTGCAATATAATCGTATGTCTTATCCTCTTCAGGAGTGATATTGTACTGTGTTACTTTACGGTCAGATGTAATGATATACAGCTCAACTTCAGGACGGTCTCCCCATAAGACCAGATATGTAACCGTCTTCACATCCAAAGGTTCCTTCTTCTGCTCCACAGTACAGCCTGCCAGCAAAGCAATGCAGATCATTACAGAGAATACTGATAAAACTGTCTTCTTAAGTCTGTTCAAGATCTTTTACCTTCTTCCTCTCGGGCCGCCTCTGCCGGTCCTGCCGCCTTTTTTTGGTTTTCCCGTAAAGCCTCCGAACCCTGAATGAGCGCCCGTTCTTCCGCCTGATCTTCCTGCGGGTTTGCCGGGCTTTCTCTTCTTATCACCCTTTCCGGCTTTTCTGGGCTCTCTCCTGCCGCCGCCCGGAACGCGGACGTCACGCTCTTCTTCGAACCCGTACTCGAAAGAGAAATCTATCTTGTTCTCTTCGGTATCGACCTTCTCGACCACGATCGTTACGGGCATTCCGATCGAGAGTATCTTGCCGCCGTGAGCGCCGATCGCCCTGTAGGATCTCTCATCGAAGAAATAATGATCTCTTAACGTTCTGAAAGGAACGAATCCCTCGACAGTGTTTTCGAGCCTTACAAAGCATCCCGCATCGATAATGGATGAGATAACGCCGTCGTAATGCTCGCCGACCTTGCCGGCCATGTATTCGCAGATCTTGATGTCGTCGGATGCACGCTCCGCATCTACGGCATTGCGCTCCATCTCAGATGAATGCTCAGCTGCATTATCGACGAGTCCTGCAAAGTGGCTCCTCGAATTCTCGCCGTGAAGATAGCTCTTGATGATCCTGTGGATATAAAGGTCAGGATAACGTCTGATAGGCGACGTGAAATGGCAGTAGAACTTCGATGCAAGACCGAAATGGCCCAGACAGTCGGAAGCATATCTCGCCTTGGCCATGGACCTCAAAAGGATCTCGTCCAATGCCGGAAGCGCGGTCTTATCTCCGATGGTGTCCATGAATCTCTGTACATCCAGAGGCTTGATCCTTCCCATCAGTCTTCCCGAAGCACCGAAATATCTTGCGATATTAGAGAATCTCGCGATCTTGATCGGATCCGGATCTTCGTGGACACGGTAAACAAAAGGATACTTCAGATCAAAGAATCTCTTTGCCACGAACTCATTGGCGCAGATCATGAAGGATTCGATTATGCCGTTCGTAAAATTGATCGGATATGCCATGATGTCCCTGACCGTTCCGTCATCGTTTAAGATGACCTTCGTCTCAGGCATCTCAAATCCGATGGCTCCGCGTTGTTTACGCATGGACTCCAGGATCCCGGACAGTTCCTTCATCTTTTTAAGCATGGGGATTATCTTGCCGTACTCGACATCGTCTTCGAGCTGAGGATCTGTAAGCAGACGGAAGCATTCCTTATAACTCATTCTTCTGTCTGATCTGATAACACTCTCATAGAGATCGCCGCCATAGATACCGCCCTGGCGGTCAACCAGCATCTCTGCCGTCATGGCGAGTCTGTCAACATTGGGATTGAGGCTGCACAGGCCGTTAGACAGTTTAGGCGGAAGCATCGGGATAACGCGGTCAACAAGATAGACCGAAGTTCCTCTGCTGAAGGCTTCAGCATCTAATGCCGTACCCTCACGGACATAGTTCGAAACGTCCGCAATATGAACATAGAGTCTGAAATTGCCGTTGTTCAGTTTCTCGATGGAGATGGCGTCATCCAGGTCCTTTGCGTCCTCGCCGTCGATGGTGATCGTCAGAAGATCACGAAGATCGCGTCTTCCGTTCTGTATCTCCTTTTCCACTTCCAAAGGATCGGGATTAACCGGCAGCGGCTCGACTTCCTTAAGAACCTTATCAGGAAAAGTCATCGACAGACCGTACTGTCTTAATACGGTCAGCATCCTGACATCGTTATTGCCGATGTCACCAAGAACTTCGGTAATTGTTCCCCTGCAGTCGCCTTTGTCGCAGTTCGGATTAAGAACTTCGCATACGACTACCATGTCAAAAGGCGCGCCGTTCAAATGCTTCTTATCGATCTCGACAGCACCGTAATCAGTACTCCTGAATGACGGATCGGGAATAACGACGCCTCCTGTGGGAGTCTGTCTCAAAATACCGATAACCTGGTTTTTTACCTGCAAGGGTCCTCTCGGAGCGAGATCGGCTAATGTCTTGGGCAGTGCCGATTCAGCCTCCTTGGCCTTTATAACTCTGTTTCTTCTTTTCTGAGCCGCACTCATATTCTCTGCAAAGCCCGGTCTATTACTCTTACGTTCCATTGATATCCCTCTCTTATCTGTCCATCTTCGCTATCGTGTGCATCACGATGTGGAAGATCCTCTGAAGGCCGCCTGAATAATCTGCCTTATCTACCGCTGCACTGATCAGCAGAGGATTGTCCGTTCCGATAACGTCCACGTCACAACTGACCAGATACTGGACCGTGTCATCTCTGTCGACTGTCCAGCAGAATACGAGTATTCCCTGATCGTGCATCTCCTTGACGAGTTCAGGTGTGACGTTTGTTTCTTCAATTGTAATATTATCAGTATACTCGATATCACTGAGATTTCCGTATGCAAAAAACATGCAGTAACCTTTGGTTATTGTCGGATCGAGCTCGTTCATACGCTTGAGCCTGTTCGCATCCTGGGCGATAACCATGACATTGTCATGCATGCCTGTGCTGTTTATGACCTCGAGTACATTCTCTTCAAAATCGATATCGTTGCGGTCACCTTTTAATTCGACCTGAACATTAAGGACATTCTCCCTGGCGAACGTAAGAGCTTCTTCCAGTGTCGGAATGACCACGTGCTCGTAGTTACCCGGCATCCATGAACCGAACTCATGGCTTACCAGTTCTTTATAAGTATTATCGTGGATCGAGAGCTTCGATCCTGTAACTCTTCCGATGCTTGAATCGTGGTTGCAGACAATGATGCCGTCAGCGGTCTGCCAGACGTCAAGTTCGATCCACTCCAGGTTCTCACTCGCTGCAAGTTCATATGCAGGCATCGTGTTCTCAGGCGCGTTGACATTGTCACCTCTGTGTGCGCAGACGAGAACCGGGCCGACATCCTCCATAAGGAATGAATACTTAAAACACAGATATCCGATGCCTCCGACCAGAAGGGCTGCCATAACGGACAGAATGGCAACGGCATTTTTAACACTTACCTTATGCTCTTCAAAGAAATCGTTTGAGATCGTGGCCAGCATGTTGCGGTCATCGACATACTTGAAGAACAATACCGTCAGCGCCGCATTATTTACCGCAGGAGCGAAATACGATTTGAGCAGCTGCCTGATGACATAGATGTTCATTCCGAGGTTTTCGGACTTGGACACGATACCGAAGTCACCCTTTATCCATGTGACCGCCTCTTCTGCATTGACAGTTACAATTGAGGCAATGGAATTGATAACAAAGTTCATGATTATCGTAAGGAGCACCATTGTAAGGATCGTCCTGACATAATTGCCTCTTGCAACCTGTCTGGACTGATGACAGCTCCTGATGAAATTTCTTCTCTGCAGGACAAACGCATTGATCGAGAAGATGTAGACAGTCAAAAAGCAGATGAGCAGGATATAACCTATCCTGTAAACGATCTTGAGACTGCTCGTATATTCAATCGTCTGGTTTACGAACCCCGGGAAAACCAGTTTCAGAGTCGAACCAGAGAGCGGCAGATATTTAGCCATCGGGAGCAGCACGATAACGAACAGGATAAGGAGCCAGTTCTTCGGATACAGACATTTCTTACATGTTCTGAGTCCTGACAGGATCATGCTGAGCACACTGGTGTTCTTCTCGACCTGGCTCATCGCAAAAGCATGCATCAGTCCCGCGATCTCAAAGAAATTGATCAGCATTACAAATACAGAGAAGAGCATCAGCACCAGTACGGATCCGGGATTGAGAAACACCTCTCTGAGATTTGTTGGTGCTACATATGTCTCGCCGCTCAGTTTCATCAACAGGTCAAGGACCGCATTACGCAAAATGAGCGTGGACATTACCGAGAAAAGATTGCAGATAAAGAGGAATCCGACAACTTCCTTGGCATTGAATTTGAACAGCAGGAACATCTTTTTGAGGAACACCCCAAAATCGACAACAAAAGTGCGGATCTGTCTTCCGATGATGCCTAATATTTTCCTGACCGAGAGCTGTTCTTCCATCTTAATCTGCCGTATCAATATCCCTGTTAAGTATTCAAAACATTATATCTTAAGGTAATTTGCAATTCCATATAAAAGGGACGCAACTTCAGTGACCGTATCACGTCCGCTGCGTCCCTGCTACCTCCTATAATTCAGGTCAGTCCTCGACCCAGATACCTGAATCAGAAAATTCGTACTCAACGCCATCGACTGTTACAGTACCGGTAGCCATCTCACCTGAAGGCATCAGGTAATACCAGTTGCCGCCCTGCTTGAGCCAGCCTGTCTTCATCGCGCCGGAATCTTCAAAGAAGTACCACTTGCCGCTTACCTGCTTCCAGCCGGTTACCATTGCGCCGGAATTATCCATGTAATACCATGTGCTGCCTGACTGTACCCAGCCGGTCTTCATGGCACCGGAATCCTCGAAGTAATACCACTTGCCGCTGATCTGCTTCCAGCCTGTAACCATTGCACCGGAATTATCCATGTAATACCATGTGCTGCCTGACTGAACCCAGCCGGTCTTCATGGCACCGGAGTTCTCGAAGTAATACCACTTGCCGCTGATCTCCTTCCAGCCTGTTACCATCGCGCCGGTATCAGCCATGTAGTACCATGTACCGCCCACCTGTACCCAGCCGGTCTGCATGACACCCTCTTCATCAAGGTAATACCACTTACCGCTTGAGCTCTTCCATCCGGTTACTGCTTCACCGCTGGCTGCAACGAAGTACCACTCGTCATTGATCTCAATCCAGCCGCCGGGATAGCTCTCGTCCAGGAAGAACTTGAACAGGATGCTTACGCTCTTGCCGCCGGGAGAATGTGAGAGTTCGGTTGCAACGATATCAGAACCGTCGGTATAGATATCAAGGTGGGATAAGATATCGTAGGAATAATAGACTGTGGGTCTTCCTTCAACGCCATCGACATCTTCAAGTGTGATATAGAAATAGTATTCCTTGCCCTTCTCGAGTCCGCCCTTTGCGGGATTATCGAAGTATTTGTCTGTATAAAAGGGACTTACCGTAACATCGATGTCCGCAGATTCCGCATCGAAAACTATGTCCGTTGTTCTGACATTCAATACTGTGTTCCCGTCAGAATCCGTCAGTGTTCCGATAGCATCAAATCCCAAACCGCTGATGTTCTTTGTCCAGTATGCATACAGAGTCAGATCTTCTGTTACGGGAGTTGCAAAATCATACATCTCAGTGCATTCGGAATCTGTATACCAACCCCAGAAAACATATCCTTCAAGCTCCGGTACTGCAGGTATCGTTACCGTCTTGCCTTCAGCGACACTCTGGTCAGCCACTTCGGAGCCGTCACCGGTAACAAATTTAACATCATACTTTGTATTGGAATCAAAATAGAAATATACGGTTATGTCCTTTGCGGGCATATTAAACATATAACCGATGCTTCCGTTCCTGTTGACCTGGATGTCAGGAGACTGTGCTTCAACAAATGTATATCCTTCAGGAGCTTTACCGTATAAATATACTAACTCTCCTTCATGGATATTCAGTGACTGACCGCTCGAATATTTTGTTTTGTTATATTCTACCTTGCCGTCCTGATTATCCGTGATTATCGTCAGTTTATAAGTGACACTTGAGATTACCGTGAACTTGACGTGTGCGGAGTCGATCTCTTCAGGTGAATACTGAGTTCCGTCTCCGTCACGGTCATAATACAACGTGACAACAGCATCATATGAACCCGGAGCCAGTCCTGCAACAGGATAGACATATGTCATGTGATAATATGATCCCTGTTCAGCCAGATTACCGCCGTAAGGATCAGTCACGTCAAAGGCATCAACATCACCTGAAGTAAGTGCTACGGAGAACTTATCTCCAACCATCGTACCGCTGCCCAGTTTCTTGGCCTGCATTGATTTGTAAAAACTGCTTGGGTTATATCCCTTCTCCGCAGTTCCCAGATCAACGGATCCGAGTTCCATGTCATAAGGTCCCGGACCTTCAAAATGGAATGTTATGGTAACGTTTTTCTCAGGCATCGTGAAAATATTACCGATACTTCCGTTCCCGGTGATCTCCACATCCGGAGAATCAGCACCTTTGAACTGATAATCACCGGCAACCTTGGCATAGAGCCTGACCGTCGTACCGGCTTCAACACTAAACGTCTTACCGCTGGAATACTGCTGGCCGAGGTACTCAACCTTGCAGTCCGGCTGGTCTGTCAGGATCTTCATCGTATACGTTTCTGCCGCATTAACGACCCTGCCCAGAGGCATCAGCCCTGCCAAAAGGGTCATCGTCACAAGAAAAGAGAAAAACTTGCAGATCTTGTTCTTCATTTCCCATTCCTCCTTATTAGGTAATACCCTAAAAAGGATTTTAACATTGGGAAAGAAATGATTTAATCACCCAAAAGTACCATTTTTGTCTCTTGGCAGACCACGGCAAATTAAAAGGGGTTGCCGTTAAGACAACCCCTCGAAAACCAATTTTAACTTTAAATTACCAAGCCTTGGCGAGTGAAAGATAAAGAACAACTGAAACGGCTGCGAAAAGGAAGCAGCAGATAACTGTCCATGTCTTGAGCTGCTCTTCAAGTGTTCTGCCCTTTGCCTTGCTGTAGTAAGAATCAGATGAACCACCTGCAACTACACCAATACCCTTGTCATTACCTTCCTGAACAAGAAAGAGAATGATTATGGCCAATGCCAAGATTATATCTACAACGCTAAGAACGATATTAAGTACGCCCATCGATCCTGTGCCTCCATATTAATTCAGATAAAAATTCAGCCTATGAATAATAACACATGGGTTTTACTTATGCAAACCGCATTTTTGTGCCTTATTTTTTGCTGCCACCCTTGATCAGCTTGCTGATCTCGCTCAGAGCGAACGGGAGCAGTGCCAGAGGCAGAATTACGAGCCATGCCATGGGATTAAGTGCCACGTTGTTGAATATACCGTTGACTCCAGGGATATAGATAACTGCTACAAGCATCAAGAGTGAGAGGCCTACTGCGATATTCATCATCTTGTTGGAGAAGATGCCGAGTTTAAATACTGAGATCTTCTCTGATCTTGCAGCAAAGGCTCTGAAGAGCTCAGCGCAGATCAATGTTGCGAATGCTACCGTACGTGCTACATCGATGGGATGAACACCCTTTGCGGCTGCATCAGCAAGAATGCCTGAATAGAATAACGTGTTGCCATTGTTCATGCTGGTCAGGGCAAAGAGGAATGCTGCTGCAACTGAAACGAACAGACCGATCGACTGCAGAGCGATGTGTCCCATCATGCTCTTGTTGATGATAGGCTCGTGCTTCGAACGCGGCGGAACCTTCATGATGCCGGGCTCGCCCTTCTCACGGCCCAGTGCGAGAGCCGGGAATGAGTCTGTAATGAGATTGAGCCAGAGGAGCTGGATCGCTGTCAGAGGAGCAGCGATGCCGGGGATCAGGGTTTTCGGAACGAGGGAGAGCAGGAAGATTACGAGGATCTCACCTACGTTGCATGACAGAAGGAATCCTACGAACTTCCTGATATTTGCATAGATCGTTCTGCCCTGCTCTACTGCCTTAACGATAGTTGCGAAGTTATCGTCCATGAGGATCATGTCTGCAGAGTTCTTTGAAACGTCTGTACCTGTGATACCCATTGCGACACCGATATCAGCTGACTTCAGTGCCATTGCGTCATTAACGCCGTCACCTGTCATTGAAGCGATATGGTCATTTTTCTTAAGAGCCGTAACGATACGGACCTTGTGTTCAGGGGATACACGTGCATATACGCTGGTTCTCTCTACTACCTCTAGGAGCTCCTCATCAGACATCTTGTCGAGTTCCTCACCGGAATATGCATCCATGTGCTTCTCGTCACGCATCTCAAGATTGTCTGAGATGGCTACTGCGGAATCCTTGAAGTCACCTGTAATCATGACTGCGCGGATACCTGCTTCCTTACAGATGGCGATTGCATCCTTAGCCTCTGTACGTGCCGGGTCGATCATACCGATCAGACCGAGGAATGTCATATTCTCTTCGTCAGCAAATGTTGCCTTGGATCCGTCACCATGCTCTTTAGTCGCGAAAGCAAGGACACGGATAGCCTGAATGGCGTAATTGTGATTTACCTCACGGATCTCAGCGAGCTTGTCTGCCGTCATGGGCTGAACACCGTTTGATGTGAGGATCGATGAACAGCGTGAGAGAACGATGTCGGGAGCACCCTTTGTAAAGCTGATCCACTTACCTTCATCAATACCGGAATGATATGTTGTCATCATCTTACGGTCTGAATCGAACGGGAGCTCTGTCTCTCTGGGATATGTGTGCATTGTCTCCTCACGGAGCATCTTAGCCTTCATGCCGAGAGTTGTAAGAGCGCCTTCCGTAGGGTCACCGATGCAGGAATAATCCTTGTCACCTTCCTTTACGATGGAAGCGTCGTTACAAAGGACAGAAGACAGGATGAGTGTGTTAAGAACGCCTTCGATCTTAACGGGCTTGCCGCCTTCATCAACGATGTTGCCGACAGGAGCATATCCGCCGCCCTCAACGTTGTACTTCTTATCACCATCATAGAGGACCTTAACAGTCATCTGGTTCTGTGTGAGCGTACCGGTCTTATCAGAGCAGATAACGTCTACGCATCCGAGTGTCTCAACTGCGAGGAGTCTCTTTACGATCGCATTGTTCTCTGCCATCTTGGTCATACCGATCGAGAGAACGATCGTAACTACTGCTGCAAGACCTTCAGGGATAGCTGCAACTGCGAGAGATACTGCCGTCATGAGCGCATCTTCCCAAGGCTGCTTCTGTATGAAGATGTCTACGAGAAGGACTACGATACATACTGCGATGCAGACAACTGCGAGGATCTTACCTAACTTGTTGAGGCTGGTCTGAAGAGGAGTCTGCTCGTCTTCGATATTTGTGAGTTTGTTGGCGATCTTACCGAGTTCTGTGTCACGTGCAGTTGCGACTACGACACCTCTTGCTCTGCCGTAAGTAACTGCCGTACCCATGTAGAGCATGTTCTTACGGTCACCGAGTGAACAGTCTTCTGGAAGGACGATGTCTGCATTCTTCTCTACTGCGACAGATTCACCTGTGAGAGATGCTTCCTCAGCCTTCAGTGAGCTGGATTCGATGAGTCTCATGTCAGCGGAGATGCTGTCACCTGCATCGATCGCGATAACGTCACCAACAACGATATTCTCGGAATCGACCATTACGATCTTACCGTCACGGATAACCTTTGTCTTGGGTGAGCTCATCTTCTTAAGAGCTGCGAGAGCCTGGTCAGCCTTACCTTCCTGGTAAACGCCGAGGCATGCGTTGAGGATTACAATCGCGAGGATGACGATAACGTCGATCCAGTCTTCGAATCCGCCGCCGCTCTTGAAGGCCATGTACGCAGAAAGACCTGCGGCCGCAATGAGGATGATTACCATCGCGTCAGCGAACTGGGCGAGGAATCTCTTCCACATGGGCACCTTCTTCTCTTCACCTAAAGAGTTGGGGCCGTTCTTTGCATAACGCAAAGATGCTTCGTTTGATGTCAGACCCTTGATAAGGTCAGTGTCTAATTCCTGAGCGACCTGCTCTACTGAGGTCGAATATGGCTTTGTCATTTAATCTATCCTCCTGGGGATCACCCAATTAAATATTATACTATATATCCAAATAATTTTATTTTTTGCGCACGTATAATATTGCACTAATTACAGGGTCATCAAAAAATATTTTTATGATTTGATAACAAAAACCCACTGTTTCCATGGATTTTGCAGGAGACAGCCATACAGTTATCCTTCATCGTGAGGCTCATCGCCCGGCTGTGTTCCCCAGATATACTGCTCGAGTTCCGACACGCCGTTCTCCTCCATCAGAGCCTTGCTGAACTGTGTCTCGTAGAGCTCACGGTATACGCCTTCTTTGGAGAGGAGTTCCTTGTGCGTGCCGCGCTCGGCGATCATGCCGTCCTTAACAACGAGGATCTCATCTGCTGCAAGTATGGTAGATAATCTGTGCGCAATAAGGATACTTGTCTTGCTCTTTATGATCGGATCGATCGCGTCCTGGATCTTCTTCTCGGAGATCGAATCGAGAGCTGATGTTGCCTCGTCGAAGATAAATATCGTGGGATCCTTAAGGATGATCCTCGCGATCGAGATACGCTGCTTCTCTCCTCCCGAGAGCTTCAGTCCGCGGTTGCCGACTTCGGTATCTATGCCCTTCTCCTGCTTCTCTATGAAGTCATAAATGTTAGCCTTTTTGAGTGCCCCGATCATCTCTTCCTCGGTCGCGTCGGGTTTGGCATACAGGAGATTATCCCTGATCGTACCGTTGAACAGATATGTCTCTTGTGAGACCACGCCGACATTGCTCCTCAAGAATCCGAGATCGAGTTTTCGGACATCGGTGCCATCGAAAGTAACGCTTCCGTTATCGACATCATAGAGTCTCGGAATGAGATTAACAATGGTACTTTTTCCTGATCCGGAAGGACCAACGATAGCGATGCTCTTACCCGCATTCAGAGTGAAATTGATATCCTTCAGGATCGTCTTGGGCTTCTCGTAAGAGAACTCGACATGCTCGAAAACAACATCCCCCACCACCTTTTCAGGAATGATTGCATCATTAGCATTTTTGATCTCGACAGGAATATCAAAGTAGTTGAAGATACGTGTGAACAGTGCCATCGATCTGATCCAGTCGACCTGAATATTCAGAAGGCTGTTGACCGGCATGTAGATCCTTCCGAGGAGCGCGACGAGCACCGTGATATCACCGATCGAGAGTTCCGGATCGTACTTCATCATGATGATGCCGCCCGCCAGATAGATCAGCATAGGACCGACACTTGTAAAGGTCGTCAGGACAACGATGAACCAGCGTCCCGCCATGCTCTCTTTTATGTTGAGATCGATCATCCTTCGGTTGGCTTTCTCATATCTGCCGTACTCATATTTTTCCTTGCCGAAGAGCTTAACGAGGAGCTGTCCGCTTACTGACAGAGTCTCATTTAAGATGCCGTTTACCTCGTCATTTACCTGCTGTGATTCATTGGTAAGAGACCAGCGTTTCTTACCCGCCTTACGTGTCGGAATAGTAAAAAGAGGAACAATGACAATACCTACCAGAGCCAGTATCCAGTTCTTCTGGAACATCGCGATGAGCGCGATGATGAGCGTGATTGAATTGGACAGGATGCTGCTGAACGTGCTGGTGATAACCGACTTTACTCCGTCGATGTCACTCGTCATTCTCGTTATGATGTCACCCTGGTTATTGGTCGTGAAAAACCTCTGTGACATCTTCTGCAGATGACTGTACATCTGGTTTCTCATGTCAAAAGTTATGTGCTGTGCGATCCAGGTGTTAATGTAGTGTTCCGCGACACCGATAAGGCTCGCCAGGAGCGTGACGAGGAGCGACAGACCGATATACAGAACAAGTGAGTTCAGGTCTTTTTTGAGGAGTCCCTCATCAACGATCTTACCCGTGATTATCGACGGAAGTATCGTAAAAAACGAAGACACGATTATGCACAGAACAACAAGGACGAGCTGATTTGCATAAGGCTTCAGATATGAGAAAACGCGCTTGAGCAGAGCAGGTGTAACCTTTGGCTGGTTAGCCTTCTCTTCCTCAGTCAGGTACTGCCCTCCCATGGGGCCGCCGAATCCTCTTCCTCCGGGTGGCATGTCAGTGTCTCCTTAAGTGATCAATTCATATGCTACTTTTTACCATATATGGTACTGATAAAAAAGTGTTCTTCAGAAATATCCGGCAGTCAGATTTTTATCAAATATTGCGAAAACAATTTCCATACAACAGCAAACGCGGCTCCTTTTGGAAGCCGCGTCGCCGAAACAAAAAACTAATTTAAATGCATAGTTAGGATGGTTCCTCACATCTTGCGATGTGCTTCTCACGGATTTCTATCCTAATATCCACAACCTGATTATAATCGAATTTTCGCAATATCAGTTGTGTCAATATACCCTTATATTTGCGGTAAAACCAAGGCGAAAATATGCAAATCAACAATTTGATTTGCCAAGTAATTATCAGCCCTGAAGCTTCATGTATCCTTCCTTGATCCAGCCGAGCTTACGCATTATCTCACTGAAGATGAGTGAGAGAACAGCAGGTGTAAACAGGCAGATGCAGAACATGCCGAGCCATGCATAAGGTGTGAGAGTACCTGACTCAGTCATTGCAGAGAAGCATCCGATAGGACCTACGAGACCGCATGTACCCATACCTGCGGAAACGCCGTTGCACTCGAGCTTGAAGATCATTGTAGCCATAGGGCCTGTGATAGCAGAAGCGAGTGTTGCAGGGATCCAGATCTGAGGGTGTGTCATGATGTTAGGCATCTGGAGCATTGATGTTCCGAGACCCTGTGAGACAACTCCGCCCCACTTATTCTCTCTGTAAGATGCAACTGCGAATCCGACCATCTGTGCGCAGCATCCTGCAAGAGCAGCGCCGCCTGCGATACCTGCGATACCGATCGATGCGCAGATAGCTGCAGAAGAGATAGGCAGTGTAAGAATGATTCCTACTACTACGGAAATGATGATACCCATTGCGAACGGATGGAGTGTTGTTGCCGTGTTGATGAACTCACCGAGCCAGTTCATTGCGATGGCGATCGGCGGGCATGTTAAGTATGCGACGAAGAAACCGACACCGAGTGTAACGATAGGTGTTACGAGAATATCGACCTTGGTCTCCTTTGAAACCATCTTACCGAATTCAACGGCAAAGATAACTGCGATGAAGACACCGAGAGGGCCTGCGGTATATGCCTTATCAAGATAGAAAAGACCGCACTGGCCGACAAATCCCGGATAAGCGTTGGCAAAATATCCTACGGCTGCAGCGCATGCCATAACGAGCATGGGTGCCTTGAGTGCAAATGCGATGCCCACACCGATAGCAGCTCCCGTAACAGCAGATGCGAGTGAACCGGCCTTTCCGATCCAGTGAGCGATGGTTACGAAGAAAGGAACATCGATCATGCCGAGATACTTGGCAAGTGTCGAGAGGATCGTTCCGATAAGAAGTGATGCGAACAGACCCTGTGCCATACCGCCCATTGCGTCAACAAAATAAGTCTTCGCGGAAACCTTGATCTGCTTGTCATTAAGGAACTCGTTCCAGGTTCTCTTTTTCTTTGCCTTTACTTCAGGCTTGGAAGCACTAACAACAGTCTTTTCAGCAGGCTTTGCAGCACTGACATTTGCTTTGTTAGACTTTTTCTTAGCCTTGGATTTGCCCATGTTCATACCCCTCCCAATGAGTATTTATTTCATCAAATGATAATATTTGCAGATGAATAAAGAAATTCGCACTTGTCGCATTATAGACAGTATCATTGGGCATTGTGACTATAAATTGCACAAAGAAACCATCAAAACCGTTTATTGTTCCACTGAAGAGAAATACGAATTCACGTCGTAATCGTAAACTTCCATGAGCATGTCTTTCCGCATAGCTTCGTTGATGTCACCGTCGAAAACTATCCTGCCGTCCTTCATCATTACCGCCCTGTTGCAGCATCTTCTCGCCTGCTTCAGATCATGGAAAATGCATACCAGTGAATTATCGATACCGTTCGTTTTCTCACGTGTCCATTCATTGAGCCTGTCGCACAGTTCGGCTCTGTACTTGATGTCGAGATTATTACCCGGCTCATCGAGGAACAGGAACGGAGATCTCTGCGCAAAGGTTCTCGCGAGCAGCACTCTCTGGAGCTGTCCTCCCGAGAGTTCATCAAGATGCCTGTCCTTAAGATCCGTGACGCCGCAGTCTTCCATGCACTTGAGCGCATAACTGATATCAGATGCCTTTATGCCTGCAAACGCTCTTCCCGATGAGGCATACGTTCCGAGCAGCACTGTCTCATAGACCGTATACGGGAAATAAACTTCACTCGTCTGTGGCATGAGTGATATGAGCTGCGCAGCCTCTTTCCTCTTCATCGAAGAGATCTCCTTACCGTTAACGAGCACTTCTCCCTTGTGCGGAATAATGCCTGCGATGATTCTTAATAGCGTGGTCTTACCGGAGCCGTTAGGACCTCCGATAAAAACTTTATCTCCGGCCTTGATCTCAAGATCTATGTTGTGCAGGATCTCTGTTTTCGAGTATCCCGCAGACATGTTCTTAATGATAATCTCCATCAGCGTTTCCTCCTTGAAGCGAAGAAAACATACGCGAAGAACGGCGCTCCGAGAAGAGCCGTAACTGCCCCCACAGGTATCTCGCGCGGAGACAGAAGTGTTCTGGATATGAGATCGCACAGAGCCATGAATGCTCCGCCGTAAATAAATGACATCGGCAGCACGATCTTATGGGAAGAACCGAACAGTCTTCTGACGACATGAGGCGCGGCAAGATCTACAAATCCTATAACGCCCGTGAATGCAACCGATACACCGGTAAGAAGTGAACAAACGATTATCGCCGCTATCTTAGTCTTCTTCGCATCAACACCCATCGCCTGAGCCTGCAGATCGCCGAAGCTCATGATATCCATTTTACGGGACATTAACATGAGAACAAAAAAGCATACGATAAGTACCGGCAGCATTATCGCAACGTGCTTCCAGCCTCTTGCAGAGAACGATCCCATCATCCACAGATGGAGCTGCTTTGAGTGATCGGAATAGAGCGTGGAGAGAAGATTCATTATGCCGTTTACAAAAAGCGACAGGACCATACCTATCAGAACCACGGTAGTGTTAGATATGCTCCTGTCGATTACTGATGCGAGCATAAGTGCGGCAGTAACAGTCAGAAGTCCGAATGCGAAACCTGCAACAGGCAGCATGAATCCGGACAGAACAGGGATCGACACTTCAAGTATCAGAACGATCGCGGCACCCAGAGAAGCACCGGAAGAGACACCCAATGTATAAGACGAAGCCAGAGGATTCTGCAGCAGAGCCTGCATGCATGCACCGCTCAGTGACAACGCCCCTCCGACCAGGAAAGCCATTATCGCTCTGGGCATTCTTATCGTCCAGAATATCGAATCCATCATGGGTTCGATGCCTTCCGGCGTTCCCTTGCCCGTTATGTGGCCGCCTATTATCCCTATCAGATCTCCTAATGAGATGTATACGCTTCCCGCCCTGATGCACCAGACAAGAATAAAAAGGCACAGGACTGCCGATATTGTCATCTTTAGCCCTGTGCCGCGTTTATTAATGATTGTACTTGTTTGGTTCGTCATTAATATTTCTTGTCAGTGGTCACACCACCATTTTAAAATTGCTTAAGCAACGATCTTTTCAATGAACTCGTTCTTGATGTCATCGAAAGACTCTGTAAAGTTGCCGAACTTATCAGCATATACTGCCTTACCCCACTCGAGAGTAGCATCAGCAACATGCTGGTTAGGACGTGAGCAGAGATCCTCGTCGATGGCAACTACTGCGCCGTTCTTAACTGCTGTTACATTCTCCCAGCCCTCAAGAGCCTTGACCTCTTCTGCAGCATTGGGATCCCAGTTGCAGTCCATGAGGATCACGTCAGGATTTGCAGCGAGAACTTCCTCAACAGATACTGCGAGCCAGCCTTCCTGATCACCGAAAACGTTTGTTGCGCCGATTGCCTCGATCATCTCGTTCATGTATGTGCCCTTACCGAATGTGTAGATCGTGGGATACTCAGCGGAAGGTACGTTCATCATTACGAGAACTGTCTTCTTTTCACCTTCAGTGATCTCACCGGCTGTAGCCTTGATGCCGTCCATGAATACTGTAAGGCCCTTTGCATAAGCGAGAGCTTCAGCACCCTTACCTACACATGCACCGATGAACTTGAGATCTTCGCCGATGCCTTCGATGGAATCAGGTGACGGAATGTCTGCAACGCAGATGCCGCTGTCAACGAGTGACTGGAAAGGTGATGTGCCGCCTACAGAGCTCATGCCTGATGTGAAAACGATATCGGGAGCGAGTGCTGCGATTGCTTCATTGTCAGGATTCATCATGTCGAACTGGGCAACATTTGCAGGGAGCTTATCAAGATATGTTACAGAGTTTGTGTCGATGCCGACGATCTTGTCACCTAAACCCAGATCGATGAGGAATTGTGTTGTGGAAGGTGCCATGGAAACGATCTTCTCGACCTTCTCGGGAACCTTGATGTCATTGCCTGCACGGTCCTTTGTCGGAACCTCGATGGTTACTTCATCAACGATCTCCTGGCCTGCAGATACAAGAGCCGAAACATCTGTGTTCTCTGCAGCTTCCTGGATGTCCGTGAGCTTTGAGCAGCCTGTTGCAATTGAAAGAACAGTTGCCAAAGCTACTATAATAGCAAGTATTTTCTTCATTTCTACCTCCAAATAAACGCGAAAAGCACTTTTTATAACAAGTCTTTCGTTTTATCGAAAAGTATTATAATCTAATACCCACCACTGATGTATACTTTAGAGTAATCTACGATTATCGAAAAACCACGTTCACTAAGGGGCTTTTTTATGGAAATTAACAAAATACTTGCAGATAAAACACCTTCTATCTCTTTCGAGGTATTCCCTCCGAAGCAGGAGACAAACCTTGCGGAAGTTAAGGCTGCGGCAGGTGCCATTGCAGCTCTGAACCCTTCCTTCATGTCCGTAACCTACGGTGCGGCAGGCTCAACATCCAAAATGACCGTTGAAGTTGCGGCTGACATCAAGAATCTTCACGGTGTTCCCGTGATCCCCCACCTGACATGCGTCGCTTCAACCAGAGAGCATGTAGCGAACATGGTAAAACAGATCCGCGAGAACAACATCGACAACATCATGGCATTAAGAGGCGACATGCCCAAAGACGGTATCGTATGCCACGATTACGAGCATGCTTCAGACCTCATAAGAGATATCAGAGCACAGGATCCCACGATCTGCATCGGTGCGGCATGCTATCCTGAAGGACATGTCGAGAGCGTGCATAAGTCAGATGACATCGGTTACCTTAAGGTCAAGGAGGAAGCAGGATGCAACTTCCTTACGACACAGATGTTCTTCGACAACAACATCTTCTACAACTTCCTTTACAGGGTTAAGGATGCAGGCATCACGGTCCCGATCGTTCCGGGCATCATGCCGATCACTACAGCAAAGCAGCTCTCACGTTCTGTACAGCTGTCAGGCACCAGCGTTCCCGAGCGTTTCAAGGCAATCGTTGACCGCTTCGGAGACGATCCCGTATCCATGCGCCAGGCAGGCATCATCTATGCCACGGAGCAGATCATCGACCTCATTGCCAACGGCGTAAATCACATTCACGTTTATTCAATGAACAAGCCTGACGTGGCATCAGACATTCTCTATAACCTCAAAGGAATAATTGACTGATATGCCGTTAGGAGTCGAGATACCTTTTAAAGAAGTCACGAGATACATGGGATACCATGGTCCCGTTACGCTGACACCCGAACTTGAGGAACAGATCAATAAAGCCATAGATAATGTCAGCGCTCAGTCCCATCCGAGGATCGTAAATAAGGAATACACCATCGACGTCTCTGACGATGTCGTAACCGTTCATGCGGATAACGAAGACATAAGACTCGAATCGGAATCCCTGTGCAGGAATCTTGAAGGCTGCTGCGGAGCCATACTCCTGGCTGCAACCGTAGGCCCTGCATGCGATATGCTGGTCAGAAGAGCTTCCATCAGATCCGCTGCCGAAGCCTCCATCTATCAGGCTGCAGGCGCCGCCGCGATCGAGGCATTCTTAGATGACGCCAATGCCAAACTCGAAGCTGAATACAAAGCACGCGGACTCTTCTTAAGACCGCGTTTCTCTCCGGGTTACGGAGATCTTAAGCTTGACCACCAGAAGGACTGGTTCAGGCTCCTGGACATAACAAAACAGATCGGTATCGAACTTACCGACTCACTTCTTATGGTCCCCACAAAATCAGTAACCGCGATAATCGGCATAGGAATCGATCCGGACAGAAAAGGCTGTCCCGGCTGCCACGGCTGCGCGGGCTGCAACAGACATGACACCTGTGAATTCTCCAGAGAAAGGGCTTAACTCAAATGAGCTTACGTGAAAGACTTGGCAAAGAATGGTTGTTCTGTGACGGAGGCACGGGCTCGATCCTGCAAAAGCTCGGTCTTAAGGGCGGCGAACTGCCGGAACTTTGGAACCTTAACAGACCTGAAGACATCAAGAATCTCAACAAGGGCTATTTCAAAGCAGGCTCTAATATCGTAAACACAAATACTTTCGGTGCGAACAGATTTAAATTCGACAACGTTCCCGAGATCGTTACTGCTGCAGTAAGGCTCTGCCAGCAGGCTCGAAAAGAAGCAGGCCGCGAAGACGATGCTTATGTTGCCATCGACGTAGGTCCTACAGGCAAGCTCTTGGAGCCCATGGGTGACCTCGCATTTAATGATGCGGTGGATGTTTTCGCTGAGATAATAAAGGCCGGTGCCGAGGCAGGCGGTGATGTAGTCGTCATCGAGACGATGAGCGACTCATATGAAGCAAAGGCAGCAGTTGTAGCAGCTCACGAAGTGTGCGACCTCCCCGTCATCGTTACGATGGTTTACGATGAATCAGGTAAGCTCCTTACTGGCGGCGGTGTCGAAGGCACCGTTGCAATGCTCGAAGGCCTTAAGGTTGATGCAATCGGCATCAACTGCGGCTTCGGCCCGAAACAGATGCTCCCCATCGCAGAGCGTCTCGTTAAGTGCTGCTCACTCCCTATCGTCGTTAATCCCAACGCCGGTCTTCCGAGAACGGAGAACGGCCAGACAGTATACGATGTCGATCCTGCAGAGTTCGCTGAGATCATGGGAGATATCGCGAGATTAGGCGTCCATGTCATGGGCGGCTGCTGCGGCACGACACCTGATCACATCAGCGCAATGATCAAGACAGTTAAGGCACTTCCCTTCACTGCTCCGACGGTTAAGAACTTCACATACGTTACGAGCTTTGCCGACTGCATCGAGATCGGTCCCAGGCCCGTTGTAATCGGCGAGCGCATTAACCCCACGGGTAAGAAAAAGCTCCAGCAGGCTCTCCGCGACAACAACATCGACTATCTTCTTACGGAAGCTCTGAACCAGGAAGCTGCAGGCGCAAATATCCTGGACGTTAACGTCGGTCTTCCCGAGATCGACGAACCCTCCATGATGGAGAGCGTAATACTGAAGATCCAGTCGATCACCAATCTTCCTTTGCAGATCGACACGACGGATATCGAGGCATTAGAGCGCGGCATGCGTATCTATAACGGCAAGCCCATGATCAACTCGGTCAACGGCAAGGTCCATAACATCGAAGACGTTATGCCTCTGGTAGCAAAATACGGCGGCGTTTTGGTAGGCCTTCCTCTCGATGAGGACGGTATTCCCGAGACAGCCGAAGGAAGACTTGCAGTTGCAAAGCGCATTTACGAAGCTGCTGATAAATACGGTATCCCGCGCAAGGATATCGTTATCGACGGTCTCGCCATGACAATCTCATCAGATCCTAATTCGGCCATAGCAACACTCGATACGGTAAAGGGCGTAAGAGATCAGTTCAACGGACACTCCATCCTTGGTGTATCCAACATCTCTTTCGGTCTTCCCGCCCGCGAGCTCATCAACTCATATTTCCTTGCAATGGCAATGCAGAACGGCCTGTCATGCGCCATCATCAACCCCTGTAACGGGCCCATGATGGCTTCCGTCCGTTCATTTAACGCCCTCATGAATCTCGACCCGAAGCTCGAGGAATTCATCGGAGCATACAGCGATTACGTTCCGGGTTCAGGTGTCGCAGCTTCAGGCGGCGCGAAGAGCTCTTCCGCTTCATCAAACGCAGTCCTCACACTCGCAGAAGCTATCGAGCGAGGCGTAACGGGACGTGCCGCGGAAGTCATGAAGGAACAGCTCGATGCGGGACGCGAATCACTTGAGATAATCGATGCCGAGCTCATCCCTGCTCTCGACCGCGTAGGCAAAGGTTACGAGGCAGGAACAGTCTTCCTTCCCCAGCTCCTCATGAGCGCGGATGCCGCAAAGGCTGCATTTGCGGTAGTCAAGGAAGCAATGGCCGACAAGCCCCGCAACACAAAGGGACAGGTCATCCTCGCGACCGTTAAGGGCGACATCCACGACATCGGCAAGAACATCGTCAAGGTAATGCTCGAGAACTACGGCTACGACGTAATCGACTTAGGCAAGGACGTTCCTCCCGAAGTCATCGTCGACTGTGCCATCGAGAACAACATTGAGGTCGTAGGCCTCTCTGCCCTCATGACAACCACCGTCGCATCCATGGAAGAGACCATCAATCTTCTCCGTGAGAAGAAGCCCGGCACAAAGGTCGTTGTCGGAGGCGCGGTAATGACCCAGGAATATGCGGACAAGATAGGCGCAGATGCCTATGCCAAGGATGCCATGGGCACCGTAAGATACTGCGATTCGGTTTTCGGTGAGTAAACTGATAACAGATCAGAATCAAGAACAATAAAAAGGTCCGGTAACCACTAAGGTTCCGGACCTGTTATTTTTTTAATCATCAGGCGACATATACGCCAGATACCGTTTCTTCATATCCATTCCCGTTGTCTTGAACTGGGCGATATGGCCTTCATAGTAGAAGAAATTCTGAAGATCGATATAAGAGGTATTGCCGATCTTTGTCAGGATCTCGAGTTCGCGGTCAACTTCGACCTCCATGAGTCGGCTGATCTTCTCGGGACGCTCACCCTTCTGGACAGCCATCATATTCTTCAGAGCGAATTTGTAATATGCGTTATCATCTTCCTTAAGACAGTCCCACAGCGCGCCGGAGAAATCCGCATCAGCTCTTAAGAGATATAAGTTTCTTACGAAATCACTGTAAGTCTCAAGAACATCTTCGAGTCTCGTGCCGGGTGTCTCGGTACTTCTTAAAAATACGCAAAGACTCTTCAAAGGTTCCTTTTGCCTGAGCCCGCCAAAGACTGCAAGCGAATTGATCTGTTTGAGTAGCTCTGACATATAACGGCCCCCTCGTTCATATGACTTTATTTATACTCGAAAACCACTATTTATACAACTAGATTTTATTTATTCTTCCTTATCTTCCGGCAGAGTCTGTCCTGTCTGCGAAGTCCAGGTCTTGCGGTACTCCCTCGGAGACTGTCCGAACGTCTTTTTGAAGGTCTCCGACATGTAGCTTACGCCGTTGAAACCTGTAAGTGCCGCGATCTCTGCAAGACTCCCCTGTGAAGTCCTTAAATATTCTGCGACCTTACGGCAGCGGAGATGAAGAATGTAATTTACCGGCGACTCACCCACATACTGGTTGAAGAGCTTGTTGCAGAGAGACTTGCTGATATTGCCGCTCTCGGCGATCTTATCCAATGTGATCGGATCTTTATAATTCTGCTGGATGTAATACATCATCTGTTTGAATGCATGCTGATGTGTATCAGACAACACTTCCGTATCAACGATTCCGTACGTTCTGCTCTGTTCAAGGAGCACCTCCCAGATCTCAAAAAATAGCTTTGTTATCTGGAACGGATCGTGCCTGTTCGGAGGAAGCTTCATCATAAGGTCATGTATCTTCTCAGTACGCTCGTTATAATCCCTGAATCTCATGCAGCACAGTTCGGGATTATTAAGGATAGGCATAAGAGCCTGCATCTCTACTGCGATCGATGAATTAAGGATTGCAGGATCTGCTATGAAGATAACGTATTTTGCAACTTTATCATCAAGGCAGATGCTGTAATGGATACGGTTGGCATTTACAAAGATCGTATCACCCTCATGGAGCAAGATCGTCCGGCCGTCGACAGAATAAGCCATCTTGCCTTCTGTTACGGTTACTATCTCGACATCCGGATGGTAATGAGGAACGTTTGCCCACGTACATTTCGGGGCAACCCAGCCTTCGTAAATATACGTAGGAAAAGATTCATCATCATAGTTTACGATCTCGGAACCGTCCTCACGTTTTACGATCAGACCCATGCGTTCTTTCTTCATAACAATCTTTCCCCGCTTCCTATAAAACTATAACAATCTTCCATCCGTGTGGAACATTGTTATAAAAACAAGCCACAAATGCCGTTTATTTGCTCATATACGAACAATATACTTGTATTCGAACAGAAAATCAACCGGATAATCAAGGAGAAAAACATCATGGCAGAAAACGCAATCGTAATGGAGAATCTTTGCAAGGATTTTAAGGTTCTCAACCGCCACGAAGGTCTCAAAGGCAGCATAAGGGATCTGTTTTCGAGAGACTACAAGACCATCTCGGCCGTAAAGGACGTATCAGTCACCGTTAAGCAAGGCGAGATCGTAGGATACCTGGGACCTAACGGCGCGGGCAAATCCACAACAATAAAGATGATGACAGGCGTTCTGGAACCCACTTCGGGAACCGTACTGGTAAACGGCCTCGTCCCCTATAAAGACAGAACAAAGAACTGCGAGAACATCGGTGTTGTTTTCGGACAGAGGAGCCAGCTGTGGTGGGCACTCCCTCTCATCGAATCATTCAAGCTCTTAAAAGACATCTACATGGTCCCGCAGAAAGACTACGACGACATGATCGAACTCTACAGGTCACTCGTTGACATCGAACCTATCCTCCATAAGACCGTTCGTCAGATGTCACTGGGACAGAGAACGCTCTCCGACATTCTCGCCGCATTCCTTCACAACCCCGGTATCGTCTTTCTCGATGAGCCCACGATTGGACTCGACGTATCCATGAAGTCCAAGATCCGTGATCTGATCCTCGGCCTTAATAAGGAGAAGAACACAACCGTTATCCTCACGACTCACGACATGGGTGACGTTGACGCTCTCTGCAAGAGGATCATCATCATCGACGAAGGCAAAAAGATCTACGACAACGACATAGAACACCTGAAGTCTTACTTCGGTTCATACAGAACACTGCGCGTAAGACTTGATAACAAAGACACCTGGGAAGAGACGATCATTGACGAGAAGAAAACGGATGTCATGACTGTCATCACCGAGTATCAGAAGACACACAAGGTTAAGGACATCCAGCTGCAGGAGATCTCGACCGAAGAGGTCATCAAGAAGATCTACGAAGGAGGCTCAGTATGACACTTCGAAAATACATAGCTCTGTTGCGCGCAGGGATCATGGAATCCCTCCACTTCAGACTCGGCACTGCGGTTACGCTGTTCGCGAACCTCATATACCTGGTGCTCGTATATTTTCTATGGAAAGCAGTATACGATTCGGCAGGCGTCGATGTAGTAAACGGCATGACATTCACTGATACGATGATCTACCTGATCCTCGCAACGGCCCTGTTCAACTTCCTCGAGATGTTCATTGTCTGGGACATGAGCCGTTCGATACAGTCAGGCGGGATAATACTGGATCTGTTAAAGCCCATGCAGTACCGCACCTACAAGTTCTGGAGTTACTCGGGTTCACACGTATCACAGTTCGTACTCGCATTCATCCCCACATTCATTGTGGTCATGATCGTCACCAAGGGAGCGATACCCGTAGGATTAAACCTCGTAAGATTCATCGTGTCAGTCATCTTCGCACTTGTCATCAATTTCTCCATTGAGATGCTCGTTGCGACACTGTGCCTCTACACGGAATCGACATGGGGCATCAACATCGTAAAGGAAACCATAGTGCTCGTTTTATCGGGTGCTTCGATCCCTCTGGCTTTCTTCCCTGAAAGTATCAGAAACATCATCAGCTGGCTGCCGTTCCGCGCAATCTACGACATACCGCTCCAGGTGCTCCTCAATAAGGGCGGTTCAGACACGCTTGAAGGTCTGGCAAAGATGTGGGGAATGCAGCTCGGCTGGTGCGTGATACTGGGCCTGGCCGGGATCCTGTTCTGGAATCACGCCGTTAAGAAGATAACGGTAAACGGAGGTTAAAGACATGTCTAAAAAGAGAGGTCTTAAATTCTATCTTTCCATATACCGCAAGATCCTTATCCAGGATCTCAAGAGCAAGATGAGTTACCGTGCCGACTTCGTCATCTCGACATTCGGAATGATCATGACGAACCTCGCAGGGTTTGTAACCTTCATCGTATTGTTCCATAACTTCCCTACCATCAACGGCTGGGACTTAAACCACATGCTGTTCTTATACGGATTCTCTTTAGTTGCGTTGACACCTGTGCAGTGCTTCTTTGATAACAACTGGAACCTCCGCGCAATGGTATATTCAGGCGACTTCATCAAGTACTGCTTCAGGCCTGTCAACGTCTTCTTCTACTTCATGTCGGAAGTTTTCGATGTGAAAGGATTGGGACAACTCGCATTCGGTCTCGGAACACTAATATATGCATGGAACAGGATCGGCATTCCTGTCACGTTCTTAACAATAGCGCAGGCCGTCTTATTCCTCCTTACGGCTTCGCTCTTCATGATTGCAATAATGAACGTGGCAGCAGCCACCTGCTTCTGGATTCAGGGTTCCGGATATGTTATGGTCATCATGTTCAGGTTCAAGGATTTCGCGAAGTACCCGGCGAGCATCTTCAACGAAGTGTTCAAGGCTATCTTCACATTCGTAATTCCGATCGCTTTCGTCGCTTACTACCCGAGCCTTGTACTGCTCGAGCCCGGCAACGTTCCTCTCCTGTCATGGCTCTCGCCGCTGATAGGTCTGGTATTCTTTTTCTTAAGCTACGCTTTCTGGATGCTCGGTGTCCGCAAATATGATTTTACGGGATCTTAATAATAGGGAAAAACAAATTATCGAAAAGGAGTCAGCAATATGAATGATCTGTGCAAAGTAATACGAGAAATGGTTATACCTAATTTCTTAAATATCAGAACATCCATCCGCACATACGACCGCGATGCCGTTATCTGCGGCGCACCCTGCTGGAGATGGGTCTATCACGCCCTTCACTCTGCAGACAAATGGTTCATCAATCCGTGCGAATACGAAGAACCTTCTTTCCACGAAGAAGGCATGGACAATCCGGACAATCCAACATCAATAGTCCTGTCCGACGAACAGCTCCTGGAATACCTGGATCAGATTGAGAAAAAGACATACGATTACATCGATTCACTCACTGACGAGATGCTCTACGAATGCCCTCCGGACTGCGAACACACGAGACTCGAACTTGTTCTCCGTCAGTTCAGGCATATCTCATTCCACACAGGAATGCTCAACGGCCAGACGGCGCTCAACACGGGCAAGTTCCCCATGTGGGTATCACAGGCCGACAAATATGTAGACGACGGTATCTTCTTCGGCAGATACCGCAAAGGACAGGTAACAAAATGAGTTCATTCCCTGACTTTATTAAAAGACCTTCAAACCGTATTGATAACAGCCAGCAGAATACACCTGACATCGACGGATACTTCTACGAAGCATCTGACGGCAGTCAGGTGTGTCTCTGGACATACTTTGCGGACAGGGACTCCAAAGAGAACGTGCATGTTTTCGGAGGTCAGAGAATCACCTGCATTTACTGAAAAATTACAGAAAATGCCCTGTTTTAATGAACAATTCTGTAATTTCGCTCAAGATTACGAAATTGTTCATGATTTACCCCCTTTTTTTGTAATTTTTCAGTAATCGTTGTTTTCGCTTAGCCCCAAGTCCCGAAAACAAGATGCCCGCAGGCTGCAATACACATCAATCCTCCTGAATTGCAACTTAGACAACCCCAAATGCAACTTGTACGGATCTGCCTTCACGGCGGATCCGTTTTTGTTATAGTCAGCTCATCAAGCAAAGCACAAAGGAGTTCAGGAAAATGAAAAAGAACAAGATCATCAAGGGATTAGGAATCACACTCGGAGTTATCGCATTTTTGGGGATTGCAGGCTCCATCGCAATGGGCGGATACGTCGCAGACAGGATCCTTCACCAGAACGAAGATAAAGACACACACGACAACAGCATCATGCAGCTCGAGGTCTGGGAATACGATACAGAGAAGTTTATGAATACTTACGAAGGAATCGAAATCAAGGCAACAGCAGAAGACGGCAACACAGTTCCCGGAACATACTTCGATAACAACAGCGGCAAGTGCGTTATCCTGGTTCACGGCGCAGGCGGAGACAGAGTTTGCACATATCCTCTCGCTGAGCAGTACATCAAAGACGGATTTGACGTAATCGCGATCGATCAGAGAGGCTGCGGAGAGAATACAGATAACAA
Source organism: Saccharofermentans sp. (assembly GCA_024695565.1). The sequence goes on along the minus strand of JAILHX010000025.1, from coordinate 16,839 downwards.
GGTTACATTCGGCATTCACGAGGCACTCGACGTCAAGGCAATGGTAAAGTTCGCAAGAGAAGAACTTAAGGAAAATAAGGTTATCGTTCACGGCCAGTCAATGGGCGCACAGACAACAGCGATCTATGCCTCCACAGTTACTCCCGGCACAGTTGAAGCAGCTGACGCAGTAATCTGCGATTCACCCGTTCCCGGAATGGAGCTCATGCTCAGGGAGGTGTTCGGTGACGGCGATACAGATTCTTTCATGGCAAATTATCTTACAGGCACCAGCAAGGTCTTCATGAAGGTCGCAAACGGCATTGATTACGACGACGGCGACACTATCAACATCGTTAAAAATGATTACATTCCTACAATGATTATTGTCTCTGATAAGGATGAGGTCTGCCTCCCTGACCAGGTAATGCAGGTTTATGATAATATAGCTTGCGAAAACAAGGCGATCTACCACGCAGACAGCGCTCATATCGAAGGCATCATCGATGATCCCGAAGGATACATGAACAGCGTAGAGAGCTTTCTTAACGGAGTCGGAATCTGAAAAATGAAACTCAATCTTTACGAGGATAAGAACAACACAAATGAACACGTTGACGTGTATTTCGCTAATATGCGTCCGGCGATCAGACAGATAATCGATACAGTCAACTCGGAGCGTCCCTCACTGCAGGGGCGCCCTGCTGATGAAGACATGGATGACGGCGAAGCGATCCTGCTCGATCCAAAGGAGATCTATTATCTCGACCACATCGACCGCAAGCTTTTCGCATATACAAAGAACGGTGTTTTCCGTCTGATGAATACTCTCGCATCATGCGAAGAAATGTTATGGAACTACGGTTTTGTCCGCGTATCGAAATCAAACCTGATAAACATCTACAAAATAAAACAGTTAAAGCCTGACCTTAACATGAAGGTCTATGCCTCTTTCGATAACGGCGAGAGGATCTGCATTAACAGAAGTTACAAAAAGAGCTTCAATGATTATCTCCAGAGAATGAGGAGGATGAGCTGATGTTAGCCAGATTAAAACAGTATTTAGTTGAAGTCTGCTGCGTTTACGCGCTGGTCTCGGTCGCAGGCGCGGTCATAGATCAAATAGCAGGTTTCGAGACAAACAACATCAATGTCATGGTCATGTTCGGTTTATGTGTGATCGGTACATTTGTACTGTATCTTCATAAACTGTTCGATAATTTCAGCCCGCTCTTTATGATCGTCGTTCAGTATCTTGCCGCCTGTGGCATCAGCGCGCTGTTTATATGGATAGTGAGCTTTTTCGCCGGTCCCGTGACACCCCGCGGCTGGTTCGAACTCTGGCGTTCGTTTACGATACCCTATGTGATACTTGCAGCATTTTATTATTGGAGAGTTTTCGCCGAGACCAAAAAGCAGGACAAACTGATCCGTGAGATCCAGGAACAGAAATCCGAAGAGTAATCTCTTCCCTCTCCGAAAACGAAACAAAAATCAAGAAGCAAAAAGCCCGGCAGAGCTATTCCGACTCTGACCGGGCTTTCTTAACGTGAAAGGAATCTTATAAGATCCTTTATTTTGCTTTTGCCTCTTCCTTGTCATCATCCTTGCTCTTTGACAGACCCATGTAGATGAGTGCTGCGAGAGCGCCGCCTGCCAGAGGCGCAACGATGAATACAAAGAGATCTGTAAGAGCGCTGCCGCCTGCAAAGAGTGCAGGTCCGATGGAACGTGCAGGGTTAACTGATGTTCCGGTGAAACCGATTCCGAGAATGTGTACGAGAACAAGTGCGAGACCGATTACGACACCGCCGAATGAACTGTGCTTGAACTTGCTGTCAGTAACGCCAAGGATAGCGAGCACGAAGATGAATGTAAGGAGCAGTTCGATGATGATGCCTGCAGCGATGTTGCCGCCTACACCTGCAAGACCGTTAGCTCCGAGTCCCCATGAAGCCATCTCACCTTCTGCTGCATCGTAAACGCCTGTCATGTCGATCTTACCTGACAGTGAGAACAGATACTGGAGAAGTCCGGCACCTGTGATTGAACCAAGGATCTGGAATACAACATAGCCCCAGAAATCACCGATCGTGATCTTGCCGGAGATAAACATTGCAAGAGATACTGCAGGATTGATGTGGCATCCTGAGATGTTGCCGATAGAGTATGCCATTGCAACGATAACAAGACCGAATGCAAGAGCCGTAAGAATATATCCGCAGCCGTTTGTTGAATCGCATCCGACTGTCATTGCCGTACCGCATCCAACGAATACAAGTACGAATGTGCCGATGAATTCAGCAGTATATTTCTTGATGGAAATAAGTGTCGTATCTTCTTTTGATGAAGGAAGAACCATGTAAAGGATAACGAGCACAACTGCAAGGATCGCGAGGTCAGCAAGAAGGAATGAACCGTTGTATACCATTGAATATACGAGAGCGTTGTCATATCCTGCGTCAGCTGCATATTCAGCATAGAAGATAACGCCTGAAGCAACAGAACCGAGCCATCTTACGATGTATGCAACTACGGTGAATGCCAGGATCTTGATGAGCGATGTGCTTCTGAATCTGCCGAGAGCTCCGTGGATCTTGGATCTGTCAGCAACCTTAAGTGCTGCAAAACCAGCGCAGCCCAATGCCGTATAACCGATCGTATAATCGAGGAACACCTGGAAAGGTGTTACGAGCCATCCGCCGATGAGCTGCAAAAGACTGAAAATGAATGCGATGATGAATCCCCATACAGGTCCGAAAGCAACACCGTAAACGATGATCGGAAGTGTTGATGCGGGTGTGACAGTACCGCCCATCGGCATCTCGAACAGCTTTAACTGTGAGAGAACAAATGCCAGTGCGAGGCAGATACCGCCGGTCGAGATCTTGAGGATGTTCTCGCGGTTGGATCTTGTGGATTGTTTGGACATAAAAAAACCTCCGCCATTTGGTATTTACGGGAAGTCTGCCAAACCACAGACAATACCAATGACAAGAGGAGCAAAATATGTGTTTCCCTACGCCGGCATTATCCGTCAGGTTCAGCGGGTCGGACTGTTTAAATCCCTCTCAGCCGTCACTTGGGCTCCCCGTTTCCATTTGTCGCGAAAACTATACTATACGGACATCTTAAAAACAAGTATTACACGTTACTATTTTGGGCCGTTTTATTCCCGTACTTTTTGGCAGGTCGCTTAATAAGCAGCAATATGAATATTGCGACCGCATTAAGGCCCAGGCTCAGCGGATAGACCGCCATTATGCTCTTGAATGATCTGAACTGCTCGAAAACAGTATATATCCATATTATTCTTGTTCCGCAGATGCAAACCATGGTAACAAGCGCCGGAGTCAGTGAGATTCCGTAGCCTCTCATGTAACCGCTCATTACGTCATAGAACAGCGAGAAAAGATGCGCGATCGTGATGAACATGACTCGGATGTATCCGATCTCAACGAGTTCCGGATTGTCAGGTCTGAATATGGCGATCAGGTTCTTGCCGAAGACAAGAAGGAACAATACCATAAGTCCTTCGATAACTATACCTTCGAGAAGGCAGAGCCTTAAAGATCTCTTGCATCTGTCGATCTTACGCGCACCGAAATTCTGGCCCGTAAATGTCGTGCATGCCTGACCGAAACTGTTGAGCACATAGTATGAGAATATCTCGATATTGAATGCGGCTGAAGATGCTGCGGCTACCAGCGTTCCGAGGCTGTTGATCGCTGCCTGGATGATGATATTTGCAGATGAGAATACGATCGCCTGAAGACCTGCGGGAATACCGATCTTAAGTATCTTCCAGAGTACTGCACCGTTGATCCTGAGCGATTTGAATTCGAATTTAGCAGCCGTATCCGACTTAATGAGGAACAGGAGAAGTATCAGGCTGCTTATGAAATTTGAGATGACCGTAGCAGCAGCTACGCCGTCAACCGTACGGTGCAGAACAACAACGAAGAATATGTTCAGGATGACGTTGATCCCGCCTGATATGATGAGTGCAAGAAAAGGTATCTTTGTATTACCCATTCCCCTGAATATCGCCGCTTCGAAGTTATATAAAAGGATGACCGGAAGACCTGCCATGTAGATCCTGAAATAAAGTATCGCAAGACCTACAGACTCATCTGAGATGTTCTGTGATCTTAGGACGGGTTCTGCCAGAAGTTCTGCAACAAGAGATACTACAAGACCGCTTATCAGTGCAACGATGATGGATGTGTGGACAGCCTTCTTGACTGTCTCATTATCCTTACGTCCGATCGCATTAGCGATTATTACATTTGATCCCAGAGAAATTCCCAGGAATGAATTAACAACGAGTGATATGAGCGGAGTATTTGCTCCTACGGCAGCCATTGCGATCTCGCCCAGGTCTCCTGCATAGTTACCGACAACTGCGATATCTGCTGCATTGAACAGCTGCTGCAGTATTCCCGTCAGAGCCAGAGGGAACGCAAACCCGAGGATCTTATTCCACAGGCTCCCTTCCAGCATAGACTGTTTCTTAACGGTATTAGTACTCATTTTCCCCAATTCAAAATACGGTCTTAAGACCTTTACAAACGCGCTTTTAATTGTCCGGGAAATCATCCTCAAATAAGACTGCGTATGCAAACTAAAAGGTTATAACACCTTTTTTCAAATACTCATATTAGAAAAATAGCTAAAAGTGTTTTATAGTCTACCAATCTTTACGAGTCGGACTATACAAGATTCAATGAACTTCTGCACTTCCCGCTCGTACATGGCCTGTGATTTCTCGTAACATTCAAGGTGCTTTGCGTTATTGACGATGACCATTCTCTTTCGGGAGCGGAGGCCGTCGTAGATATCGCGAGAACCTGAAGGAACAGTTACATCATCCTCACCGCCCTGGAAGATCAAGACCGGAACCTTGATGGAACTTGCATGATCAGTCGCGTCACAGCGGTTGATATCAAATCCGAAGTTCTTCTGCGCGAGTTTTCTAATGCGTGCGATGATCGCATCAGGAGATATCTTCGTGCTCTTCGACAACGAGTTCTTCAAAAACGATGTTAAAGATGCCACCGGTGAATCGGCTATAATTCCGACAACATTGCTGTCGAATCCCTGCTGCTGAGCCGCGAGCAGACAAGCCGTTGCGCCCGCTCCCCTTGAGACCAGATAGATACGGCAGTTATTGCCCAAACGTCTTTTTGTAAACGCGAACCATGCGTCGAGATCGACACTCTCCATAAGACCCCACGTAAAGTTCTTGCCGCCGCTCATGCCGTGTCCTCTCATATGCGTGATGATGCAGTGACACTGGACCTTACGCATCATGAGCCTCGCGTATGCAGCCATCTCGGCCGGCGATTCATCATATCCGTGTACAAGGATTACCATATTACGGCACGTGGAATCTGAAGAAGGTCTGTAATAGCCTGACAGCTTGCACCCGTCGAAAGACGTTGTCCTTACACCGAGCCATTCGTTATGGAATGTATAGAACCAGTTCTTGCCGCGCCCTATTATCGTACTTCTGTCGATCTTTGTAGGAGATCTGTCAACCTGGGGCTGCGGCTTCGGTCTTCTGAATACCTGCTTGAAAACCTTGTCGGTATAAGACATGAACATCACAAATAGTCCTCCGGCAACGAGGACAATGATGAGCACTATTAATACCGCAATGAGAATGGCGGTTACAGGTGATGAATTATCCGACAATTATACCCTCCGGGCTGTCATTCCCGGAGCTCAGGAGCTGGCAGCCGTTTTCAGTTACCAGGCAGTCGTCCTCGATCCTGAATCCGATGTTCCATTCAGGAATATAAACACCGGGCTCGACTGCAAGACAATTACCTGATTCAAATGCTTTGTCCCTCGGACCGACGTCGTGAACGTCCAGACCGAGGTAATGAGAGGTGTTGTGCCAGTAGTATTGACGCACTTCCTCCACTGTAAAATTATCGGGTATTAGTCCTTGTCCTGCAAGCCATTTGCCTGCGATGTCATACATTTGTGAATTAAGTTCAGCAAAGGTTTTCCCGGGCGCAATGAAGTCAAATGCGGCCTTTCTGAGCTCCTGAATGAGCCCGAGCAGTTTCATCCTGCGGTCGTTTTCTCCTGAAGGTTGTCCTAAAAAGAAAACTCGTGAAATATCCGCGCAGTATCCGTTCACTCTGGCGCCGAGATCGAGCTGTATCATCGAGCCTTCACGGGCGATGCCGTCGCCTTCCTTCTCAGGCTCGGAATGGTGCAGATAGAATGCGTTCCTTCCGCAGGAAACTATCGTCTCAAAAGCAAAGTTCATGGTGCTGCGGCGTGCCATCTCATATTCAAGTTTTGTATAGAGTTCGTACTCAGAAACACCGGGACGGATGAGAGTCTTCATCTCTTCAATTGCTTCCTCGGTGATCCTTGCAGCTTCTATTATCGATTCAATCTCATAAGGCTGCTTGATAAGACGTAAGGGTGTAGTTATCTCCGACAGATCCGCTACCTTCCTGCCGTTCTTCTCTATTTTGGTCCTGAGTTCATGAGGCTTTGCCATGACAGAAGTTTTGTCCAGATATAACTTTACTTCTTCATTTCTGATGAGTTCGAATTCTTTCTCTTCGTATTTCTCGAGATCCAGCACCTCTTCAGCGGCCAGTCCGGCGGCAGCTGCGATATCCGCAAAATCCTGACGCTTTCCGTGCCAGCGCTCCTTCATGGAATCTCTCGCAGGCGCATAGAGTCTCGTGCTGACAATGCCGCTATTTTTCTCGATGAGCAGAACATACTCTGCGTTCTCGAGGCCTGTCAGATAGAAAAAGTTGCGGTCAACAAAAAAGCGATAGTCCGTATCGCCCGACATATGTTTATTCTCACCTGAGAAGAGCAACGCCGCGGTGCAGTCAGGCAGCGCGGCGGCAAAACGCTCTCTGTTGTTTTTGTAATTTTCTGCGCTTACCACTGCTTAACTCCTTCCGAACGGACATTATATTCGTCGAAGAGGATGGTGTTGTTGATGTAGTTAAGCGTAGCGCCCGGAGACCTTCTAATAAGGCCGGGGTTACCGATTACGATAGAGCCGTCCGGTACGTCAAAGTTGACATATGCGCCGGGAGCGATGAGGACGTTGTTGCCGATCCTGATATTTCCTACGATTACGGCATTTGCACCGATCCATACATAATTACCGATATGAGGTGAACCCTTCCTCTTACCTCTGAACTGGGTTCCGATTACAACACCCGTCGATACATTTACGTTATGACCGATAACGCTCTTCGGGTGAATGATGACACGGCCGAAATGCGCGAGGTAAAAACCCTTGCCGATCTCTGTATCGTAAGGGATCTGGAAGTGATATTTACGGCTCAGACGGTCGAGTCTCCAGTTGCTTACCGCAAATTTAACCTGGAAAAGCTTTCTTCTGATACCGTCATATTTCTTGATCTGATCGGAATAATAACGTGTGCGTCTCATGACGCTGATATAACTGAATTCGGGAGAAGACCTGCGCTCTTCGAGATAGCAGGTATAGATGTTCTTGTAACGGCGCGCATTGCCCGTGTATCTGAACAAATCGGCATAAATTATGTCTTTAAGTTCATCGGTCATATATGCGCATTCCTCCCTATATTACTTCATTAAAAATGATATTACTTTTTAGGATATAACTCAATATTATTTTACGTGCAAAGCCCTAATTTAACTACATATGTAATAATTCCGGGAAGCCCGAAAACAAGCGGTTTTATCAAATCCACTTTACAGTTTCATAAAAGAAATATACAATTTTTATAAGAAATCAGACAAACCGTTTTAAATTTGACTATCAATATTTTTTGCACGAGGAACATGAGTATGAACGTTGAGAAAGAACTGGCAAAAAGACTGATGGATGATGTCGAATCCGGCAAGCGTCAGGTCTCCTACAACACCGAGATCAGTTTCTATGAATTAGTCGCCAGCGGCAACTACAGAAGACTCGAAGAGACAATGAGCAAATGGTCCAAAGAGGACCAGGCACTCGGCACATTAAGTCCGGACAAGGTGCGTAATGTTAAGTACCACACGGTCATCCTTGTTGCCATGGTCAGCAGATTTTGTATCGAGGCAGGACTTGAAATATCAGTATCCTATATCCTGAGCGATATCTATATCGGCCTCATCGATGCGGCTACCACCGTTCAGGAAATATACGAGGTACAGAACGACATGCTACGCACATACTGCAAAAAGATGAGCGACCTGTCCAAGAACCGCGTTGTATCACGCCACATCGTCGTAGCGATCGATTACATCAGATCACACATCCAGGAGAACCTCACGGTCGAATCGATCGCTGATTCCCTGTCACTTAACTCAAGTTACCTTTCCAAGCTCTTCAAACAGGAAATGGGCATAACTCTGAGCCGCTATATCAGAGACCAGAAGATCAATGTTGCATGTAACATGTTAAGACATCTCGACGAGTCTTCCCTCTCGATTGCAAATTATCTGGGATTCTCATCACAGTCCCACTTCATTCAGGTTTTCAAGAAGAGCACCGGCATGACTCCTGAAGAGTACCGCCGCAAGAATTATCACCAGAGCTGGATGGCTGACAACGAAGAATAAACGATAGAAACGTAAAATGTTTTCGGGAAGGATGTCTCATAAAGAGGCATCCTTTTTCATGCGTTATCAGTGACATTTTTACTCAGCGCTCTTCAGCGACTCAGCCATGTCTATCTTCTCGATCTTTGCTCTCATAAAGAGGCTTACGATTGTCGAGAACAGGATTACCATTCCGAGAGAATACGCATAACTTACGGGTACGATGGTTACGTCATATGCGACCATGTCCATCGCGATCTGCGCCATGACGAACTTATGCAGCAGGATGCCCAGAGGGATTCCGACCAGGAATCCGATGAGCACGAGGATAATGTTCTCACGGGTTACATAAGCGCCTGTCTCATTGCGGTTAAATCCCATGACTTTCAGCGTCGCGATCTCTCTTATACGCTCGGTGATGTTGATGTTATTAAGGTTGAACAGCACGATAAAAGCAAGCGCAGCGGCGCATAAGATTACCAGGACGATTATGTAATTCATCCTCTCCATTGTTTTCGAGAAGGATTCTCTCGATGTTGAAGTCAGTGCCCATGTCTTAAGCTTATAGTTGTCGGACAGATACGAAGCGAACCTGAAATTTTCTTCACTTGAATCGGTATCCGTTGAGATCAGGAGCGTCTCAGGCGTATAAGGCTTGCCGAAGATCTGTCTGTATGTCTCAGGCGTCATGTACACATAGTGGTATGTGTAATTCTCAAAAACAGCGCCTACAGTGACGTTTACTTCATGGTCATCATCGCCGTATAACAATGTTAAAGTGTCTCCGGCCTTGACTTTGTTGAGTTCTGCGAGCTTCTGGGAGATGACCACTTCGCCGTCTTTGGGCCAGCTCAGGACCTCTTTTGTCTTATAATCCATAATGCCGAAGATCTCATTGATGTTCGGGTCATCAGAGATCATCAGTGAAACGTCTCTAACATAACCGGAAGTGCTGTTTCTGGCAGAATCACTCTTAACTACCGCAGCGATATAATCTATGCCTGCGTACTCGCCTGCTTCTTTGGCAGCGTCTTCGATCTCATACTGTCTGTAACGGCTGTCGAAAACAACGCTGACATCATACTTGGTAATCCTGTCGTACTGGAAATTTACAAGATTACATATAGAGTCGTTCAGACCGAATGCGGTAATGAGCAAAGACGTGCATCCCGCAATGCCGACGATCATCATGAACATTCTCTTCTTGAATCTGAAAACGTTGCGCAAAGACACCTTGTAAAGGAACTTCAGAGGCTTCCAGATAAAGGGAACATATTCCAAAAGGATACGCTTGCCCGGGAGCGGAGCCTTTGGTCTGATGAGCTCGGCAGGCATTCCCTTAAGACTCGAAGCTGCAGTAAATACTGATACACCGACAGTACAGATGAGTGATACTGCCAGGACAAGAATAAAGAGCGGAACGCCCACGTTATATGTTATCGGGGCAAAACCGTACATCATCCTGTACGCTTCCCAGATTACCCACGGAAAGAGTCTTGTTCCTCCCAGATATCCCAATGTGCAGCCTAATATCGCAGCAGAACCTGCGTATATCACGTACTTCATTACGATCGCAAAATCCGAGTATCCCAATGCTCTCATTGTTCCGATGATGCCTCGCTCATCGCCTACCATTCTGCTCATCGTTGTTGAACATACCAGCGCTGCGATGGCAAAGAAGAATATCGGGAATACCGTGGTTATGCCTTCGACGATCTGTGAGTCATTATCAAAGCACACATAGCCCGTATTCTTATCTCTTCCGAGAACATATGTCGAAGGATTATCAACACTCTCGAGTATCGTGTATCCGTATACCAGATTTGCCTTGTAGATGGTATCTGCCGTAGTTGAATATTCGGAATAACCTTTCCAGAGTTCCCTTACGCCCTTGTTATATTCCTCCCAGCCGTCATCCACCTGTTCCTGTGCATCCTCTAACTGGTGATAAGCATCCCAGTACTGTGCGAGTCCGTCAGAATACTGCTTGTATGCAGTATCATACTGATCCTTGGAATTCTCATAAGACACAAGGCTCGTGTCATATGTAACTTTTTCCATCAGATACTTCTGGTACTTATCGTTATAGGTCGAGATCAGGCCCTCATACTCTTTCTGCTTTGCGTCGATCTCATCCTGCATGCTGTCGAATTTATCATTCTTTTCTTCCAGGCGCTCCAATTCATCTTCAGCATCCTCTAAAAGCCCTGCATAATACTCGCGGGATTCTGTCTGATAATCTATCTGCGCCTGAATAACGTTGCGCTCAAATTCCGTATCGGCTTCCTCAAGTCTTTTCGTATTATTCTCGATTCCCGCGTCAAGATCGGCGATCACGGTCTTATAGGAAGATATCAGATAACTGACGGTGGAAATCCTTGTCTTATTCTGCACTCTCGAAGTGCTGAGATCAGAACGCGCTTCGGATAATTCGGAATACAGGTCATTTATGTCGCTCTGCAGGGAATCCAGATCATCCTTCTGCCTGTCGAGGCTGTCTTTGGAGGCCTCAAGGAGAACCTTGGTGGATGTGAGCTGTTTCTTATAATCAGACAGAGTTGCAGAGGTCTTATCGAGAGTTGCTTTGCCGTCCTCTAATTCCTTACGTCCCTTATCGATCTCCGCCTGCGCATCCTCTAATTTCTTCTTTGCCTCATCGAGTTCGGCACGGCCGTCTTCGATCTTTTTCCAGCCTTCATCTATGCCGTCGTTGAATTCATCGATACCGTCGTACAGCTTGTCATATTCATCTCTTAGGAGCTTATCAAATCTGTCCTGGATAACGCCTTTTAATGCAACCTTGTACTGCTTTTCGGCAGAACCTGCCCAGTCCTTATACTCATCAGAATAGATGTAATAACCTGTATCAGCGAAAAGATAAGCCTCGGTATAATACTCTGAATCAAATGCTCCCGGCAACGCACAGACATAGAAACCAATGCTTCCCGAACCCTCATTAGAAGTATCTCTCTGGAAGTGAAGATATGCGGGAGTTCTTGCCGTTCCTACAACGGTATACTCTTTGTATCTGAGCATCTCTTTCGAAGCCGCCGATGTCTCATCTGCAATAACGACCTTGGTACCCGGCTTCATATCCGGACAGATAAAGGCATCCACAACTATCTCGTCGGCTTTCTCCGGCAGCCTTCCGGTTTCGAGAGAGAGCTTGTTTACGTTATCCGTAATGGATAAGAACTTTATCGTGTGTGTCTTCTCGCCATCACCGACATAAACCACACAGTCAACGGAATATGCGCCCTCAACGATGCACCCTGTCCTCTTTTTCAGTTCTTCGATGTCATCATCCGTAAAACCGATCGTCGACAAAAGCTTAAAATCATAAAGTGCATGCTCTTTTATGTATATGTCACCTGTCAGGACCATGGACGGAGTCGTAGCTTTCAGACCCGCGAAAAATCCGACGCCCAGAGCGATTATCGCGAAGATCGCGAGGAATCTCGGGAGCGTCATTTTTATTGATCTTAAGATTGTCTTTACGTACGGGCTCATTACCACTCGATAGTATCCACGTTAACGGGATTCTGATTAACGATATTGCTTGTTATCCTGCCGTTCTTAACACGTATGACCCTGTCCGCCATCGCGGTCAGCGCGGAGTTATGTGTAATGATTACGACAGTCATTCCCTTCTCGGTACTGAGCGCCTGGAGGAGCTTTAATATTGCCTTACCTGTCTGATAGTCCAGTGCGCCTGTAGGTTCGTCGCACAGCAGCAGCTTCGGGTTCTTGGCGATTGCTCTTGCGATCGAAACTCGCTGCTGCTCACCACCCGACAACTGTGCCGGGAAATTATTCTTTCGATTGCCGAGACCAACTTCATTGATCAACAGATCGCAATCAATAGGATCTTTTACGAGCTGCGCAGCCATCTCGATGTTCTCATATGCCGTAAGATTCGGAATAAGGTTATAGAACTGAAAAACGAATCCGACATCATGTCTTCTGAACTGCGCCAGTTCGTTACTGTTAAGTCTTGATATCTCTTTGCCGTCGAGGAACACCTGTCCTGACGAGAGTTTGTCCATTCCGCCTAAGATATTAAGGAGAGTCGTCTTGCCTGCGCCGGACTGTCCGACTATTACGCAGAGCTCGCCTTTCTCGATGTAGAAATCGGCTCCGTCAAGCGCCGTGACATCAACCGAACCGGTCTTGTAAACTTTCTTAACATTACGGAATTCTATGTAAGACATAATCTCTCCAAACTAACGCCCTTTACACCGGGCACAAATTATCTGTAATCAACATACATCGGTTCCACGCTGTAACCGGCAGTCATATAACTGAATCTTGACGGCAGGCTGATATAGAGCCTCGGGCAGTCATCAAATGCCAGCAAACCGATAGCAGAAACCGAATCGGGAACATAAACATAACTTAATTCATCGCAATAGTAAAATGCCTTCGTGCCTATCGACTCCAAACCGTCAGGAAGATAGATGTATTCGAGGTCTTCACACGAATCGAAAGCATAATCCTTGATGGTTGTTACCGACTCCGGCAGCACAACTGTCGTTATCAGGTCACAGTCGCAGAAACAGTCAGTTCCGATCGTCGTAATGTTGCAGTCCGGATCGAAAACTATCTTGCTGAATCCGTTGACACCCGCAGGCATCTTTATCGTTCCGTCACCCTTGATGTAGCAGACACCGTCTCTGGTGATCTCGTATGTCGCGTAATCTCCGCAATAACCTGCACTCGGAATACCATGTCTCGTATCGGCATCAAGTATCCTGTGGTCGTTGGAGAATGCTTCAAGAGGAAGGAGATAATAGTATGTGGAATAGTCGTAAGTTGTGACGTTGCCCTTTGAATCAACAAAACGGTTCATGTCAAAGGTAGGATCAACAAAATGCCACTTGCCGCCGAGATAAACTGCCGCCCAGGCGTGGTCTGCCCAGTCTTCAACATCAGGAACTCTCTCGGTCATTTCCTCATAATCTGCAAAACCGATTCCGAACTCAACAACAGCAGGAATGCCCTGTGCCCTGCAGAGAGCAACAAAGGCATTTGAAAAACCTTCGCAGATTGCTTTGCCGTCTCTAATAACATCGAGCGCGCTGTCCTGATATCCGCCGTAATCGGCATCCGCCTCACCTTCGTCATATGCCATCTCACCTGCGATAAACATATAGATATCGAAGACCTTCTCCCAATCATCGGCTGCACCTTTGCAGATGCGGTTCGAATACTCGATGATAACGGGATCATCGCACTCAACATCATTCTGCGGTTCGAGGCATTCCTTAAGTGACTGTTCATCAGTCCACATCTCTGAAGTTGATTCGAGATTGTAGTCCTGATTTACGTTTTTCCAGAAGTAAACCTTATCGCCGCTCTTGAAGATAATGTTGTCACTTACCGCAAGACTTAATCCGTAAGCCTCATAACCGACACTTACATAGTAAAGAACATCATCAGACATAAGGCTAGCGACCTCAACACTGAACGTGGTTCCGCTCATGGCGAAGTTCTTTACGGTCCTCATGGCCTTAAGCTTGGAGATGGTTATGTTGAATTTACGGTCTCTGTCTGAATTGAAAACAAGATTCTTACCGACAATACTCATATTAACCGTTCCGCCGTCTGCAAGGGTCAGCTGATAGCCGTCAAATGCAGCGGGCCTGAAATTGCCCTTTTTGTCCATAAGGGATCCTCCTCCGATCGGAAGACCTCCCAGGATAACGGATACGCAGAGTATTATGGAAGCTATTGCTTTCAATACCAAATTCAGATCTCCTTAGCGAGCTTGATTGCCTCTTCTCCGGTGATCTCTGAAGCGTCTGTCTCGTTTCTTCTCTTAACTTCAACAATGCCTTCCGCAGCTCTTCTTCCGACGGTGATACGGAGCGGAATACCGAGGAGGTCTGCATCCTTGAACTTAACGCCGGGACGCTCATTTCTGTCGTCGATGAGGACTTCAACACCTGCTGCCAACAGTTCGTCGTAGATCTTATTGGCAACACCCATAACTTCTTCGTCGTTAACCTTTGTGGGAACGATGATCACCTTGTAAGGAGCAACGATGGAAGGCCAGATGATTCCGTCATCATCGTGATACTGCTCGATGATAGCTGCGAGAACTCTGGATACGCCGATACCGTAGCATCCCATTACCATGCTGTGTTCCTTACCGTTGTTATCAAGATATACACAGCCCAGTGCATCTGAATACTTTGTGCCGAGCTTGAAGATGTGGCCAACCTCAACGCCTCTTGCCATTCCGAGCTTGCCCTTGCCGCACTTAGGGCAGATATCGCCCTCTTTTGCGTTTGTGATATCAGAGATCTTATCTGCTTCGAAATCTCTGCCGATATTAACGTTCTTGAAGTGATAGTCAGATTCGCATGCGCCGACTACGAAGTTCTTCATGCCTGCAACTTCAGGATCGACAACGATCTCGATCTTCTGCTTGAGGTTAACAGGACCTGCAAAACCAACCTTTGCGCCTGTGATCATCTCAACGTCAGCAAATGCAGCGAGTTCCATCTCTGTTGCATCGTAGAGGTTGCCGAGCTTTGTCTCATTGACGTCACGGTCGCCTCTGCACATTGCAGCAACAAACTTACCATCAATGTTGTAGATTATCGTCTTAACGAAAGCCTCAGGACCGCAGTTAAGGAATCCGCAGAGTTCTTCGATAGTCTTAACGTCAGGAGTGTGGATCTTCTCGATGGGGAGTTCTGCTGCTGTCTCAGCCTCAGGTCTTGTCCATCCTGCCTTCTCCTCGTTAGCTGCATATCCGCATTCATCGCAGAAGCAGATAGCATCCTCACCGACTTCACTCTTTACCATGAACTCCTGTGAGCCTGAACCGCCCATTGCGCCTGAGTCAGCATCAACGATCGTGTAATCCAGTCCGAGTCTGTCAAAGATTGCTCTGTAAGCGTCGTACATCTTCTTGTATGAGACATCGAGACCTGCCTCGTCAACGTCGAAGGAATATGCATCCTTCATGACGAATTCTCTAGCTCTGATAACACCGAATCTCGGACGCTTCTCGTCTCTGTACTTGTGCTGGATCTGATATAAAGTTACAGGGAGCTGCTTGTAAGATCTGATGGAATCTCTAACAGCCTCTGTGAAAGGCTCCTCGTGTGTAGGACCTAAGCAGAATGATCTGCCGCCTCTGTCTGATAACCTGAACATCTCAGGACCGAATTTTTCCCATCTGCCTGAACCCTGGTAAGCCTCAGCAGGAAGAAGTGCCGGCATGATGAGCTCCTGTGCTCCTGCCTTATCCATCTCTTCCCTGATGACTGCCTCTACCTTACGGTATGTACGGTAGCCCATGGGCATGAATGAATAGATACCGGATGCCATCTTGCGGATCAGGCCCGCTCTGAGCATCAGTCTGTGTGACGGAATCTCTGCATCTGCAGGAATCTCTCTTTGTGTTGCTAAAAACAGTTCGGAAACTTTCATTTAACTTGCTCCCTATATTATTAATAATATTACGTGTGTAAGTATATACGAGAGGTGGCCGTTTTGCAATTAAAGCATGTCTTTCAGCTGTATGGTCAGCCATCCGGCCCCGGGCTTCAAGCATTCTTGACTAATGGTTTTCGAAAAATCCACCGCAAAATCCACTACCATGGGTGGAAAACCGGGTGGATTTCCTCTTTTCCAGCCAAAATCCACCTCAAAATCCAAGCAATCGGTGCGATTTTGAGGTGGAAAACGGAAATCTTAGCCCCCCAAGATAACGCCGTCCTAACCCCAAATCATCAAAAAGCTGCCTTGACCAGGGGCAGCTTTTTCAACACTTTTGTGTTACTGACTAAATATTCCGATGAGGAAGATCGCGTCGAGGATTCCACATATTACGATGATGAGGGCGCATATGATGAGGACTCTGGCCCGCTTCTTCTCGACATCGCGTTCTGTAGTACCGTAACGCTCTATTTTAGCCGGTTTGCGGACACGTCCATACGACATAAGCTCTCCCCCTCTCGCTTAAAATCCCTCAACAGGTGTTTAGATTATAGACGGTCTGAATATGTCTTGCTTTGCAGAGTTGTGACAATCGTTTGACAAAAATCAAAAAAGACTTTACTCAAAATGCATTTTGAGGTAAGGGACGCGCAAACCACAATATATAGTTTTCGGGACTCGAAAATAAGGTCAAAAGAAAATCATTTCTGGTGCTCTGTCAAGATAACGGACAGTGATTTCACAAAATTAAGCGCTTAGTGTTCTCTTGAACCGGATGTCATAGTTCTTCTCGTATTGGAATGGCGACAGGTAATCGCAGTAACTGTGTATCCTTCGGGTATTGTAAAA